>NZ_JADYWN010000001.1:0-395358 GCF_015864805.1 Pseudoalteromonas sp. NZS127 | reverse complement strand
CTCAGTAGTGAAACGAAACAGCGCCGATGATAGTGTAGCATTTGCTATGTGAAAGTAGGACATTGCCAGGCTCCAAATTGTAGAAAGCCCGAATTTAACGATTCGGGCTTTTTTACGTCTGTAGAAAAGTGAAATGTGGGTGAATAATGTACACAAGTCTCCCGCGTAGGTTGGGCGAGCGTAGCGACACCCGACACTAAAATCACAAAAAACATCACCACCGGCGAATAAGGTTAAACTTAACTTGTGAGTATGATTGAATTGATAATGTAGTTATTCGTTTTTTATCACTAAATACAGCACATAGGCGTAGTTACTGTTGATAACTTTCGCTAATTTTTGATCTTATTATTTGCTATAATCGTTTTATAAATAGCCTGCATAGCCGTATTGAGAGATCAGCACAATGGAATTTGAACAAGATAGCACTTTAACCCTTCCTTTATTTCTTTTTGATGACACTTTAAGTGACAGAGATTTAGAGCAACCTGACTTTGAAATTTCACTGCCACTTGATGACGAATTACTGACTCAACTATGTCAAAACCCTAGTGAAGACAGCAGTATAGCAATTAGTGTTGAGAGCTATCAGCTAACCATAATTAATCCTGAGCTGGCAGATATTGCAGAGCAACAGCATGATGCACAATTAACTTTAACCCGCGGGCCATTATTAAGTGCAGTACTGATTACAGCAGATCAACAAACATTTGTTTCTCCACAAATGGATATGATGCCTACGTTTGATTTAGGCGATGAGGACGAATGATGAGAAAAGTCGTAATAAGTACGCTAATACTGATTATTTTAAGTGGCTGTGCGTATTTAGGTAATGCTCATTACAATGATTTATTTGGCCCTGAGCAAACACAAGATCGTATGGTTTTACATAGTACAATTGAGGGGGCTGATTTTTTACAAAATGTAAAGCCAGTGCTTGATACACGCTGTGTAGTTTGCCACGGTTGCTACGATGCACCATGTCAGCTTAAGCTCTCATCTCCCGAAGGCATTGATAGAGGTTTAAGTAAAGAGCTGGTCTATGATGGTACGCGTTTATTAGCCACTACACCGAGCCGTTTGTTGTTTGATGCAGATAATACCCAGCAATGGCGTGATAAAGGTTTTTCGCCGGTGCTAAATGAGCGCGAGCAAAGCATAGAAGCAAACTTAGCAGGCAGTGTGTTATTTAATAGCTTAGTGCTAAAGCAAAGCTCTGATATTGCTAACAATGAAGTACTTGATGATGATGATTTTGATTTTTCGTTAAGTCGCTCTCAAACCTGTGCCACTATGGGAGAGTTTGATAGGTTGGCGGATGATCAACCACATGGTGGTATGCCTTATGGTTTGCCAGGCGTATCGCGTGAGGAATTTAAGCACTTACAAAATTGGCTGAAAAACGGTGGTAAAATGGCCAATATTGCACCGGCAACAGCGTTTGAGCTACAACAAATTAAGCGTTGGGAAGCATTTTTAAATCAAGATAGTTTAAAGTATCAGCTTTCTGCGCGTTATATTTACGAGCATTGGTTTTTAGCAAATATCTATTTCACTCCAGAAAACACGCAAACCTTTTTTAAATTAGTGCGCTCAAGTACACCACCCGGTGAAGATATTAAACTCATTAGCACACGTCGTCCTTATGATGATCCTAATGTTGAACGTGTTTACTATCGAATGATGCATGAACGCTCAACTATTTTGTCAAAAACACATTTGCCACTTAAATTAAATGATGCAAAGCTAACGCGTTTATATCAGCAGTTTATAGAGCCTGAATATACGGTAGCGAGCATGCCAAGCTATGAGCCAAAGGCTGCCTCTAATCCTTTTAAAACCTATGAAGTGATTCCAATCGACTCAAAATATCAGTTTATGCTTGATGAAGCTGAGTTAATAATTATGGGCTTTATTAAAGGGCCGGTTTGTCGTGGGCAAATTGCACTTAACGTCATAAATGATCATTTTTGGGTTGCATTTGCTGATCCTAAAAAAGTGGCTACTCCTGCTGTAGGTGAAATGCTGATTCAGCACGAAGATGCGCTTGAGCTACCTGCCGCTGAAGAAAGTAACGCATTAGCGATTAAAAGCTGGATTAAATATTCGGTGCGCGAAAAACGTTACTTAAAAGCTAAAGTTGAGCTGGCTAATGAGCTGTTTAAAAATGGCGATCACTTAACCACTAATTTATTGTGGAAAGGTGATGGTGTTAATAAAAATGCTGCGTTAACTGTATTTCGTCACTCAGACAGTGCTACGGTTGTGAAAGGCTTAATTGGACAAGAGCCTAAAACTATGTGGGTGCTTGATTATGCTTTATTTGAGCGCATTCACTATTTATTGGTTGCTGGATTTGATGTATACGGCAATGTAGGGCACCAACTCGTTACACGTTTATATATGGATTTTTTACGTTTAGAGGGAGAGGGTAACTTTCTTGGCTTATTACCTGAAGATAAACGAGAGCAAATTAAAAGTAGTTGGTATCGTAAGTCACCGCCTAGCTTATCTAAGTTCTTTAAAAGTAACCAAGAGTTTAGCCAACCTAGCGGAATAGTTTATAAAACCGATGATCCGCAACATGAGCTTTATGGCTTAATTAAAACGGCATTATCGCCCGTACTTAGTGAGCATTACGATTACACTAGCGTTTCTGGGCCGTTAGCAAGTATTAATACTATGCCTGTTAAGGCAATTAACTTATTGCCACCTGTATCTTATGTATTGGTTAAGCAAACAGACAATAGCCATAAAGCGTATACCATTATTCATCATAACGCACATTACAATATCTCTAGCTTACTTAACGAAGAAGGTCAGCGAGCTTTTGATGAAGATACTGTCACTCTAGTTCCTGGTTTTATTGGGGATTATCCAAGTGCTATTTGGTATTTAAATAATCAACAGCAAGTTGCAGCATTTGCAGAGCAGTTACCACTGATGCAAATTGAAGCTGATTATCGTGCGTTAAAATCTAAGTTTGGCATTCGCCGTACTCATCC
Organism: Pseudoalteromonas sp. NZS127; assembly: GCF_015864805.1. NCBI lineage: Bacteria > Pseudomonadati > Pseudomonadota > Gammaproteobacteria > Alteromonadales > Pseudoalteromonadaceae > Pseudoalteromonas > Pseudoalteromonas sp. NZS127. The sequence continues at coordinate 392,353 of NZ_JADYWN010000001.1, read as the reverse complement.
ACAATTTTGGCAGTATAGCGACATTTTACATCGGGCTGCTAAGCAGTATCGTGGTGTTGAATACGGTATGTTTGACTATAATCGCTTAGAAAACCGCTAGTTTTAATGAACTAAACGCAAGCCCAGCACTAAGTTGCTGGGCTTTTTTATTGCTTGCTGTTTATTACTTGAAATAATTTACAGTGCAGGAAATAGCGGTTGCTTCGAAGTTTAACTTTGCGGTAATTTAAATTAAGTAGAATAAATAATAAGAGTAAACAGTGCAGTCAATTCAGCTTCAAGCATTTAGTGGCTATTTACAAGGCCAAGGGCAAAGTCGTTACCATATCAATGACCTAAGTTGGCAGGTTAACCAAGGCGAGCATTGGTTGTTACTTGGCGCTAATGGTGCCGGCAAGTCAGCTATTACTGCTGCGTTAGCTGGCGAAGCTAAGCACAGTAGTGGTAAGCGCAGTTGCAGTATAGATGCTGTGCAATTGGTTTCATCTGATGCGCAAAAACAGCTTATTAATAAAGAACTAAAAAATGACAAACAAAGCTCAGTGAAAGAGCTGCTATTGGGTACAGCCAATTATGATGTCGATTTGGCGCAGCGTTTAATTAACATATTAGACTTTGATAAATTACTAGCTCGTCATTTTAGGGAGCTTTCAACCGGTGAAACTCGAAAGTTATTATTAATTAAAGCGCTGAGTTCGCGGCCTAATTTAGTGGTGCTTGATGAACCCTTTGACGGGCTTGATGTAGAGTCGAGTACTGCGCTTAATGTCATTTTGGCGCAATTAAGTGAATATATTAGTTTTGTGTTTGTAGTGAATCGTGTAGACGAAATTCCTGCTTTTATTACTCATTATGGTTATGTAAATCAAGGGTGTTTACAGTCTATTTTAGCGCATCCAAATGCAGAGCAAGTAGCCGATTTACTCAAGTTACTGCACTTAGAGCACAGCCAACTGAATATTCCAGAGCGAGATAGCGCGCAAGTTCAAGGGGTGTTTACGGGCAATACCTTGGTAAAGCTAAGCCAAGCAAGTGTAAGTTATAGTGGTTTGAGTATTTTTACAGGGCTTGATTGGACTATTAATAAACATCAGCATTGGCAGTTAAGTGGTAAAAATGGCTCAGGTAAAACCTGCTTATTAAATTTAATTACTGGCGATAATCCGCAGTGTTATAACAACAATATTGAAGTGTTTGGCTTTAAGCGTGGCACGGGGGAGAGTATTTGGGATATAAAGCAACATATTGGCTTTATATCGAATGCGCTACACATGGATTATAGGGTGAGTATTTCGGCATTAAATACTATTGTTTCTGGCTTTTACGACAGTATAGGTTTGTATCAAACCCCAAGTGATGCACAAATTAATATTGCCAAACAATGGCTCGCGTTAATAGGTTTGGAGGAGCAATATAATACCTCGTTTACTCAGTTATCGTATGGCGATCAGCGGTTGTTACTTATTGCCCGCGCTATGGTTAAGCACCCAACCTTGCTTATTTTAGACGAGCCCTGTTTAGGGTTAGATGAGGCAAACCGACAGCGAGTGCTATTATTGATTGAAAAAATATGCGCCGCAGGCAGCAGCACGGTAATTTATGTAAACCATCATGCGGCAGATAAAATTAACGGTATAGAGAATTACTTAAAAATGGAAGATTTTAATTAAAACTGAGAGAAAGGTTGAATGAAAAATCACTCAACCTATTTTTTATTTTAAAGACGAGTAACGTTAAAACCTTTATCTTTTAATTGTTTAAGTAAGCCGTGTTGTTCAGGTAAGTGCAGTGCGCCGACGGCAATAAATAGTTGCTCGTTTACTAAACGTGGTGTTAGTTGTTTAATCCAGTTGTTGTTGCGGTTAATGAGCATTACTTGCTCACTAATTTCACCGTAATTACTATCATCAAAACTAGTATTGTAATAATTGGTTAGAGTTTGCATATCGCCATTTTTCCAGGCATCAACTAGCTTAATAAAGTAGGTATTAATGTCGGCAAGCTGCTCAAAGGTTTCTGCAATCATTTCATTACTTAATAATTCCATACCATCAAACATTTGTAGTTGTTGTTCAAGAGTCTCCAGCTCCCCTACTTTAATATCTTTATTTTTGGCGTAAGCGAGTACTTGCTTATCAATACCTGTTTTATCTGAATAACCGGCATTTTGAAACTCAATTTGCATCATAGTTACCATTACCGCCCATGGCTTTAAGCCATTAAACATAGCCACATCAATCGACTTTTTGGCAAAATAATCTTTAAGTTTATTGTAATTTTCTGCAGAGAGCTCAGTTTGCAATGTTTTACCGTTTTTTAGTAGCATGAATGGCATAGAGCGCTGCTGCATTTGCAGTGGCGTTAGTTTGTTTATATCTACCTCTACAATAACTTGAGAGCTTGCATCAATTGCATCAGTTACATTTTTAGGCAAGCCTTGCATGCTGGCGTCGCCTACGTGCACAGTGCCAAATAAATAGGAATTAACTCCGTTTTTTTCTATTTTGTATAACGCAGGAGCAGCATAGCTGTTAAGGCTAAATGTTATAAGTAACGCCACAATAAAAAAGTGGCTAATACGAGTAAGAGCATTCATGGTTTGTCCTTAAAATCTCAAAAATTAGTAGTGTAAATACTAACCTAAATTTACCCGGAGGGCAGCGTTAATATAAACGTTAGCGTATTGTTTTCGGTATTACTAGCCGTAATAGTAAAGCCATTTAAGTTACATAAGCTCTGCACAATAGATAACCCTAAACCGTGACGGTGGTTATTAGTTCTAGATGAATCTAGCTGATAAAGCGGGTCGAAAATAGCTTGTAATTGTTGTTCGCTCAATACTGTAGCCACTTTATTACTTAATGAAATGATAGTGGATTTTGGGTTACTTACGGCACTTAATTCGATGTTGTGCTGCGTTAAACCATAAAATAACGCGTTATCTATTAAATTACATAAAATAGTATTAAGGCTAAACTCGTCAGCAATAATGGTTACATTATTTGCAATAGTATTATTTATACGGGTGGCAATATTAGGGTGTTTAAAGGTTAGCTCATTAATTGTTTGTTTGAGCAAATTATTTAAAACGATAGTTTGCGCGTTTAATTCTATGCTGCTAGTTGAGCGCTGCAATAAGAGCAGGTTGTTTACAATGGTTTTCATACGCTCAGAAATACTGAGTACGTCACTGGTATAGGTATCGCTAATACGCTTGTCATCTGGGTATTTAAGTGCGACCTCGGATAAGCTTATTAGCTCTGCAATGGGAGTTTTAAGCTCGTGCGCTATATCGCTGGTAAGGCGTTTTTCATTACTATAAAGCTGCTGATTAGTAGTAATGAATTTATTGAGTTCATTGCGTATAGGCTCTATTTCTTCTACTTTAAAGTCGCTTTCTATAGTTTGTGCCACGGTTGTAATATCGAGAAGTTTTATTTGCTCGTTCAGGTTGTGTAGCGGAAATAGCCCTTTATTTACAATGCGTGTAACCAAGTAGCGCACGCCAAATACACCAATCACACAGGTGAGAATAAACACCACATCAATAATGATCAGTACTTTATTAAGCTCGGCCGTTGGGGCTGCTATTGCCAGGGTCATACTGTTAATAGTAGCTGATGCGTTGGTGTTTCTAATATCTTTTTTAGCAACAAAGTGGCTTATAAGTACTCGGCCGCTTTGTCCGTTAGGTAAGTCGTAATCAATTATTTTAGATTCGTTTATAGGTAGTTCTAAAAAAGGCAGTTGAGTGTTTTTATACAGTTGTAACGATTGAGAGCGCTCAAACACCTCGCTGCCATGCCATAATTGGTAAAACTCACTGGCGTCGGCTTGTTCGTATTCCGACATGAATTTACCCGAAAATTCAAACTCAACTTTACCGTTGTCATCCTCTACTAAGGTTTTTAAGTAGTTAGCTTTATTAGTGAGGGATTGATTAAACTGCTCCTCTACCCAAGAATCTACACTTAAATCAACAGTTAAAAATATAGTGAATAATATAACGGAGATCACCGCGCTAATATTATTAACGAGTTTACGTTTTATTGAGTGACTTTTACTTTGTTGTTGCGACATAACCAAACCCACGTTTATTTTTTATAGGGAGTTCGCCATCAAACTGTCTTACTTTTTTACGTATGGTTGATATATGTGCTTCAAGCGCATTTTTAGAGAGCATATCGAACTGACCGACCACCGCTTCACTTATAAGCTCCAGCCCTAATACTCGCTCGGGGGCATTAAATAAGCACTCTATTATTTTGTATTCATTACGAGTGAGTTCAATGGCATGTTGCTGGTAATGAAGTGTTTTTAGCGAAAGATCTAATACACAGTCACCTACGGTAAGCGTATTTTGTTGGTTTTGCAGTGAACCACGGCGAAGTAGCGCAAGCACGCGAGCGTGAAGTTCTTCAAACGAAAACGGCTTAGTTAAATAATCGTCAGCCCCTTTCATAAGGCCATTTATTTTATCTTGCGGCTCACTACGAGCAGATAAAATAAGTACACGGCTTTGGTTATTACTGCTGCGCAATGCTTGCAAAATACTCATGCCATCTACACTCGGTAGCATTAAATCAAGTAATATTAGGTCGTAGTTTCCACTAAGTGCCATGCTTAATCCTTCTGAGCCGTCACCGGTTTCATCTACGGTAAAACCAAGGTTGCCAAGGCCTACTTGCAGGCTGCGCCTTAGTGCTTCTGAGTCTTCAATAACGAGGATGTTCATCTTTGCTCGATTTGTAAAAATAGCCTTGTTACTTTAACAAGGCTTTATTATCAAGTCACTTTGTTAATGATACCAACCATTTGTATAAGCTAAGTTACCTAGGTTGGCATGGGCTAGGGCTTTTTTAATCAGTTGCTCATCGTTTTTACATGGCACAAGCTGATTATTACTATACGTATAGGTGGTTGCTGGTTTTTGCGGTTGTAGCACCACCACTTTATTGTCGTGCATATAGGCAAAGTTTTTGTCGTATTGCATCATTGCGCGTTGTTTGTTGTCGCTAATAGGTTTTGATAAATCATGGCCTATCATAGGGTGTTTGCCACTTACGCCAATTAAAGATAGTAAAGTAACGGGAATATCGAGTTGGCTGGCTAGTTGATTATCGCGTTTATGGGCAATGTCTTTACCAAAAATAACCGCTGGAATTCTAAAGTGATCAATTGGCACCAAGCTAGCGCCTGATACACGCGAGTCGTGATCGGCTATTACAATAAATACCGTATCGTCCCAGTAGCTCGACTTTTTAGCTTTTTCAATAAATGTACCTAGCGCGTAGTCAGCGTATTTTGCCGCATTATTGCGGGTTTGTTTTTGTTTGTCGTACAGGGTTATTTTATCGTCAGGAAATTCATACGGGCTATGGTTGGAGCTGGAAAATATAAGACTTAAAAATGGTTTATTTTGTTTTTTAAGTTTAGTGAGTTCGATATCAGCTTGGTCGTATAAGTCTTCGTCTGATGCGCCCCACGAGCCATTAAAGTCTATTTTATTAAAGTTATTTGTATCTACAATATCTTTAAAGCCATTACCTAAAAAGAAGCTTCGCATGTTATCAAAGTGGCTTTCGCCGCCATAAATAAATTGGGTGTTATAATTTTGCTTCGCTAAAAAGTCAGCGATAGTAAAAAAGTCACGTTGTGATTTATCAAGCTTAACAACTGCACGCGAAGGTGTAGGCGTAAAGCCTGTAATTATCGCTTCAATACCACGCACCGAGCGCGTGCCTGTGGCATATAAATTATCAAACCCCCAACCTTGCTGATAAAGTGCGTCAATATTAGGTGTAAGTGGTAAACCGCCAAGTGTGCCTACATAGCGTGCCCCTAAGCTTTCTTGTAAAATAATGACTAGGTTTTTTGGTTTAGTGTTATTCGTTGCGGTATGAAAGGTGTTTGTTGGCGCACTTTTATCAGTAAATGTGGCTTGGCTATCTTGCATATTATTGCGCACTATACTGAGCAGTTCATCTGCTGGCATTTTTCCGTAATAATCTTGGCTAGATTGCTCATTAGAGAGCTGCTTTACCGCAAATGCTACGCTATAAAGTGAGTTAAGGGTTAAGTCGTTAAGTAAGTGATCGGTCGAAAACGATACCATGGCTGGGTTAAGTGGTCTGTGCCCTAATGAATTACGCGCGCCTAAAATAGTTAAGCACACTAAAACTAACGCTAAAATTGATTGATTTAACCTTGTTAGTGACGACTTACTTTGCCATTGATGGCTAAATACTTTACTTGCAAATTTGCAGCTTAAAATAAGTGCTATAACAGCAATAAGTATTTCTAATTTATAGCCCGAAAGAATCATTTTAGAGACTTCTTTAGGGTAAATTAAATACTCTATAAATAAGCGGTTTGGGCGTAAATCATACTCGTTTATAAATGTAGGGGTAATCACTTCAAAAAAAACGAGTAAAGCAGACATACCCACTAAGTAAATTTTAATTAGGCTGCGTATTTTATTTTGCCAACCTACGCTTTGCATCAGTAAAGTAAGTAGCAATACGGGCATAATAATGTAGCTTAAAGTGGCTATATCAACTCTTAAACCACCTACAAATATAGAAAACCACGCATGCGATCCAAATACACGCTCCCCTTGCCATACACTTAAACCAAAGCGAGCAAGTGTTAAAAAGCCAAGGGCTAAAACAGCAAATACAACAAAAATCCATACCGGGCCAAGTGCATTTTTCACCTGAGGTATTACTTTAACTATTAGCCCCGTTATTTTAGGTATAAAATTTAGCTTTAAGCCCATAATACAGCCCACCAAATAAGTGCGGCAATTAACATGGCTATAAACACACTGGCAGAGGCTATATCTTTAGCGAGACCCGAAAGCTCATGGTGTTCGCTGCCAATCCTATCAACTACAACCTCAACTGCCGTATTTACTAGTTCAGCAAACAATACAAAAAGCAGGCTGGCTATAAGTAGTAATTTATCGCTTAGTGCAATTTCTTGCAGATACACAAACACACCAAGTAACGAAAACAGTGCTAACTCTTGTTGAAACGCCGCTTCAAATCGACTCATCCATTTTAAGCCGTTAAAAGAATGGCTTAAGGTAAAAATAAGGCGCATTAAGCCTTGGCGTTTTATAACGGTTTTATTGCTCATAGTTGTATTTCGCTTGGTGTTGTTTGGCAGCTCGCAAGTAGATCAAGCGATGCCTGATACGTTTTGCTGTTAATGCCAATTAAATTTAAAAGGGTGTGGAAAATATTGTTGTGTGAGCGTGCAGCATTGGTGTCTAAATTAGCTAAGCAGGTATTGGTAATGCGCTGATTATGCTCATCAGCCCACATATATAGTGGTACGTGGGTTTGTGTGCTAGGCGCAAAGCTATACGGAAAGCCATGTAAATAAGCACCGCCCTCGCCAAGAGATTCACCATGATCTGACACATATAAAAATTGCTTATCTATATTGTTTGGCAGCGTTTTTAATTGCTCAATTACTTGGGCGTTAACAAAGTCGCTGTACGCAATGGTGTTGTCGTAGGTATTAACTAATTCATCAAATGAGCAATTTTGAATATCGCTTCTGTCGCAGGTTGGGGTAAATTGTTTAAATTGTTCAGGGTAGCGTTTAAAGTAAGTTGGCCCGTGCGAGCCCATCATATGCAGTACGATAACGGTGTTAGCTTGGGTTAAATTAGCCAGTTTGTGTTTAAGTGGAGCTAATAGCGCTTCATCAAAACAGTACTTACCATCACATAAAGTAGATTTTGTTGTAGGTATGTCGATAGTAACTACTCGCGTACATACGTCTTTACAGCCGCTGTTGTTATCAACCCAGAGTACATCACTGCCTGCGTGCTGGGCCAAATCAATCAAGTTTTGCTGGCTGTCGGCTTCGAGTCGATCAAAGTTTGTTTGTGTTTGCAACGAAAACATACAAGGTACAGATACCGCTGTAGCCGTGCCGCAAGATGCCACATTATTAAAGTAAGTAACGCCGTGTTTTTGGGTATAAAAATTGGTGTTACGTTTATAACCTTGATAAGCAAAGTTTTCTGCTCGTGCAGTTTCACCAACCACTATTACGGTTACGCTACTGGTATTAGGCGCAATTAGGGTAGGTGCAGCATCTATATTTTTAAATTCCATATTGGTATACAGCAGCTGATCGCGCATATATTTATAGCCGCTAGAGAGATACTGAAATGGAATAATTTCTTTTTTCAAAATGCGGTTATTGCGGCCCGTTGCAGCATAGTCGGCATAAAAGTTTGTAACCACCAATACTATAAGCGCCAAACACGCTACAACTAGCTTTACACGGCTAAGTATTTCTTGGTGAGGGCGGGTAAAGTGTATTTTTATTTTGCTTAAAACAAAAACAGGCAGGGCACAAAACAGCAGTAAAAAGCCAATAAGCTGCGGATTTAAATAGCTTAATGCTTCGCTTGAATCAGTTTCGAAGGTGTTTTGGATCATAGAATAATCAAACACCACGCCATAATTTAAGGTGCCGTAAAGTACTGCACTGGAAATAACCAATAAAAAGTAATTAAGTGGCTTTAATAGCCACCGAACCGACACTATCGAAAAAAATATAATTAGCAGGCAGAGTAGTAATAGCGGTACTGAAAATAAAAATAGCCACGAAAAAGAAGCTAAAGAAGTAATGGCGCTAAAAGAGCCATGAATGAATGGAATATTTATAACCAAGCAATAGTAGCAGGCAATCATTACTACAAAAGCGTTGGCGCTACAGTGAATGTAAAACCGTTTACCACGATTAAGTTTTTGCTGTGTAGATATAGGACTAAGTGAATGCATATTTAGGCTCGTTTAAAACAACAGCGCCATGTTATGCAACAACACTTAAGAACTGCTTAAGAGAAGCTACGCATTTCCTGAGGGGGTAAAATAAATTTATTCCCAGAGTATTATTAAAAATTAATCAAACCATAAAAAGGGCATATTAGAATAGGGAATTTATAGCGCTTAACTATTCACATAAAAAAACCATAGCAGGTAATTATAGTGAATATTAAAACCACTTAAATTGCTTATTTGTCTTTTATTTGAATTGAATTTGATGTTGACTTAAAGGGCTCAGCACGGTATTAATATAAAAAGAGAGCAAAGGAATAACCTTTGCGATAATTTAACAACATTTGGTATTAATTACATGCTTGCAAACGCACTAAACCTAGTCCTGATTATTATCGTGGTGATTATTCCCGCGAGGGCTTCGTAGTGCTTTAAAAAACTTAAGCATTTAAAAGCCCTCCGCACTTAACCGTTCGGGGGGCTTTTTGGTTTTAGCGGCAAAATATGTGATTGAATTGTCACTGAGGAATGAGGGTTTTATTAATGACAGGCGCAGAATTAACAATAGATTTATTAGCCAAACACGGCGTAAAAGAAGTATTTGGCTACCCAGGCGGAGCTATTATGCCAATTTACGATGCCTTGTATGGCGCGCCAGTCAAGCACTACCTTACTCGGCATGAGCAAGGTGCAGGCTTTGCGGCAGTAGGTTTTGCTCGTAGTACGGGTAAATTAGGAGTGTGTTTTGCAACGTCAGGCCCTGGTGCCACTAACTTAATTACTGCTCTTGCCGATGCGATGATGGACTCAGTGCCATTATTAGCAATTACCGGGCAAGTGCCTACCGCAGCGATTGGTTCAGATGCCTTTCAGGAGATAGATGTGTTAGGTATGTCGCTGTCGTGTACTAAGCACAGTTACATGGTAGAGCGAGCCGAAGACTTAGCCGAAATACTGCAAGAGGCCATGCACTTAGCGCAAAGCGGTCGCCCAGGGCCTGTACTCGTAGATATCCCAAAAGACATTCAAATGGCGCAAGTGCCATTTCAGCCTTGGCTAGCAGCAGACGAGTACTTACCAGAACTTGATTTAAAGCAAGTTGCTATTGCTAATCAACTGCTTAGTGAAGCTAAACAGCCGGTTGCTTATGTAGGTGGTGGAGTGCAATCAGCGGATGCACAAGCCCAGTTGATGCAGTTTTTAAATAAAACCCACATGCCAGCGGTTGCCACACTTAAAGCGCTGGGCAGTGTGTTACCCGATTACGAGTATTACTTAGGTATGCTAGGTATGCACGGCGGCCAAGCTGCTAACTTAGCGGTGCAAGAATGCGATGTACTAGTGTGTATTGGGGCGCGGTTTGATGACCGTGTTACCGGCAACTTAGCAAAGTTTGCTGCAAACGCTAAAGTAATTCATTTAGACATAGACGCCGCAGAAGTCGGTAAGCGTAAACCAGCAAAAGCTTCTTTAATTGCTGACTTAAAAACGTCCTTACCTGCATTAGAGTGTTTTGTAACTCCGCAAGCATGGTGCGATTATAACAAGGCAATGATGGTTAAATATGCATGGCGTTACGACTATCCGGGCGACAAGGTATTTGCACCCTATTTACTTAATCAACTTAGCCAACGTATGCCTAAAACGGGTGTCGTGTGCTGCGATGTAGGTCAGCACCAAATGTGGGTGGCCCAGCATATGAAATTTAATCATCCCAGTAATCACTTAAGTAGTGGTGGTGCAGGCACTATGGGCTTTGGTTTACCTGCGGCAATTGGTGCACAAGTAGCGCGCCCCGATGACTTTGTTATTACGGTATCTGGTGATGGCTCTATCATGATGAACATTCAAGAGTTGGCAACAATTCGTCGTAATAATTTACCAGTAAAAATACTTATTTTAGATAACCAACGCTTAGGTATGGTACGTCAATGGCAGGAGCTGTTTTTTGAAGAGCGCTACTCAGAAACTGACCTTTCAGATAATCCAGACTTTGTGCAGCTAGCAGCGGTATTTGGTATACCAGGGCAAACCATAACCCATGCTAATCAAGTTGACGATGCAATAACCGCACTGGTTAATAGTAAAGGTCCATACATAGTACATGCCTGTATTGATAATAAAGAAAATGTATGGCCGCTAGTACCACCAGGTGCAGCTAACGATGAAATGATGACGGGGAAAGCACAATGAAACATAGTTTAACAATCGCCTTAAAAAATCAAAGTATTGCTGTAGAGCGTTTTTTACGCGTAGTACGTCATCGTGGTTTTGACTTAACCCATTTTCAACTCAATATAGACGATGGCCAATACCATGTAACCATGACGGTAGACAGCGATAAGCCAATTCACTTATTAACCAGTCAGCTAAATAAGCTGGTGGACGTAAAAGCCGTTACTTTACAAAATTTACAGCAACAAGCGGTTTAAGTGTGCGCGCAGTAAACAATTGCAGAGTGGGTTAATAAACTTACTCAATAACTAAGAATGAGGAATGCTTGCTTATAAAGCAGCAAAACAGAGGTAACCATGGCAAAATTAAGAAGTGCAACAACAACCGAAGGTCGAAAACGTGCAGGTGCTCGTGCATTATGGCGTGCAACAGGAATGACAGATAGCGATTTCGGAAAGCCGATTATTGCGGTTGTAAACTCATTTACACAATTTGTACCTGGGCATGTGCACCTTAATCAGCTGAGCGAACTGATGGCTGAAACCATTACCCAAGCGGGTGGCGTGCCAAAAGAATTTAACACCATAGCGATAGATGATGGTATTGCTATGGGCCATGGTGGCATGTTGTATTCACTGCCATCACGCGACCTAATTGCCGACTCGGTTGAGTACATGGTTAATGGCCACTGCGCCGATGCGATGATTTGTATTTCAAACTGCGACAAAATTACCCCAGGAATGATGCTTGCAGCGTTGCGTTTAAATATTCCGGTTATATTTGTATCGGGTGGTCCGATGGAAGCCGGTAAAACTAAACTTGCTAATATCGATATTAAACTCGATTTGGTAGACGCCATGGTTAAAGGTGCAGATGAGTCGGTAAGTGATGCAGATTCAGAGCAAGTGGAGCGCTCAGCATGTCCTACATGTGGTTCGTGTTCAGGCATGTTTACTGCCAATTCTATGAACTGTTTACTTGAAGCCATTGGTTTAGCACTACCGGGTAACGGTACTACGCTAGCAACGCATAAAGACCGTAAACAATTATATGTTGAAGCGGGCGCACGCATTGTTGATTTGTGCCGCGAGTATTACCAAAAAGATAACCAAGAAGTATTGCCACGCGCGATTGCTAACAAAACAGCCTTTATGAACGCCATGGTAGTAGATATAGCCATGGGCGGCTCGTCAAATACGGTATTACATTTACTTGCTGCGGCGCAAGAGGCAGGTGTTGATTTTGATATGTCGCACATTGATGCACTATCTCGTAAAACGCCCTTTTTATGTAAAGTAGCACCCGCTACGCCAGAATATCATATTGAAGATGTACACCGCGCTGGTGGCATGATGGCAATTGTACGTGAGTTGGGTAAAGCAGGCTTAGTTGATATGTCGGTAAATCATGTCGCTGGGTCAACAATGGCTGAGCTAGTTAAAAAGTGGGATGCAACAGACCCAACTAACGAAGCTGCTCGCAAATTTTATCGTGCAGGCCCTGCGGGTATTCGCACTACTAAAGCAATGAGCCAAGAATGCCGTTGGGATGAGGGCGATAACGACCGCGAACATGGTTGTATTCGTAGTGTTGAACACGCTTTTCGTCAAGATGGTGGTTTAGCCGTACTGTCGGGCAATTTAGCGGTTGATGGCTGTGTTGTAAAGAGCGCGGGTGTAGTTGATGACATGCTACATTTTGAAGGTACTGCCGTGGTGTATGAGTCGCAAGATGATTCGGTAGAAGGTATTTTAAACGACGAAGTAAAAGCCGGCGATGTAGTGGTTATTCGTTATGAAGGGCCAAAAGGCGGGCCTGGAATGCAAGAAATGCTTTATCCAACCAGTTACTTAAAGTCAAAAGGCTTAGCAGAAAAATGTGCCTTGATCACTGATGGTCGTTTTTCTGGCGGCACATCAGGCTTATCAATTGGCCATGTATCACCAGAAGCGGCTAGTGGTGGTGCGATTGCCTACGTTGAAAACGGCGATAAAATAATTATTGATATTGCTACTCGCGAAATTACTTTAGCGCTTAGCGATGCAGAGCTCGAAGCTCGTAAACAAAAACAGCTAGCGCGTGGCAAGCAGGCTTATAAACCGCTTGATCGTCAGCGTTATGTATCATCTGCGCTTAAAGCATATGCGCTACTTGCTACCAGTGCCGATAAAGGTGCAGTGCGCGATTTAGCCAAACTAGAGGAGCTTAGTTAATTATGGTTTCTCAAGAACTCGATTATTTTCGTGCAATTATTCAAGCAAACATGGAGCCGCTGGCTAAAGTAACTGAGGTTAGCAAAATGGCCGAACTCAGTACTAAGCTGGGCAACCATGTGTGGCTAAAACGCGAAGACCAGCAGCCGGTGTACTCATTTAAATTACGTGGTGCATTTAATAAACTTAACAAGCTGCCTAAAGGCTCAGTAGTGATTACTGCATCTGCGGGAAATCATGCTCAAGGTGTGGCGCTGAGTGCCTCACATTTAGGGCATCAGGCAACTATAGTTATGCCAGTAACTACCCCAGAAATAAAAGTAAGTGCAGTGCGTGCACTTGGTGGTGAAGTAGTATTACATGGTCATCATTTTGATGCAGCTAAAGCCCATGCACTAGAACTTACAGAGCAACGCAACGGTATATTTGTCCCGCCATTTGACGACCCAGACGTAATTGTAGGCCAAGGCACAGTAGCCCGTGAGCTAATGCAGCAGTTAAACGAGCTTGATGCGGTATTTATTCCCGTTGGCGGCGGCGGTTTGCTTGCTGGTATGGCGGTATATATAAAATCACTGCGCCCTGATATTAAAGTAATAGGGGTAGAAGCCGACGAAAGTGCCTGCTTACAAGCCGCACTAAAAGCGGGTAAACCAGTAGAGCTTGATAGAGTTGGTAGTTTTGCCGATGGTGTGGCGGTTAAAATTATTGGCACTGAAACGTTTAGATTAGCGCAAAAGTTTTGCGACGACGTAGTTACCGTAAGCAGCGATGAGATATGCGCCGCCATGCAAGATATTTTTGTATCTACGCGTGCCATTGCCGAGCCCTCAGGCGCACTTGCCACTGCCGGGCTGAAAAAGTGGAGTCAGCAATCGGGGTTAAAAGGGCTGCATTTAGCTGCCGTGCTTTCAGGAGCTAATTTAAATTTTGATCGCTTACGTTATGTAGCAGAGCGCACCGCACTTGGCGAAAAAAACGAAGCGCTATTAGCCGTTACCATTAATGAAGAAAAAGGCAGTTTTAAACAATTTTGTGCCTCGTTAGGTGGGCGCGCTATTACCGAGTTTAATTATCGTTATGCAGGGCCCGGCGATGCGCAAATATTTGTAGGTATTGCGCTACGTCAAGGGTTACAAGAGCTAGAAGAGTTAAAGCGAGATCTAACCAATAACAATTATCAATTTTGCGACCTATCGGATAACGAACTCGCTAAGTTACATGTGCGTTATATGGTTGGAGGTAAAGCACCTGAGCAATTACATGAACGTTTATTACAGTTTGAGTTTCCTGAATACCCGGGCGCATTAGCACGCTTTTTAGATACCTTAGGCAGTAATTGGAATATTACTTTATTTCATTATCGTAATCATGGTGGCTCTACGGGGAATGTATTAGCAGGTTTTGCAATTGAACCAAGCCAATTTGATGTGTTTAATGAGCACTTAAATCGCTTAGGCTATAACGTACAAGATGAAACAAATAACCCGTGTTTTACCCAGTTTTTAACCTCGCAGCCTCAGGGCAAAAACGTCGATAAACTCGCTTCGGCATAACCCTCTTTATTAACAAGCACCTCGTTGAGGTGCTTGCTTTATCATGTTTTTTACATATTATTATCAATAAATAATAATATGCTTTGAGGGGAACTCGTTGCTAATTAAAGGACTAATCATTGTTTTAGGGCTTTTTTGTTGCCAGCTGCAGGCGCAAGAACCGGTTACATTGCAATTAAAATGGACTCATCAATTTCAATTTTCCGGCTATTATATGGCCAAGCATAAAGGCTTTTATAAAGAGGTCGGGCTGGATGTAAATATACTCCCTGCCAAGTTAAGTATGCTCGACAGTTTTGATGCAGTAGCACAAGGTGAGGTGCAGTTTGGCATTGGTCATTCTGGTGTTTTACAGCAACGCATTGCCGGTAAACCTTTAGTGGCAATGGCTGCTATATTGCAGTTTTCCCCTTATTGTTGGATGGTTAAAGACAGCTCTGATATTTTTCATGCACGAGACTTTATTACTAAACGAGTCACTACCAGCGGTAAAAGAGAGAATACTGAGTTATTAATTATGCTCCAGCGCAGTGGCATTAATACCGACCGCTTAGCCCATTATGAAGGTGATAATCCGACCCGCGCATGGATTGACAATAAAGTAGATGCAATGCAAGTGTATGTAACCGACCTACCTTATTACATGGCGCAACAAGGAATTGCCCACAGACTTATTTGTCCGCAAAGGTACGGTATGGATCTGTATGCCGATATTTTGTTTACTAGCCAAAGTATGCTTAAAAACCACCCGCAAACAGTAGAAAGCTTTTATCAGGCAAGTCTTAAAGGCTGGCGTTATGCAATGATGAATATGGATGAAGCGATAGCAGTAACTCAGCAATATGCACCGCATAAAAGCCCCCATCAGCTAGCTTATGAAGCCGAGGTATTAAAAGGCTATGTTACAGTACCCAGTACTCACCTAGGTAATATGTCGATGGCAAAGTGGCGCTTAATAGCTGATTTATATGGTGTTGAACAAAGTGATTTTGACAAAGTAAAAGCTAGTTTTATATATAAGTATCAGGAGCCCGAAAGATTACAGCTTTCATGGATGTTACTGGCAGCAATTATTATCAGCATTATTTCTATCCCGCTGTATTTACGTTTAATCTTCAAAAAATAACCACTTAATGACAGTGGGCTGAGCTGCTATAATTAATTGTGTTTATTTATTTTAAGTTGATATGACCTTAGCTGAGCAGTTTTCTGCACTTGATTCTCTCCTTATGCGTAATCGCCAATATTGGCAATGTACGGCATTTGATTTTGATGCACTACCTTGGCCTGAGCTACAAGAGCCTTTAAATAATTTAACGGATGAAGAAGTTGCCCAATTAGATGGCAATGAAGAACAGTTATATCAATTTTTTGAGCCGCATATTGAGCAACTTGAACAGCTGGTAAATTTGTGTGAGTTACCAACAGCGAACTTAACGCGCAGTGACTATCCGTTTTGGCTTAGTAACGGTATAAAAGGGCGGAAGTTTCAGCAGCTGCAAGATTTTGTAGCGGCTTTACCCAGTAGTACCAAGCCTGTTTTAGAATGGTGCGCGGGTAAAGGACACCTCGGGCGTATGCTAGCGTTTAATGGTGCTAAAAGCGTGCACAGTATAGAGCTGCAATCGCAATTATGTGAGCAAGGGCAGCACAGTGCAAAGCAGCAAGGCTTAGCTATGCACTTTAGCCAAGCTGATGTATTGAAGGATGACATTACTGCTTTTTTTAAAGCCGATATGCACGCAGTCGCTTTACATGCTTGCGGCGGTTTACATCAAGCTTTTATGCAGCAGGCCAGTGTAGCTAAAGTCTCTAACATTAGTTTTTCTCCTTGTTGTTATCATTTATTTACCCCAGATAATTACCTAGCAATGAGTACGCTTGCACAACAAAGTCTCCTTAACTTAACTCATCGCGACTTAAAGCTCGCACTTCAAGAAATGGTCACCGCGCCTTCACGCATAGTTAAAGTGCGTAACACTGAAGTTGCATGGCGACTCGGGTTTGATGCCCTGCGAAAATCGATTACTAATGAGCAACATTACGTCAGTGTGCCGTCGGTTAACAAGGCGGTGTTTTCAGATTCATTTAAATCGTTTTGTGCATGGGCTGCAGACAAAAAGTCGTTAAAGTTGCCACAAGAGATTGATTATAATGAGTTTTTACTTATTGGGCAGGACAAAATAAAAGTAACAGATCGTATTGAACTGGTTCGACATGTGTTCAGAAGAGCAATAGAAGTTTGGCTTGTGCTCGATCGTGCTTTATATTTACAGCAGCAAGGCTATCAAGTCAGTATTAAAACGTTTTGCGCAAAACAGTTAACACCGCGCAATATTTTGATCTTGGCAAATTACCCGTCTTCGAACTGAAAAGAGATGCAATGAGAAAGCTAAAAAATTTATTCGACAATAATAAACGTTGGGCAGATCGCACTAGTAAAGCGGATCCTGACTTTTTTAAAATACTATCAATGCAGCAAAATCCAGAGTACTTATGGATTGGTTGTTCCGACTCCCGCGTGCCAGCCAATCAAATTGTAGATTTACTCCCAGGTGAGCTATTTGTACATCGTAACGTAGCAAACGTAGTTGTACATACAGATCATAACTGTTTATCGGTAATGCAATATGCTGTTGAAGTATTAAAAGTTAAACATATTATGGTGGTGGGGCATTATGGTTGTGGTGGTGTACAAGCAGTACTAGATGAAGCCCGCTTTGGCTTTATTGATAATTGGCTGCGCCATGTTGGTGATGTAAAAGAGAAGCACCTAGAGCAATTAAATGCAGTGCCTGAAAAAGAGCGTTTAAGCCGTTTAATAGAGCTTAATGTAATTGAGCAGGTACGTAATGTAGCGCGTACTAATATAGTACAAGACGCATGGGCACGTGGACAAAGTTTATCGATTCATGGTTGGGTTTACGGCCTAGAAAATGGCCACCTACATGACCTAGAGTCAGTAGTAACTTGTGCATCAGAAGAAGCCGACACTTATAAAAAAGCCGTGCAACACGTGTTTTCAAAACTTGACCATGGATAATTAAAGCGATGACAAAAACGGCGGTAATTATAGGTGCAACAGGGTTAGTAGGAAATGAGTTATTAAAAAAGTTACTACAAAGCGCGTATTTTTCTAATGTAATTGCCTTAAGCCGTCGTGCGCTAAGCATACGTCATCCAAAACTCGTTAATCATATAATTGAGTTTGATGAGTTAACTCAATATGCTGCATTATTTAAAGGCGATGTGTTTTTTTCTTGTTTAGGTACTACTAAAAAGCAAGCCGGCTCAATTGCGGCGCAGCGAAGAGTTGATTTTGATTATCAATTTATTGCCGCGCAATTAGCCGCAAGTAATGGTGTGCAACATTACTGCTTGGTGTCATCAAGTGGTGCAAATGCGCACAGCACTAGCCCTTATTTAAAAATGAAGGGGCAACTAGAGCAGCAGGTTAAGCAACTGCCTTTTGCACGTATCAGTATTTTTCAGCCGTCGTTATTATTAGGTAACCGTAAGCAGTTTAGAGTGGCTGAGAAAATTGGCAGTGTTATTTTACCCATTATAACTCGTCTGCCACTTTTAAAACGCTATAAACCAATAACTGGGGAGCAAGTAGCGCAAAAAATGCTGGTTGTGAGTTGCGCGCAGCAGAGCAATTTAGCTTACTATGTACTTGATGAGCTATTTAACCTGAGCTCCGGATAATAAATCTATCTCAAGCAGCTATTTTCAGCGCTAACTGCGTTGAATTTACTTGCAATAGGCCAGCTATTGACGCGTAAATTCGCCTTGTTTTCACTGAAAACTTCTGGCTAGAGAAAATAAATATAATTATAATTCAATATGTTAGTAAATTCCTTAACTAGAGTTTAAGTTATTTAATTAATTAGCACTATTACAAAACAAAAAAGCAGCCTTGGCTGCTTTTTTACTTTAAGCGTATATATTATTCAGCATTTGGCTGAGTGCTAAGTTGTTGCTCTAACAGTGCAACTTTAGCTTCAAGCTCAGTTAGCTTTTCGCGTGTACGGATCAGTACTTGGCTTTGTACATCAAACTCTTCACGACTTACAAAGTCCATCTCAGCAAGCTTGTTTTGTAAAACTTGTTTGGTTTTACCTTCGAGTGTATCGGCTAAGTTTTTTACGCCTTGTGGCATATTACTAGTGATTTGCTTTGCAATTTCTTCAAGTTTTGCTGGATTAATCATGTTCGTCCCTTGGCTGTTGCCCAGAATTTATAATAACTAATATTACCTTATAGCCAGTGTATTTAACACAGGTTGATCTTTATCGAATTAATTAGTGCAATTGCTATGCTCGCTGTAATGGTTACGTTAAAATTGCCCGTCTTTTTAAATCTCTTTGGTCGTTATGAAACTCAATCCTAAACAAGATGAAGCGGTAAAATATATTAGTGGGCCATGCTTAGTGCTTGCTGGAGCTGGCTCTGGTAAAACGCGTGTTATTACTAATAAAATCGCATATTTAGTGAAACAGTGTGAGTATAAAGCGCGTAATATTGCCGCGGTTACTTTTACCAATAAAGCTGCTAAAGAGATGCGTGAGCGTGTTTTACAAACACTTGGCAAGCAAGATGCCAAAGGGCTTTGGGTATCTACATTTCATACGCTGGGTTTAGAAATTATCAAAAAAGAACTTAGTACACTGGGCTTTAAGCCGGGTTTTTCGCTATTTGACGATCAAGATACCAACCAGTTATTAAATGATTTAACCGAAGACGAACTTAAAAATGATAAAGACCTACTCAAGCTATTAAAAATGGCAATTGGTAGCTGGAAAAACGAATTAATTTTACCAGAGCAAGCAATCCGCGAAGCGCGAGAGCCACAAAAAGCATTATTTGCACAGCTTTATGGTCGCTATCAAAACCAGTTACGTGCTTACAATGCACTAGATTTTGATGACTTAATAATGATCCCTACTTTGCTCCTTACTAATAATGCCACCTCACGGATGCGCTGGCAGCAACGCTTTAAATACTTGCTGGTGGATGAGTACCAAGATACCAATACCAGCCAATACCAACTTGTTAAGCTGTTAGTAGGTGAACGCGCCCGCTTTACTGTGGTAGGCGATGACGATCAATCGATATATTCATGGCGCGGTGCGCGTCCGCAAAACTTAGTGTTATTAAGTAAAGACTTCCCCGGGCTTAGACTTATTAAGCTGGAGCAAAACTACCGTAGTGCAGGGCGAATACTAAAAGCGGCTAATATATTAATTGCTAACAACCCGCACGACATTGAAAAAAAGCTGTTTAGTGAGCTCGGTTATGGTGAGCCAATAAAAGTAATTGGTTGTCGTGATGAAGAGCATGAGTCTGAGCGCGTAGTGGCTGAAATTATTTCGCATAAGTTTATGAAACGTACTAGCTACAAAGATTACGCTATTTTATATCGTGGTAATCACCAAGCGCGAGGCTTTGAAAAATCGTTAATGAGTAACCGTATTCCATACAAAATTAGCGGTGGTATGTCGTTTTTTTCGCGCTCAGAAATTAAAGATATTATGGCCTACTTACGGTTGCTGGTTAATCAAGACGATGACAATGCATTTTTACGTATAGTAAATACGCCACGGCGCGAAATAGGCACGGTGACACTTGAAAAGCTGGGTACGCTCGCAAATGAAAAGCACATGAGTTTATTTGCTACCTGTTTTGATAATGACCTAGGTTATAGGCTAAAAGGGCGTGGTTTGAACGCACTTACTGGGTTTGCACGTTGGGTTGTGGAGCTATCAGACAACGCGGTGCGCGGTGATACCCTAGAAGCGGTTAAAGATTTAGTGCGTAACATTAACTACGAAGCGTATTTATACGAGTCATCACCTAGTGCCAAAGCGGCTGAAATGCGGATGAAAAACGTATCGGAGTTATATCGGTGGATCACCGACATGCTAACCGGCGACGCCGATAACGAGCCCATGACCTTGGCCGAAGTAGTGAGCAAACTTACATTACGCGATATGTTAGAGCGTAACGAAGAAGAAGATGAAGCCGACGCGGTGCAGTTATCAACCTTGCATGCATCAAAGGGACTAGAGTATCCGTACGTGTTTATGGTGGGTATGGAAGAGGGCTTGCTACCGCATCAGGTAAGTATTGATGAGGACAACGTAGATGAAGAGCGTCGCCTTGCGTATGTTGGGATCACCCGAGCTCAACAAGAGCTCACCTTAACTTATGCTAAAATACGTCGTCAATTTGGCGAAACATCACAAACAGAGCTCAGTCGTTTTGTACAAGAACTACCACAAGACGATTTAGCATTCGAGAATAAAAAAGCACCTAATAGCCAAGCCGAGCGAATGGAAAAAGGTCAGGCGCGTGTGGCTAATCTACGCGCTATGCTTAAAAAACCTGAATAAATTGGTTAACGTTGCAGTGATTCAGAGTGACTAATAGAGGGTTGCAAGCTACTGTTAAGTGCAGACTGTTTACCGATAAAAAATCCTAGACCGTGTTTATCTAATAGAGCTCTAAAATTTAATATAGCAGGGCCTTTTGCTATTACTTTAGTGTTTTTAATTTTAGTAATGGCAAGTACGCCCTGCAGTTGTAGGTCGTAGCTAGCTTGCTGCAAAATACGTTTACTAAACGTCGAGCTTAGTAGTAGGTAGTCAAAATCAATTTCGCAAAGTAAGTTAAGCTCGCATTTATCTTTAGCAAAATTATTTAACCCAATAGAGTAGCCGTTTAAAGATAACTGCTTTAAATTTTCAATTTGTGTTGCACTAGCATAACGAATTTCTTGCTCGTCAAAGAGTAAGCAAAGCTGTGTTTTGTTTTCGCATTGGCTCAAAGCATCAGTAAATAAATTAAACTCAGGATGGGCCAATAATAAACTAGAGCAAGGTAATAAGCCGACGTTTAAGTTAGCGTTACTTGTTTGTGTGTATGCTTGTTGCAGTAGCTGAAGTTCAACATTAAGATGTTGCTCTTTATCGCAGGCAAACTTTTTTAGAATATCAAAACTGGTATAGCCCAATATAGGGTGCTCGCCAAATGCTTCTAGCAATGACTCAGACTGGCAATTTTCATCAAGAGTAATGATCTCAGAACTTCTAAAGTTCATCGGTAGCTGTTCAAGGTAATGCAGTACTGGTGATTGCTGCTCTGGTATTGCTTGCGTTAATAGCGGGTGGAATAGCTCATAGCGGTTTCTACCTGAGTTTTTAGCGTAGTACATAGCAGCATCGGCATCACGAATTATTTCATCCGTATTTTTATAGCTTTGGTTAGAGTAAGTTATACCAATACTTGCACCACTTTGCAGTGACGAGCCTTTAAAACAAAATGGTTCTGCCATTAAGTTAATGATTCTATTAGCAACATCTTCAGCTTGTTGAGGCTCGGTTAAATGAGTCAATAAAATTACAAACTCATCCCCCCCTAAGCGCGCTAATAAGTCGTGCTCGCGAATACACTGCGAAAATAGCTTACTCACGCTAATTAAAAACTGATCCCCGGCATGATGGCCAAGTTGGTCGTTAATACTTTTAAACTTATCTAAATCAATAAATAATACGGCAAAGTGTTGCTCTACAAAGCGATGATATTCTTGCAGGGTTTTTTCAAGTTGAGTTAAAAATAAGCTTCGGTTAGCTAAACCGGTCAGCGAGTCGTGATGCGCGTCGTGATAAAGCTGCTGCTCTATTTTTTTTCGCTCATCAATTTGCATTTGTAAATGTAGGTTAGCTTGGCGTAACTCTTTAGTTTTTTCGTCAACCCGAAACTCAAGCTCCTGATGACTCTTTTTAAGTGCGATATTAGCTAATTTTGTTTGTAATACTGTAGCAATTTGATGGGATACAAAGGTGATGAGTTCGCAATCATCTTGGCTAAAAATATGTTTATTGTTATACGCTTGGCAAACAATTAAACCAATAACACCTTGTGATGTTTTTAATGGTGCGCCAAGCCAACTAGTAGCCATTTGCTTTTCAGGCACAGGTGAAGTGCGTTGTACTGTGCCATCTTGTATAAGCGCTTTTGCTCTATCGGGATGTATAAGCTGAGTTTCTTCGGTGCTAATTACCAGCTCACTATAGCCTTTAGAAAAACGCCTTGATTGAGGGTTCTTTTTAAATTCATCTACGTAATAAGGAAAGCTTAGCCAGCCAGAATCTTTGTTATAAAGTGCAATATAAAGGTTATCAGCATAGGTTATCGACTTTATAATTTCATGCAGTTGTAAATATACATCATCAATATTTTTAGCTTGTGTTGCCAGCTCCGATATTTTAAATAAAATTTGCTGGCGTTGTAGGGCTCGTTTACGTTGTTCGACTTCAAGGTTAAGCGCTGCGTTACTTTGTGTAAGTGCTTGGGTGCGAATTTTAACTTCGGCTTCGAGTTGCTCGCGCTTTTTTACTCGCTCTATTGCGGTAGCTAAGTACAGCGACATAACCTCTAGTAATTGTATTTGTTGAGGGCTGTATCCTTGCTCTGTGTCGTAACTTTGTGCTGCAAGTACGCCTATAATGCTTTTTTCTTGAAATACAGGCACGCCAATCCAGTGCTCAGCAGGCGTACCTAAAGCTTTAAATAAACCATTATTAGCAGCATCTTGCATTTGTTGCTTAGTAAAGTAGGTTGTTTTACCTTGTTTAAATACATAACCAGTTGCACCTTCGTTAAAACTATTATGCTGATTAAGGGCAATAGCAAGACCATCTTTTTCGTCTGAAAAATAAGAAAGTTCTAATAAGTTTGTGTGTCTGTTGGAAAGTACAACATAAAAACTTTTGCTTGGTACGTACTTTTGCAAAATATCGTGTATAGCGGGATAGAGTAAGGTAAGTTCTGCAACCGTGCTGGCTTGCTCTGATAATAGGATCAGGGCATTTTGTAGATGATGTGCATGCTTGTACTTTTTCAGTAGCGCTTTAAGACGTTTATTTTGATGCGCTAAGTTACTAGGTACTGTTAATTTATCTTCCAATGATGTTAACCAGCTGTGTTTTTATTGTATACTAATTGCGCTTATAATTTCATTTTTAACTATTAGCGTCAAGTATATATTCGTTAAAATAGCGGTTAAAAGTAGATAAAAAGCATTAAAAAAGGCTTACCTTAGGTAAACCTTTTTATTTATTGATTTTAGTAGGCTTTTACTTAGTTGTCATAAAGTTAATTGCGGCACTAATTTCGTCTTCAGAACAATCCATACAAGTACCTTTTGGCGGCATTGCATTAAAACCATTCAGTGCGTGATCGAGTAATACATCATTACCTTTAGCAAGGCGAGGTGACCAATCATCAGCCGATTTAGGTGCGCCTAACGCACCAGTACCGTGACACGCAAAACATGAAGCTTGATATACTTGCTCGCCAGAACGTGGGCCAGTAGGGGCTGCAGGAGCGGCCACTTTGTCACCCTCAAGGTATACAGCACCAATCGGTGCGAGACGTTTTTTGATTGCATCGGCAGTCATAGAGTTATCATATGGCTGTGCGTATGCGGTGGTTGCTAGCATTAGTAATGCTGCAGCTGATAGTTTTTTCATTTTGCCTTGCCCACTTCAATTTGAACGTGATCAATCACGATTGTAAATGACGGAATTTAAAACAATTATAACTCCCCTAAGCAATTTATAAAATGCTAAGAGTAGATTTTATTGATTAAATCGACTAAAGATTGCGTTAACTCAATAAAAACAGCAGTTTACTAAATGGTTAAACAGAGTAACTGTTATTCTAAGTTACAAAAATCTAAATAGATCATATTGCTCAAAAATCAGCTTAGTGCGAGCACTTCACTCACCAGTTTAGCTATTCCAGCATCGGCATCGAGTATAGATTGTGCCAGCATATAGGCTGGTGTTGTTACTAGCTTATACTGCTGATCTACAACAATATCATCTACTGCGCAGGTGACATGCTGAGCACCTAGGGTGTTAAGTGCATTAGCTGTGTCACTATCATTACCTATAGTTAGGTGTGCTTGCTGATAAATAAAAGGAATTAAATTAGGAGCAATACACATATAGCCCGCCGCTTTATTGGTATTGGCAAACGCTTTACAGGCATGTAACACGTCAGCATTAATACTTGCCTGTGGCCCTTTTATAGCAAAGTCAGATAGATTTTTTGCAGCACCAAAACCACCCGGTACAATTAAAGCGTCAAACTGTGTAACGTCCAGCTCAGTAATCGCTTTTACTTCGCCGCGAGCAATACGCGCTGCTTCTACAAGTACATTACGATTATCGGTGGTTTCTTCACCAGTGAGGTGATTAATGGTGTGATGCTGCGCTATATCGGGTGCAAAGCATTGATAACTTGCACCATTTTTTGCTATGTGTAATAAAGTCAAAACGGCTTCATTAATTTCACTACCATCATAAACGCCACAACCGGCTAAAATTACTGCAACTTTTTTCATTTTTTATCTGCTCCGTTTAAGTCGGCAAACTAAAATTTAGTTCGATAGATTAGGGGCTGTTAACCTTTGCGGATTAAAATTTGTTCAAACTAGGAGCGATTTGATCGCGGCGCGAGGTTTGTAACCTAGTAGGCTCGATAACTGCTCCTGCGTTATTCTACTGGCTTACATCTATGTGTAAATAAGTAAAAACAGAGCAAAGCTTTTGCATCCTGCTCATGCCTCTAACAAAGAGTTAATCGCCCCTAGACAGAACCCTTCGGGCAGCGCATGTTTGGTATTAATGCTGCGTTATCGCCTATTTATGGGGAATAACCACACCACATAGGCTCTGCCTTGTCTAAATACCAAACACACTGCTGCAAACTCAACCTTGAAAGATCAACAGACCTTCAAGTTTAACATGGCAAAAATAATCTGTTTGAAAAATTATTTGTATAGTTACTGTTCGCTAAGCGAGTGATCATAGGGTATATGCCATTTGGTGATCAACCACAGTGAAAAAAATTATAAAGGATCGCTATGATCTTTGATCCATTATGCTAGAATGCTCGTCCAGTTATTTAAATGGATGCAAATAATGGCAATGACTAACAGCGGATGTAACGCTTAAAACTTTTTTCCACATTGGTAAAAAAATAATAAAAAAAGAACCTCGTATTATCTTTTTTAGTAAAAACAACCAGTTAACTTTATTTCTAAGCGTTTTTTAATGCTTTGGAAGAATGGCCTGTGGCTGTTATCTACAAAGTTATCCACAGTTTGTTCTGAATTAATCAACATCAGTAGTATTAATTCGCAGTCGTTTTATTCACTGCCTTATGGCATGCTTATAATTATCTTACTTTTTGTATTTAGGATCCAAATTCACCATGGCTCAGATCCCCGAAAACCCACTTATTTTAGTTGATGGCTCTTCATATTTATTTCGTGCTTATCATTCACCGCCACATTTAACTAACTCAAAAGGTGAAGCGACCGGAGCGATATATGGTGTGATCAACATGCTAAAAAGTTTGATCAGACAATATGATCCCTCGCATATGGTGGTTATATTTGACGCTAAAGGCAAAACCTTTAGAAATGACATGTATAGCGAATATAAAGCGAACCGTCCGCCAATGCCAGATGACTTACGCACGCAAATAGCGCCAATCCATCGTATTATTAAAGCAATGGGTTTTCCGCTTATTAGCATTGAAGGTGTTGAAGCCGACGATGTAATTGGTACGTTTGCGCGCATAGCTTCAGAGCAAAAGCGCCACGTACTGGTTTCTACCGGCGATAAAGATATGGCGCAGTTGGTAAATGAACATGTAACGCTTATAAACACCATGACCGACAGTATCTCGGATCCTGTTACTGTAGTTGAAAAGTTTGGTGTGGGCCCAGAGCTTATTATCGATTATTTAGCTTTAATGGGCGATAAAGTAGATAACATTCCAGGGGTAGAAGGGTGTGGTCCTAAAACTGCGGTTAAGTGGTTAGAAAAATACGGATCGCTACAGGGCGTTATGGATAATGCCAGCGAGATCAAAGGTAAAATAGGAGAAAAGTTAGCAGCTGCGCTAGATCATCTGCCTTTAAGCTATCAACTTGCTACTATTAAGTGTGATGTTGAGGTTGAGTCGGATCTTGATACCTTTAAGTTACAAGAGCCCAATAAAGATGAGCTAATTGCGCTTTATGGTGAATGTGAATTTCGTCGTTGGTTAGCTGAGTTACTCGATAACCCTAAAGATACCGAAACACACTTAGCTGTTCCCACTGAGGCTAACGAAGTACCAAAAGTAGCAGAGGCACAATACGAAACTATTTTAACCGAGAGCCAGTTTGATGCATTAATAGAGCAGCTAAATGATGCTGAGCTATTTGCCTTTGATACAGAAACAACCAGCCTTGATTACATGCAAGCACAGTTAGTAGGTATGAGCTTTGCGGTAAAAGCCGGTGAAGCTGCTTATTTACCCGTTGCTCACGACTATCCGGGTGCACCTGAGCAACTAAGCCTTGAGTTTGTAATGCAAAAATTAGGACCTATTCTAGCCGATGCCAAAAAAGCTAAAGTAGGGCAAAACCTTAAATACGATAAAAGCGTATTAGCAAATGCGGGTTATGAATTAAACGGTATTAAGTTTGATACCATGCTTGAATCGTATGTGCTTAACAGTGTGGGTACGCGCCATGATATGGATTCACTGGCACTTAAATTTTTAGGCCATAAAAATATCAGCTTTGAAGATATTGCTGGTAAAGGTAAAAAGCAACTTACTTTTAATCAAGTAGAGCTAGATAAAGCCGGCCCCTATGCCGCTGAAGATGCAGATATTACGCTGCGTTTACACCAAGTTTTATGGCCAAAATTAGCCGCTGACGAAAAACTAAAATCAGTATTCGAAGATATAGAAATGCCACTGGTTAATGTTATTTCTGATATTGAACGCACTGGTGTAGCAATAGACAGCAAAATGCTTGCTGCGCACAGCCAACGCTTAGGCGAGCGTTTATTGGAGCTGGAAAAAGAAGCGTATGAAATAGCGGGTGAACCATTTAATTTAAGTTCTCCAAAACAACTACAAGTATTGTTGTTTGAAAAACTGGAACTGCCAATAATTAAAAAAACGCCTAAAGGCGCGCCTTCTACCGCAGAAGAAGTATTACAAGAATTAGCGCACGACTATCCACTGCCTAAAGTAATTATTGAGCACCGTGGTTTATCAAAGCTTAAATCAACCTATACCGACAAATTACCGTTAATGGTTAACGAGAAAACGCAGCGTGTGCATACCTCGTATCATCAAGCCGTAACGGCAACTGGGCGTTTAAGTTCAACCGATCCTAATTTACAAAATATTCCAATTCGCTCAGAAGAAGGGCGTCGTATTCGTGAAGCGTTTATAGCGGCCGATGGCTATAAAATTGTCGCTGCCGATTATAGCCAAATTGAGCTACGTATAATGGCGCATCTTTCACAAGATAAAGGTTTATTAAGTGCGTTCGCTAATGGTTTAGACGTGCACAGTGCCACTGCAGCAGAAGTATTTGGTGTAAGTTTAGAAGAAGTGACCAGCGATATGCGTCGTAAAGCTAAAGCGGTTAACTTTGGCTTAATTTATGGCATGTCGGCATTTGGTTTAGCACGTCAGCTGGATGTGCCACGCCATGAAGCGCAGCATTATATTGATAAATATTTTGAGCGTTTCCCAGGTGTTTTAGAGTATATGGAAACAACGCGTGAAAAGGCCGCTGAAAGCGGTTATGTAGAGACTATTTTTGGACGCCGTTTATATTTACCAGAAATAAAAGCCCAAAATGGTGCACGAAGAAAAGGAGCTGAGCGCGCAGCAATCAATGCGCCAATGCAAGGCACTGCTGCCGATATCATTAAAAAGGCAATGTTAAGTGTACACAGTTGGGTATACGAGCAAGCTCCCAATACCGTTAAGCTATTAATGCAAGTACACGATGAGTTGGTATTTGAAATTAAAACAGACTGTGTTGATGCTTACACAAAGCATATTTGCGAACTAATGTCGCAAGCGGCTACTCTTGATGTACCACTTATAGTTGAAGCTGATGAAGGCGACAACTGGGAACAGGCTCACTAAGTTTATATAATAAAATGACAAAAAAGTGCCTAAGGGCACTTTTTTTATGTCAGTTTAAAAATATTAATTACTTAAATAAATAGCCGCATTAGTTACATAAAAGTTAACTAAAGAAAAGACCGATGTTAAATCATAAGGTGTTGGCAAATATACACAAATTATCTAGAATTTTATTGTACTAGTGCGCTGGCTTTTGTTAAAGTCGCGCCGTCCTCATCCTGTAGGACATCCTGTTGATGATGCATCTGCGAAGATGCAATTATTCATAGCTTCTCCCCAGTTTGCTATACCGGCCTATCATATATTTGATGGGCCGTTTTTTATTCCTAACCTTAATTATTCCCCATTTATTATTCTATAATTACACTTAATCCTTTAGGTGATACCATCATAAGCTCATAAAAAGTACTTTCTATTCATTTGTGGTTCTAATGAATGGGGTATTGTTCATTTATAGAAGGAATTCGTCATGTTTAAAGCATTAGCTATTGCAGGTTTGTCGTTATCAAGTTTAGTTATTTCTAATATCGCTCAGGCCGATTGGCAGTTAGTAAACGATAAAAGCCAATTAAGCTTTGTTTCTATCAAAAAAAATAGTATTGCTGAAGCAAATCACTTTACTAATATTGAAGGCAAGTTATCAGATAAAGGTGAGTTTAGTGTAAATGTAGACTTAACCTCGGCAGAAACACTGATCCCCATTCGTAATGAGCGTTTAACAAAATTATTATTTGAAGCCGATACATTTGCAAATGCCATATTAACCGCAGATCTAGCATCGCAGCTCAGCAGTATTAAAAAACCTGGCCAGTATGTGCTTAAAGGGATTAATGCGGAACTTGATTTTCATGGTAATAAAAAGCCGCTTACTATAGATGTGCTGGTTAGCAGTGCAGAAAATGGTGATTTAAGTGTGTCTTCTTTCAGTCCTATTATTATTAATAGTAATGATTTTGCAATTACAGAGGGCATTATGGAATTACAAAAATTAGCGGGTTTACCGTCAATTGCGACTGCCGTACCTGTTACTTTTGCACTGACATTTAAAAAGCAGTGATTTCCCTTAGCCAACTAAGCAAGCAATTAAGCGAGCCAAGCAAACCCTTTGATAGTTGGCAACCAACTCACTGTGGATCATTGCCAATGGTTATTAACGACCAAGGGCAATGGTTTTATGCTGGCAGTGAAATAACACGCCCGGCTATGGTAAAGCTGTTTGCCTCGGTATTGTGTAAAGAGGGTGAGCAGTTTTATTTAAAAACGCCGGTCGAAAAAATAGCCATCACGGTTGAAGGCGCCCCCTTTATTATTGTTGCCTGGCGATTTGAAAATACCGAGCAAGGACAAGTGCTTTGTTGTATAGATAACCTAGACAGACAATGGCTCATCAGTGCTGAGCAACCTATATATATACAAGACTACAAAGATGCAGCCGTGCCTTATATACAACTCCCTTNCTATATATATACAAGACTACAAAGATGCAGCCGTGCCTTATATACAACTCCCTTATGGGTGCTGTGCACGCGTGGCAAGAAGTGTATTTTATCAATGGGCAGAAATAGCCCAGACAGACAAACAGGGTTATTTTATAACATCTGCCGGGGAGCCGTTTTATTTATCCTAAACTCGAGTAATAGCGGATAATAATGGCTTAGGTTTGTAATGCGCGCGCGGCAAGAAGTGTATGTTATTAATGCAATGGGCAGAAATAGCCCAGACAGACAAACAGGGTTATTTTATAACATCTGCCGGGGAGCCGTTTTATTTATCCTAAACTCGGGTAATAGCGGATAATAATGGCTTAGGTTTGTAATGCGTGCGTGGCAAGAAGTGTATGCTATTAATGCAATAGGCTGAAATAGCCGAGACAGATAAGCTCGGCTATTTATCGAATGTGTAAGCTTTTAAGCCTTGCAGAATAAATTAGCTTGCTGGGTTAGTGTCATCGTTAAGTATTTTTTCAGCAGGTGGTACCGCTACAACTGGGCCTAAAAACCATTCATCAAGTTTTTTGGCAACGTCTGGCAAGCCAGTACCTTTTAGTGATGAAAATGCATGTACCGTAATATCACCATCAAGGGCGCTTAATTCACGGCGAACTTTAAGTACTTGTGATTGACGCGGACCTTGTTTAAATTTGTCTGCTTTAGTTAATAGCGCTAAAACAGGAATTTCACTGCTAATAGCCCAATTAATTAAATCACGGTCTAAATCTTTTAATGGATGACGAATATCCATTAAAATTACAATACCTTTTAAACTCTGACGCTTTTGTAAATATTCGCCTAGCGACTTCTGCCATTTCTTTTTCATTTCAATTGGCACTTTAGCAAAGCCATAGCCTGGTAAATCGATAAGGCGCATGTCATCAACATCAGCAAGTTCAAAGGTATTTATTAGCTGAGTACGTCCAGGAGTTTTACTGGTACGCGCTAATTTTTGGTCGGTAAGTGCATTAAGAGCACTTGATTTACCTGCATTGGAGCGACCGGCAAACGCAACTTCAATTCCCGTATCAGCAGGTAATTTAGTAATGTCTGGAGCGCTTGTAACGAAAGACGCGGTATTATATTTGATACGAGATTTGAGCACGGGCTCTCCTAAAACTTAAAAATGATCACATTGAGCTAAATTCGCTCATGGGGCGTATTTTATACTATAAAGGAGTTATTAAAAAGCTGTTAAACCACCATATACAGCACATTTAAACCAAGTTAAAGCTTAACCTAAGGCAAAACCCTATAAATTATAAGTTTAATATGAGTAGAAAACGTGCCAGAGAATTTATTATCGTGTAGAATATAAAAATCACAACATCCATATTGTAGATGATACAGGGTCGGAAACAGAGAATTCACCATGAAAAAAATAGCACTATCTTTAACTATATTGCTTGGTGCGTTGTCAGCAAGCAACGCAACAGCATTTGAAGGCGATGTAAACGCAGGTAAAGAAAAATCAGTAACGTGTGCGGCTTGTCACGGCCCAGACGGTAATGCACCGATTAATATCTATCCTAAGCTTGCGGGTCAACATGCCGATTATATTTATAAGCAACTTCAAGACTTAAAACTAGGTATGACCTCAGGTGGCAAAAAAGGTCGTATGGATCCGGTTATGAGCGCAATGGCTATGCCATTAAGCGAACAGGATATGAAAGATTTGTCGGCTTATTTTGCATCACTAAACATGAGCGAAGAAGCTACGCCTAAAGACGTAGTTGAAACCGGTAAAATACTTTACAAAGCAGGTGATGCAGATCGTGGTATTCCAGGATGTGCTGCATGTCATGGCCCTCGTGGTAATGGCTCGTCACTTGCAAAATTTCCAAAAGTTTCTTTTCAGCATCCAGGTTACGTTAAAGCGCAACTTGAAAAATTTCGTGATGGCACACGCCAAAATGATTTAAATGGTGTGATGCAAGATATTGCAAAGAAATTAACAGATAAAGACATTGAAGTACTTTCGCAGTACTTAGGTGGCTTACACTAAAGTTGTATTTATTTAATTATTATTAATGTAATAAACTACAATATGTACAAAAAAGCAGCTTAGGCTGCTTTTTTTGTGCTTAAAATTACTTTTATAGTCTTTATTCATGTAAGACATTGACCATGCATAGCTGTGAGATAAGTCTTATTTTAAAAAACATTAAATTGTTAACTTGATGTAATGTAATGGTTTTTGTGTTTTTTGTTATAATCCTTTTAATAAAAGATATATAAATTAGTTGTAACAAAATTATTAACAGGTACATTAACCCCTGTCGCAAAAAACAATAACAAAATGGAATAAGCTATAAGGACAGTAGCGCGACACGACTACATAGCACAAATTGGTGCTAGCAAAGGAAATAACAAAAAAGCGTTAGGAAGACCGAAAATAATAAAAACTCATGGAAGTTTAATAATAAAAACAAAATGGAATGCTACACGGAAGGTAAAAATAATAATAATAGGGATAGGTAAAAATAATAACAATAATAAAGACTAAAAAGTCGAAGGGAGAAGTGTCCAGATAATGGCGCTCAGATTAGTAGGCGGTAGAGATGTTTTCTCTACCGCCTTTTTATTTGTCCTGTTACAATAGCCACCGTTTAAAAACGAGCAGTAAGCTGTTTTAAGCGCTAAATAGAGAAACCCAGCCTCTAAAAGCGCAAACTGAATTCTTCTGGCTAGGCCAGCATTGCGATGCCCATTGATTTGCGCCTCGCCCAAAACCTCTTAAGTGAGATGATCAAGATATGAGTAGAACTAAAAAGTCACGCAAAAGCCCAGCAAATGGACCAGTACGTTTAAGCCAAGATAAGCTTAAAGAAATGCGTGCATTAAAAGAGCAACGTGTTAAAAAAACCAAAGGTGCTAAGCCTGGATCTCGTAATACCCCTGAGCTATTAAATGATGATAGCCAAAAAAGTAACACGGGAACTAAAGATAAACGCATTGGCAGTAAAAAACCTGTGCCATTAATAGCTGTTGCAGCTGCACCTAAAGTAGAAATAAAACGTAACTTAAAGCCA
This sequence comes from Pseudoalteromonas sp. NZS127, assembly GCF_015864805.1. NCBI lineage: Bacteria > Pseudomonadati > Pseudomonadota > Gammaproteobacteria > Alteromonadales > Pseudoalteromonadaceae > Pseudoalteromonas > Pseudoalteromonas sp. NZS127. The sequence continues at coordinate 359,061 of NZ_JADYWN010000001.1, read as the reverse complement.
ACTGTTGAGCTTAAAAAGTCAGCAGAGCCAGAGTTTACGCCTGAGCAAGAGCTAGAAGCACTTGAAAATGATGAGCGCTTACTTAAATTAGTAGAGCGTCATGAAAATGGCGAAATGCTAACGGGTAAAGATGCTAAGTACTTTAATAGTCGTATTGCTCGTCATCAAGCATTGTGTAAATTGCTTGGTATCGAGGATGAAGATGAAGAAGAGTTTGAAGATGACTTTAGCGAAGAAAGTAATTCAGACTTCGATCAGTATTTATCGAACGATCTTGCTAACGAATGGTTAGACGAAGAAGACAAGTAATAAGGGTTATTAAATGAGTACAGCGGTGATCTTAGCCTTATTTGTAGGTGCTGCTATTATAGTGGGCTTAGCATTTTATGCGGGTCAGTTGCTTTATAAGTTAAGCGCGCAAAAAAAACTGATTGTTAAAAAGCAGGCTGAGCAACAGCAAAAGCTTAAGCAGTCGCGTTTAAAGCGTAACGCCAAATTAGCCGACAGCATTCATTTAATCGCGCGTGCAATGCATGAACAGCAGTGTGAGTTTTCAGAAGGCTGTTTACGTATTTGGGTACTTATGTCGCAATATGGTTTTGAAGACGAGCAAGATTTAACGACAAAATACTCGGGCATTTATAAAATGTACCAAGTAGTTAAAGAAATGCCGACTCATGATGCGCGTAAAAAATATACCAAAAAAGAAATATTTAAGTTAGATACAGCTCGCTGGCGTGCCGAAGAGACACATAAAGATGAGATTATAGCTGACTGCGCTAAAATTATTATTGAGTTTAAAGCCGCCCCTGGCAGCGAAAACGTGGTATTTAATTAATCAGCGTTTAAATAATTTAAAGCACAAAATACAAAAGCAGACCTCAGGTCTGCTTTTTCGTTTTAAATTTTCTACTCGGGCTGAGGGTTAAATAACCCGAGAAAAACGCGTTGCATTTAGCTGTTTTTGTAAGTGAGCGTCAAAGCACATACAAATAATACGAATAAATAAATTACCTCTAGCAGTGACACTAATCATATTATTTTCAATAGTGACCATCCCATCAGCAATTAAAGGCTCAATTGCCGTTAGTGCATCAGCAAAGTAGTGGTTAAAGTTAAGTGCATGTTTGGCACTAAATGCCTCCATATCTAACTCAAACTGGCATATAAGCTGTTTAATTGCATCGGCGCGTATTACATCATCGGCACTTAAGTACATGCCTTTGGTGATGGCACAGCCGCTTTGCGTTTCTACACTATGATAATAATGCTTTAACTCTTTTTGATTTTGTAAAATGGCAGTGCCAATTTGCGATATAGATGAAACCCCTAAACCTAATAAATCGCAGTTTCCGTGGGTAGTATACCCTTGAAAGTTACGGTGTAATTGCCCCGTATTTTGTGCCACAGCGAGTTCGTTATTAACTTTAGCAAAGTGGTCCATACCAATAAATTGATAACCGGCTTGAGTCATTTGCTCTAAGGTGTTTTTAAACATAGTTAGCTTATTGTGTGCACTGGGTAAGTCGGCATCTTTAATTTTACGTTGTGCTGCAAAACGCTCTGGAAGGTGAGCGTAATTAAATACCGAAACACGATCAGGGCTAAGCTCAAGCAACTGCTCTATGGTTTGTTTAAAGCTTTGTGGCGTTTGCAATGGGAGGCCGTAAATCATGTCGGCATTAATCGATTTAAACCCTAATTCACGGGCTTGGGTGATTAACTGCTTTACTGTATCGGCATTTTGCGGACGGTTTACTGCTAGCTGCACTTCATCATTAAAGTCTTGAATACCAAATGATACGCGGTTAAAACCTAAGTTACTTAAATCAACCAACATGTTATCGGCAAGCGATCGAGGGTCAATTTCAATACCACGCTCAGTGGCGTCGGTAAAATTAAAGTGCTGCTCCAAAAGTTTAACTAAACGGCTCATTTGCTGCGTAGTTAAAAAGGTAGGAGTACCACCGCCTAAATGTAGTTGCTCTAGGGTGTAGTCTTTAAATAGAGGTGCTTGGGCTGCAATTTCTTTGGCTAAAAAATCAAGGTAGGTGTCGGCTTTTGACTGATGGCGAGTAATAATTTTATTGCAGCCACAGTAATAACAAAGCTGACTACAAAACGGAATATGTATATATAAAGACAATGCACGGCTGTTTGATGACTCAATCGCACTGAGTAAGTCTTGCTGTTGATAGCCCTCAGTTAGCGATAGTGCCGTGGGGTACGATGTATAACGTGGGCCAGACACATTATATTTATTTATTAGGGTTTGATCCCATTTTGGAAGTTTAATCATCACGCGCACCTTGGTATATTATTTAGGTGCTGATTATAAAAAAATGTTTAGCAGGGCGGGTTGATCTACAACAAAAAAAGGTGCCGTAGCACCTTTTTAAAGTATATTTTTTAATCTGTTAGTAAGTAACTTGATGGGCATCTTTCAAATATTGAAATAGCTCTTTGTAACCTCTACCAGGTTTTTCATCTTTCGCTTCTTTAGCTGCATTACGAACTAGCTGGCGCATTTGTTGACGATCAAGCGATGGGAACTGCTCTATAGTCTCATTGATTAGGTCATCACCTTGTTCAATTAGGTCTGCACGTAATTGCTCAATTTTTTTGACCAACACTTCAGCTTGGTTATTTTTATTAAGCATAACATCGATAATTGATCTTATAGCATCGATGTTCTCTACGGTGCGCAGTGTTTTAGCTATGTAGTTTAAATGACGACGATAAGCATCGCTTTTATTGCTAATTTTATCGGCAACAACCATTGCGGCTTTTAAATCATCATTTAATGGCAAGCGCTCACGCTGCTTTTTACCCATTTTGGCAATTTCAGTCCCTAACTGATGAAATTCTTGTGCTTCACGCTTCAGTTCGGTTTTTGAGACATATTCAATTTCTTCTTCAATATCAGCAGGCTTGCTTTTTTTCTTCGCCATGGGGTGCTCTTAAATAAAAATAACTTCTGCCATTATACATGATTATCATACAGAGGAATATTAGCTGATGTGATGCATTGAGTGTGTTAGCATTTAAATATAAAAAATGTGTGCAACATTGCCTTCAAGGCTCAGGACTTAATTTATGAAAAGCCAACAACACGATCCAATTTATTCTCAAATATCTCAAGTAAAAGATGCGGTAGCAGCAGTGCTCGAGCATGCGAAAAAACTCGGTGCCACAGCGGCAGAAGCGGCTATGTCTAGCACTTCAGGGCTGTCGGTTAGCACTCGCATGGGCGAAGTAGAAACCATTGAGTTTAACCAAGATGGCGGTTTAGGCATTAGTGTGTATGTAGGTAATAATAAAGGCTCTGCGTCTACCGCAGATTTAAGCCCTAAAACGCTACGCACTGTGGTTGAAAAAGCCATTGATATTGCAAAATTCACCTCAGACGACCCTTTTAACGGTGTTGCAGATAAAGAGCTACTTGAGTTTGCACCCAAAGATCTCGATTTATACCATCCATGGGATGTAAGCCCAGAGCAAGGTATTGAGTTTTGTCATGCTGCAGAGCAAGCAGCGTTAAATGCGGATGAGCGCATTGTTAACTCAGACGGCGCAAGTTTTTCATCGCACCAAGGTTTGCGTGTTTATGGCAATAGCCATGGTTTAATTGCCGGTTTTCCGCGTACTCGCCACAGCATAAGTACTATGGTAATTGGTAAAGATGGCGAGCAAATGCAACGCGACTCTGCTTACACCGTAGCACGCGATCAAGCTGGTTTAAATGATGCCGCAGCAGTGGGGCTTGAAGCCGCAGCCGAAACTTTAGCTAAATTAAATAGCCAAAAATTAGGCACCATGAAAGTACCAGTAATATTTAGAGCTGACATTGCTAATTCATTATTTGGCCATTTAGTGTCGGCCATTGGTGGTGGTGCGCTGTATCGTAAATCGAGTTTTTTACTCGATAGCCTAGGTACACAAGTATTTAGCAATTGCGTAAATATTGCCGAGCGTCCGCATATACTCAAAGGGCTCGCATCGTCGCCGTTTGACAGCGAAGGTGTTAAAACCTTTGATAGAGAAATCATTCAAGGTGGCGAGTTACAAACTTACCTACTTGCAAGCTATGCTGCGCGTAAAATGAATATGACACCAACAGGGCACGCTGGCGGTATACATAACTGGTTAGTTGAGCAAACACATAACGATTTAACCGCGCTACTTAAAACCATGGGTACAGGCTTATTAGTAACAGAGCTAATGGGGCAGGGCGTAAATACAGTAACTGGTGATTACTCGCGTGGTGCGGCTGGTTTTTGGGTAGAAAATGGCGAAATCCAATATCCAGTAAGCGAAATTACCATTGCCGGTAACTTAAAAGATATGTTTAAAGGAATATCAGCTATTGGTGGCGACATAGAGCGCCGTGGTGGCATTCAAACTGGCTCTGTGTTAATTGAACAAATGCAAATAGCGGGCGCTTAGTCACTGCGCTCAGTGTATACTCAAGTCGAGGGTTATTTCGATTTGAGTAACCGCATTATTGAGTTTTTACGAGGTGTTAAATGGCTAAAGACAGGTATGCGCCAAAACCATTAACTGACATTATGGCTGGACTGAATAACCGCTTGTCGGCTTATGCAGGTAAAAGCCAAGCACTCGATACCCAGCAAACCTTACTTAAAGACTTTTTAGGCCCCAAACTGGGTGATAAATGCCGCGTGAGTAACTACCGCGATGGTACTTTAATGATCGAAGCGGTATCTGCGCCTATTGCGCTTAGACTAAATTACTTAAAAATGGATATGCTCTCGCATTTTAGAGCCGCGGGCATGGCAGAGCTTGGGCAAATAAAAATTACCGCTAATCCACAAGCAACACAACGCTTGGGCGCAGTAAGTAAAACCATTAATACCCCAATAACTAATTCTCGTAAAATGAGCGAACAAACAGCCGATTATTTAAATGCCATAGCCGCCTCAGCCCCCCCTTCGCTAAAAGAAAAGTTAGAGCGTTTAGCGCTGCACGCAAAGCGTAAAACCTAGCTGCTAATAACTCGTTTATAAGCTCACATAGTTATTGATAGCACTATGTGGGTCACTCATCGCATTAAAATACTTTGTTACATATTCAATTTTATTGTTACCCCAATGGGGTTTATGATAGCTACTTAATACGCCTATTAATTAGGTTGCAGTTGATGCTTATTTCATTAAGTAAAAGTACATAAAATGTCATTACGCAGCTTTATGCTGCTGGTATTTGAATATTAATGAAATAGGTATTTATTTTAACTAACAAACGGAATCCTTATGATTAAAATAACAATGACCGCCGCAGGTATTGCGCTGGCACTTGGGTTGGTTGGTTGTGGTGAACAACAAGAAATTAAAGTAAACGAAACTCCCGCGGTTAGCGCTCCAGTTCCAGCTCCTTTTGCCTTAGGTATTGAGCTGGAAAATATGGATAAATCGGTACGTGCTCAAGATGACTTTTATTACCATGTAAATGGTCAATGGCTAGCTAAAACCGAAATTCCTGGCGATAAATCTAACTATGGTTCGTTTTCGCAATTATATGACGAGTCGCAAAAGGCGATGAAAACAGTACTTGAAAGTGCGGCAGCAAATAGCAATGTTGAAAAAGGCAGTGATGAAGCTAAGTTAGCGGCATTTTATAATAGCTACATGGCAGAAGAAGCGCGCGAAGAACTTGGCATCCAGCCACTTGAGCCATCATTGGCAAGTATTGACGCCGTTAAAGGTAAAAAAGATTTAGTTACTTTAATGGCGCAATTACAGATTAAAGGCGGCGACTTGCCATTTGGTTGGTATGTAAATAATGACGCTAAAAACTCCAGCGAAAATGCATTGTATGCGTATCAAGCTGGGTTAGGTTTACCCGATCGTGATTATTATTTAAAAGATGATGAAAAGTTCACTAAAATTCGTGCTTCTTATCAAGCTTACATTGCTAAAATTTTAGCCAAGTCAGGGGTTGAAAATACAGAGGCTGTGGCTAAAAATGTATTGGCGCTGGAAAAAAACCTTGCTGAGGCGCAGTGGAGTCGAGTAGAGAGCCGTGATGCAACCAAGTCTTATAATAAAATGAGCCTTGCACAAGCAAATAAACTAATGGGTGACTTTGATCTTGCTAGTTACTTTAAAGCGATAGGCATAAACACCGAAGAGTTAATTATTAGCCAGCCGAGCTACTTTGAAAAATTTGCGACTATTTATAAAAACACCGATTTAGCAACATGGCAAAATTACCTTAAGTTTCACTTTGTAAGTAACTACGCTCAGTTACTCGATAAAGAGTTAGTGGACCTTAAGTTTAACTTTTACAGTACAACTTTACGTGGTGTAGAAGAACAAGCGCCACTTTGGAAGCAAGCGGTTGATGCTTCAAACAGTGTGCTAGGTGAGATTTTAGGTAAAGTGTACGTTAAAGAGAACTTTCCACCAGAAGCGAAAGCGCGTATGGAAGAGTTGGTTGATAACGTAATTAAAGGCTACGGTGTTGCGATTGAAAATTTAGAGTGGATGAGCCCGGAAACTAAAATTGCCGCTCAACAAAAGCTAGACAAGTTTACACCTAAAATTGGCTACCCAGATAAGTGGAAAGACTACTCAGCACTAGAGATTAACCCTGATGAATTAGTCGGTAACTACATTCGTTATAGCGAATGGGCTTACAGCGATATGATTGCCAAATTGGGTAAACCAGTAGACCGCTCAGAGTGGCACATGACACCACAAACTGTGAATGCATACTACAACCCAGTAAATAACGAAATTGTGTTTCCAGCAGCTATTTTACAGCCGCCATTTTTTAACTTAGAAGCAGATGATGCAGTAAATTACGGTGCTATTGGCGCGGTAATTGGTCATGAGTTAGGCCATGGTTTTGACGACCAAGGTGCTAAATACGACGGCGACGGTAATTTACGTAACTGGTGGAGCGAGTCAGACCTTAAACAGTTTGAACAGCGTACTGCGGCTTTAGTTGCTCAGTATAATGAATACAAACCTTTTACTGATGCTGGCGTAAATGGTGAATTGACGTTAGGTGAAAATATTGGTGATTTAGGCGGCCTTACGGTTGCGCATAAAGCGTATATGCTATCTTTAGGTAACTCTAAGGCTCCAGTGATTGATGGCTACACTGGCGATCAGCGCTTCTTTATGGGCTGGTCACAAATTTGGCGTCGTAAGTATCGTGATGAAGCGTTGCGTAACCGCTTAATGACCGACCCGCATTCGCCTAGTCATTACCGCGTAATTGGTATTTTATCGAATATGCCTGAGTTTTATAAAGCATTTGACGTCAAAGAAGGCGACAAAATGTATATTAAACCAGAGGACCGCGTAAAAATTTGGTAATTTAATTACCTAACTAAAAAGTACCTAACTAGAAAGTACCTAACTAGAAAGTATCTAACTAAAAAGGCCAGCAAGTGTTAACTTGCTGGCCTTTTTGTAGCTGCCTAATAATGGCGGTTTATTGTTATTATTATTTTACTAAAAGAGTATAGCCAAATATTAAGCGTTAAATATATTTCGCTTTTATAGCGCTAATAATATCGACGTTAGCTGCTGGAAACTCGTAGTTATCTAGCTCGTCAATACTTACCCAAGCATTATCTTGCCCTTCTGCGCCATGTGCTTCACCACTAAAGTTACTCACCACATGTACGTTCAGCTTTACCGTTTTATCATCGTAATCGTGTTTTATTGTTAGCAACTCACTGGAACTAAAAATAGTGATGCCAATCTCTTCTTGAAGTTCACGCTTAAGTGCTCTAAATACACTTTCACCGGCTTCAATTTTACCACCAGGAAACTCCCACAAACCTCCTTGATGTTGATCATTTGCCCGCTTGCAAATAAACAGAGCGTTATTTTTTTTAATTACGCCAACAGCCACATTTACAATTATACTAGTCATTTTATCTCCCTTAAACACCATAAAAAAAGCGACGCAAGCGCCGCTTTTTACGAAATTTATTACACTATTGGATTATTTTAATTTACCACAACATTGCTTAAATTTTTGACCTGAGCCACAAGGACAAGGATCGTTACGGCCTACTTTTGGCTCGCTACGTGCCATTACAGTTGCGCTTTGTGGTGCTTCGCCGCCTACATGCTCAACTTCTTCATGCTGATATTCGCGAGGAGCGTTTTCACTTTTACGGTGTTGCTCTTCTACTTTTTCAACATCTTCTTCGGCGCGTACTTGTACTTTGCTTAAAATACTTACTACATCTATTTTTAAGTTTTCTAGCATTTCAGCGAATAGCTCAAACGATTCACGCTTGTACTCTTGCTTTGGATTTTTTTGCGCATAACCACGTAAATGAATACCTTGGCGTAAATGATCCATTGCTGCCAGGTGATCTTTCCAATGCTGATCTAGGCTTTGTAACATAATCGCTTTTTCGAATTGACGTAGTACTGAATCGCCTACCATCTCTTCTTTTTGCTTATATGCTTGCCCAACCGACTCTTCAATGCGCTCACGAAGTTTTTCTTCATAGAGTTTATTGTCATCAGCTAGCCACTGAGTAATTGGCAATTCAATTAAGAAGTCTTGTTTTAAGCGCTCTTCAAGGCCAGGTACATCCCACATTTCAGCCAAGCTTTGCGGTGCAATGTACTGATCAATAATATTACTCAGCACATCACCACGAATAACCGTGATAGTTTCTGAAATATCGCCTTCTTCAAGTAGTTCGTTACGCTGTGAGTAAACCACACGGCGTTGATCGTTTGCTACGTCATCGTACTCAAGTAATTGCTTACGCACATCAAAGTTACGTGCTTCTACTTTACGCTGTGCATTTTCAATCGCACGGTTAACCCATGGATGTTCTATCGCTTCACCGCGTTGCATACCTAGTTTACGCATCATGTTAGTCATGCGCTCGCCAGCAAAAATACGCATTAACGCATCGTCCATCGACAAGTAAAAACGGCTTGAACCGGCATCACCTTGACGACCAGAACGACCACGTAATTGGTTATCTATACGACGAGATTCATGGCGTTCAGTACCAATAATGTGTAAACCACCTGCATCAATTACTGCGTCATGGCGTATTTTCCATGCAGCTTTAATTTCAGCAATTTGTTCATCAGTTGGGTTTTCAAGCTTTTCAACTTCGCTGTGCCAGTTACCACCAAGTACAATATCGGTACCACGGCCAGCCATGTTAGTGGCAATCGTTACTGTGCCTGGTAGGCCAGCGTCTGATACGATATCAGCCTCTTGCGCATGAAATTTAGCATTAAGTACGTTGTGCTTAATTTTTTCTTTGCGTAAAAATTGCGATAAATACTCAGAGCTTTCAATTGAAATAGTACCTACAAGTACAGGTTGTCCGCGTTCTTGGCAGTCTTTAATATCAACTAAAATAGCTTCGTATTTTTCTTCTTGCGTTAGGTACACTAAGTCGGCGCGATCATCACGAACCATCGGCTTATTAGTTGGCATAACAACAGTGTCTAGGCCGTAAATAGACTGGAACTCAAATGCTTCTGTATCGGCTGTACCTGTCATGCCCGCAAGTGTTTCGTATAAACGGAAATAGTTTTGAAAGGTAATAGATGCAAGCGTTTGGTTTTCGTTTTGAATATTTACGCCTTCTTTAGCTTCAACAGCTTGGTGTAAACCTTCTGACCAACGACGACCTTCCATTGAACGACCAGTGTGCTCATCAATAATGATAACTTCGTTTTCTTTTACAACGTAATCAACATCTTTTTGATAAAGCTTATGAGCACGAAGCGCTGCATAAACATGGCTTAGTAGCGTAATGCTGGCTGCAGAATAAAGCGAATCGCCTTCTGCAATTAAGCCGCGCTCAGTAAGTAGCTCTTCAACTTTAATTTGGCCACGTTCAGTTAAATGAACTTGCTTAGACTTTTCATCAATAGTGAAATCGCCATCGCCTTCAATACCTTCTTCGTCTTCTTTTTCTTGTAGTTCAAGTAAAGGCACCATGGTATTAATTTCAGTGTATAGCTCTGAACTGTCCTCAGCAGGGCCTGAAATAATAAGGGGCGTACGGGCTTCATCAATTAAGATAGAATCCACTTCATCGACAACAGCATAAAATAATGGACGTTGTACACGCTCATCTATGCTAAATGCCATGTTGTCACGCAGGTAGTCAAAACCAAACTCATTATTAGTACCGTACGTAATATCGGCAACATAAGCTTGTTTTTTCTGCTGTGGCATCATACCCGGTACGTTACAGCCTACTGTTAAACCTAAAAACTCAAATAACGGACGGTTAGTTTCCGCATCGCGTTTAGCTAGGTAGTCGTTCACGGTAATTACGTGTACGCCCTTACCAGTTAAACCATTTAAGTAAGCAGGTAATGTAGCTGTGAGTGTTTTACCTTCACCGGTACGCATTTCTGCAATACGGCCTTGGTGCAGTACCATGCCACCGAGTAGCTGTACGTCAAAGTGACGCATGCCATTTACACGTTTAGATGCTTCACGTACCACAGCAAATGCTTCAGGCAGTAAGTCGTCAAGGCTTTGTCCGTTATCGTAACGTTCTCTAAACTCTGCTGTTTTCGCTTTTAAGTCGTCATCAGAAAGCGCTTCTAATTGCGTTTCAAGTGCATTGATCAGTGCGACCGTCTTTCTTAGGTTTTTAATAGTGCGGTCATTGCGACTACCAAAAATCTTGGTAAATAAATTAGATATCATGATAAAACCGTTACAATGTATTTTTTTGCCAGCCGTACATCGGCTAACCCATTTTTAACAATTGATAATTAATGTATTCTTTAAAGTAACACCGAGGACACATTAATTAGCAATTTTGTATTAAACCGTTCAAAAAGCACTGTTTATTACGTGTGCTACTATACCAGACTCTGCTAAACAACAAACCATCTCACTAAAAAGATATGGATTAAAAACAGAAAAACTTAATCTAGTACATAAAATTGCTATATATTTTTATACGAGGTGAAAACTGTTAGCAAAGCTAGTGATATTAAGTAAGTTTCCACTTTGAAATATCAACAGTCACTCAAAGATATGGTGCTGAATAAATTAAAAACAAGGGGGTAATAAGCGCTTAAAGTTTATCCTCAAGCGCTTAAATATAAGTAGCCGGCGTTTATAGTTTAAACTGGTTTACCGTTTTATTTAATGCCCCTGCAAGGTCACTTAAATCATGTGCTTCATTGGCAAGTGTGTGTGCATGCTCTGCGGTACTATTAACTAAACTATTAATAGCACTAAGGCTGGTATTAATATCTTCTGCTACTACCGTTTGTTGCTCGGTAGAGGTGGCAATTTGATGACTTTGATCTTGTACTTTAGTTACCGACAGGGCAATGCTTTGTAGTGAGCTAAGTACTTCTTTTGTTTGCAACACAGAGTCCTCGGTTTGTTTTTGCCCTTGTAGCATCATACTAGAGGCTTGCTGAGCAATTTGCTGTAAACGGGTAATCATATTGCGAATATCGTCGGTTGACTCTTGTGTACGACTCGCCAACGAGCGAACTTCATCGGCAACAACGGCAAAGCCGCGGCCATGTTCTCCGGCGCGGGCCGCTTCTATGGCTGCATTAAGCGCGAGTAAGTTGGTTTGATCGGCAATTGAGTTAATTACATCAACCAATGCGCCTATGTTATTACTTTCTTGCTCAAGCCCGGCAACCACCTTAGAGGCTTCGCCAATATGTTCAGCCAGCGCACTCATTACACTTTGTGCTTGGCTTGAGCGGCTTGCACCATCGGCAGTAATTGCTTGTACTTCTTCTGCCGCGGTATTTGTTTGCTGTGCGTTACGTGATATTTCTTGCACGGTAGTGGCCATTTCTGTCACTGCGGCACTAACACTATCTACTTGTTGTTTTTCTTGCTGAATTTCTGAATTCGTTTGTTGCGATACCGTTTTAAGCTGATCGGCAGCGGCACTTAATTGCTCAGCTTGTGCTGCGGTGTCTAGCATCATCGCTCGCAACTTATCAATAAAGGTATTCATATGATTAGCCAGTTGGCCTACTTCGTCTTGGCTATCAATATTAATTTTTTGGGTTAAATCACCCTCGCCAGAAGCAATGTCGCGCATAATATGCGTGAGTGTAGTGATTGGTTTTGAAATCATATGGGTGGCCCATAAAATCATTGCTAAAATAATCACTAAAATAATGATAACGGCGGTTGTAGTGGTTGTAACCGCAGCATTTACCGGGGCTTCAATCATACTGGTTGGAATTAATAAACCCACATACCAATCTAAATGAGGCTGCTCTAATTGTAGGCGGTTATAAACCACATAAAATTGCTCGCCTTTAAGCATAACAGTTTGGCTACCCGCGAGGTTATTTTGCATTGCACTGTTAAGTGTTTTAAACCCTGAGGTATTATTAAATTGTTGTTCAAGCGCATCGAGTCCGTCTTTACCGTTAGGGCCTTCGTCGGTGACAGAGAGTTTATGTCCAGATGCTTTTGAAAAGTGCACAACTTTTTGTTGATCATCTAATAAAAAGCCATAGCCTTGGCCGTTAAAGCGAATGTTTTCGACCATGTCGTTAATTTTATTAAGTTGTAAGTCAACGCCGCCCACACCAATTAATTTGCCTTGTGGGTTATAAACAGGTTGTTGTACAACTGCTGAGGCATCGCCTGTGGTTAAGTCTACCGAAATAGGGCCTACGTAAAGCTTATTAATTTGCATTGCTTCTTGCCACCAACCTCGTTTGTACGCGTAGTAAGGTTCGCCATTATAATATGCAGTACGTTCGTTTTCTTTAAAGTACTCGCCGGTAGTGGCTGAGGCAAAAAAAGCAGATAAAATATTTTCATCATTTGCACTTATGCGTACAAAGTCTTGATTTATAGCCAAGTAGCCGTTGGCATTTTCTAGGGCTTGATCGCGCTTATCCCACGCGGTAAAAAAATTCACCAAATGCGGATTATTAATAAAGGTGGCAACTACTTTACCGTATGTAGCAAAGTAACTTTGCATTGATAATTGCTCGCTTTGTAAGTAGCTTTGAGCCTCACGCTCTATATTAACTCTGGATAGTTTGGCAATATGGTTAACAAAAAAAGTAGAGGCAATGAGCAGTAAAATAGTAATTGTTCCGCCAATCAATAATAATATTTTTTTTCTTAATGATAAGTTATTTAGCATAAGTGCACATGTTGTTATTGTTTTTGTAACAGATATCTAAGCATATTTAATTTTAGAACTCTATGAAATGAGTTAAGAATTATACATTTAAATAAACGGGGTCATATAAATTGAATCATCAGAGTAACAACTTAGTGGTACTAGGCGCGGGCTGGCTAGGCAGTGCTTTATGCGTTAATGCGCAGCAAGCAGGTTGGCAAGTGCAGGGTACACACCGCTCAGCAGTGCATGAGCATGATTTTGAACGTCAGTTTTTGCTAGAAAATGGCCAGTTAACGCATCAAATTGATTTACAAAATGCCTACTGGGTGTGCGCTATTCCTCCACGTAGTCGCCATAGTGAAAACAATTATGCGCAAACATTAACGGCAGCACTTACACTGGCAAAAAAACTGAATGCTAAGGGCTTTTTACTTTGCTCATCAACGGGAGTGTACGATCAAGAACCAGGTGTATATAGCGAAAGCAGCGATATTTCGTGTACAAACGAGCGACAAATAAAGCTATATGAAGCTGAAGAGCAAGTACTAGAGCAAAACGGTAAAGTGCTGCGCTTAGCCGGTTTAGTTGGACCCAATAGAGAGCCGGGGCGTTTTATTGCAGGTAAAGAGCTAAATACCTCTGCCGAGCAAGTCGTTAATATGGTGCATCAGCAAGATGTGATTAACGCTATTTTTGCGGTGCTTGAGCATTGGCATCAAGGGCAGAGTATTTATAATGTGGTTAACCCGTCGCATCCTTGTAAGCGCGATTACTATGCGCAAAAGTGCCAACAACATGGCGGCGAAATGCCACGCTTTACGGGAACAGATACGGCTGAGCGCAAAGTGCTTGGCTCAGCCATTGAGGCGTTAGGGTTTAGTTACCAATACGCAATTTAATAAGATACTAAGCAGTCACCCTCAATAAAGTTGCATAACTTGCCTGCGTTTAATAACGCATTTGCAGCTTCAATATCGGGGGCAAAGTAACGGTCTTTATCGTAGTAGCTTACATGCTCGCGCAGTAAGCTTTTAGCACGCTCTACTTTAGCAGCAGCTGTAAGCGGCTTTCTAAACTCTAACCCCTGCGCGGCCGCTAACCATTCAACAGCAAGTACGCCCTGGGTGTTATCGGCCATTTCCTTCAAGCGCCTTGCCGCAAAAGTGGCCATAGACACATGATCTTCTTGATTCGCCGAGGTTGGCAAACTATCTACAGAAGCTGGGTGGGCAAGTGATTTGTTTTCAGATGCCAGGGCTGCGGCAGTTACTTGGGCGATCATAAAGCCTGAGTTTACGCCGCCATTTTCAACTAAAAAAGGCGGCAATTTAGATAGGCTAGAGTCAATTAGTAAAGCAATTCGGCGCTCGGCAAGTGCGCCAATTTCAGCAATGGCAATTGCTAAGTTATCGGCGGCCATTGCCACCGGCTCTGCATGAAAATTACCGCCAGAAATAATATCACCCACATCAGCAAATACCAGCGGGTTGTCGGTTACGCCGTTAGACTCACATAATAAAACTTCTGCCGCCTGGCGAATTTGGGTTAAGCAAGCACCAAGCACTTGTGGCTGACAGCGTAAAGAGTAGGGGTCTTGTACTTTTTCGCAATTTACGTGTGATTCACTAATTTGTGATTGTGGACCTAACAAGGCTCTAAATATAGCTGCAGTATCTATTTGCCCTTGTTGGCCTCGAATTTCATGAATACGCGCATCAAATGGTGCTCGGCTGCCCATGGCCGCTTCAATACTCATAGCGCCAATTACGCAGCTTTGTGCGTATAAATCTTCTGCTCTAAATAGCCCTTGTAATGCAAAAGCAGTCGAGGCTTGGGTGCCGTTTAAAAGGGCTAAGCCTTCTTTAGCGGCTAAGGTAAGTGGTTTTAGCCCCGCAATTTTAAGCCCTTGCTCGGCACTGATTATTTGCCCTTGGTGGCGCATGTGGCCTTCGGCTAGTAACGGCAAGCACATATGAGCAAGCGGTGCTAAATCGCCCGATGCACCCACCGAGCCTTTTTTAGGCACGCAAGGGTATACTTGGCTATTAAGCAACTGGATAAAAAATTCAATGACCTGCAAACGAATACCAGAATAGCCACGCGACAGTGAATTAATTTTTAAGATGATCATTAAGCGTACGGTACTGTCATCCATATACTCGCCAATACCTGCCGCATGCGAAAGCACAATAGAGCGTTGTAATAGCTCTAGTTCGTTATCGGCAATTTTGGTGTTAGCTAATAAGCCAAAACCGGTATTAATACCATATACAGTACGGTGCTCGTTAATTACGTTTTGTACTGTTTGTGCGCTGGCAGCTATTTGTGACTCGGCATGCTTTATAAGGCTCAATTTTACCGGTGAATTATTAATTTTTCTTAGCGTGTTTAAATCAAGCGATCCGGGGGTGAGAGTAAGTTCAAGCATGATCATTCCTCGTTTAACATTGGTAAGTCTAGGTTTTGCTCTTTTGCACAATTTTTTGCTATATCGTAGCCTGCATCTGCGTGGCGCATAACTCCAGTTGCAGGGTCGTTCCACAGTACGCGGGCAATACGCTGTTTTGCTTCGTCGCTGCCATCAGCCACAATAACTACGCCTGCATGTTGGCTAAAGCCCATACCTACACCGCCGCCGTGGTGTAGCGATACCCAAGTAGCACCACTGGCAGTGTTAAGGAGTGCATTGAGTAATGGCCAATCAGATACCGCATCAGAGCCATCTTTCATAGCTTCGGTTTCGCGGTTAGGGCTAGCAACCGAGCCTGAGTCGAGGTGGTCGCGACCAATAACAACTGGGGCTTTAAGCTCGCCATTTTTAACCATGTTGTTAAAAGCGAGCGCAAGACGGGCTCTGTCTTTTAATCCTACCCAGCAAATACGCGCCGGTAAGCCTTGAAACTGAATGCGTTCACGCGCCATATCAAGCCAGTTATGTAAGTGTGCGTCATCGGGGATTAACTCTTTAACTTTGGCATCGGTTTTATAAATATCTTCGGGGTCGCCCGACAGTGCCACCCATCTAAATGGGCCAATGCCTTCGCAAAATAAAGGACGAATATACGCAGGGACAAACCCCGGAAAATCAAACGCGTTACTTACTCCTTCATCAAATGCCATTTGCCGAATATTGTTGCCATAATCAGTGGTAGCAGCGCCCGCTTGTTGCAGCGCGAGCATAGCGCTTACTTGCACCGCCATTGATTGCTTAGCTGCTGTTACAACCGCTTTTGGGTCTTGTTCGCGCATTTTAGCTGCATGTTCCATGCTCCAGCCTTGCGGTAAATAGCCATTTAGCGGATCGTGTGCTGAGGTTTGATCGGTGACCACATCGGGAGTAACGCTACTTTTAACTAAAGTGCTAAACACATCGGCAGCATTACCAAGTAACCCGACCGAAAGAGCGTCACCTTTTACGCACGCATCAGTTATAAGTTGTAGTGCGTGTTCGAGGTTATTGGCTTTAATATCTACGTAACCGGTTTTTATTCTAAAATCGATACGGGTTTCATCGCATTCCACCACTAATGCACAAAAGCCTGCCATAGTTGCAGCAAGAGGTTGTGCGCCGCCCATGCCACCAAGCCCGCCAGTTAATACCCATTTACCTTTAGCACTGCCAGCAAAATGTTGTTTAGCCATGGCCACAAAAGTTTCGTAAGTGCCTTGCACTATGCCTTGTGAGCCAATGTAAATCCAAGATCCCGCGGTCATTTGCCCGTACATCATCAAGCCCTTTTTATCGAGCTCGTTAAAGTGCTCCCAATTAGCCCAGTGCGGTACTAAGTTAGAATTAGCTATGAGTACTCGCGGCGCATTACTGTGGGTTTTAAATACCCCTACAGGTTTACCCGATTGTACGAGTAGCGTTTCGTCATCTTCGAGTCTATCGAGAGTTGCTATAATTTTGTCGTAACTGGGCCAGTCACGTGCAGCGCGACCAATGCCGCCATAAACAACTAATGCATGGGGATGCTCTGCAACGTCAGGGTCTAAGTTATTCATTAACATGCGTTTAGCGGCTTCGGTTTGCCAACTTTTAGCGCTAATTTTATCGCCGTGGGGGGCGCGTATTGTGCGGTTGTTGTCGAGTCGATTGTTCATATTTACTCCTGTTGTAGTTTTTAATTATTATTTTTAAAAGTTAAGTGACCACCTAAACGATACTTACTCCCTGGTGAAACAAGTCGGGCATAACTCACAATGCCGTTGCTTGACCAAGTACGGCGAATGAGTTGCAGGCAAGGTTCTTGACTCGATAAGTTAAGCCACTGGCACATTTGTTTATTGGGCATAATGGCTTCCACTGTATGCGTTGCTTGGGTAAGCGGGGCTACATTCGATAAGTACTCATGTGGAGTAAGTAGCGTAAAATTTTGTTGTAAGTACTGCGTGGCAAAAGTGGGATTTACAAAGCGCTCCTCTATTTGCAGTGGTTTAGTATTTTCGTTATGCAGCAATACACTGCGATACACAGTGCTGTTAACTTTAATACCCAGTGCAATGGCAATACTAGTGATTGCGGGTAGCGACTCAAGGGCCAATACCGTACAGCTATAATTACCATTGCGTTCTTTTACTTCATCGGCAATATTTTTAATTTCAAGCAATGACGACTGCGATTTAAAGCTAGCAACAAAGGTGCCTAACCCTTGGCTGCGAGTTAAAATTCCCGCCTCGGTTAGCTCGCTTAATGCGCGTCGAGCGGTCATACGGCTTACAGAAAATTGATTGCTTAGCTCGTTTTCAGAAGGCACACGCTGGTTTTCTTGCCATGTAGCACTGCTAATTTTATCAACTATAAACTGTTTTATTTGTGCAAATTTAGGCGTTGTCATGGTGTATTTAATTGTATTAAAAATAAACTATAAGATTAAGATGGCATAATTACCTTGTATATACAAGATGGGTTGTTAGACTATATTTTAGTCATTATAAAAAACACAAGGGCGCGCAATATGCAAAGTGCAACACCAGGTTATGAATTAGAAGATATTGATTTACTGCTTACCGATGCCAACATTGCCACTATGGATAGTGCTGTAGAGGCGCCTTATGGCGCGATAGAAAATGCAGCCTTAGCAATCAAAAATGGAAAAATTATGTGGCTAGGTGAGCAAAAAAACTTACCTAGTTTTGATGTGTTTGCAACGCCTACCTTGAGTATAAAAGGGCAATGGTTAACCCCAGGGTTAATAGATTGCCACACGCATTTAGTATTTGCAGGCTCTAGATCAGAGGAGTTTGAGCAGCGCTTACAAGGGGTGAGTTATGAGCAAATTGCTGCCCAAGGTGGCGGTATAACTAGTACAGTTAAAGCCACCCGCGCTGCCGATCATGAGCAGTTATTTGTAGCCGCCAAAGATAGGTTAAATACGTTACTGGCAGAGGGCGTGACAACTGTTGAAATAAAGTCGGGTTATGGACTCGATACTGCCAACGAAGTAAAAATATTAGAAGTGGCGCGCTTACTTGATGAGCATCACCCTATTAATATTAAAACCACCTTCTTAGGGGCGCATGCGCTACCACCAGAGTACAAAGGGCGTAGCGATGACTATATTGATTTAGTATGTAACGATATGCTTGATCAGGTAGTGGCTAATAACCTTGCTGATGCGGTTGATGTTTTTTGTGAGAATGTAGGCTTTAGCTATACCCAAACTAAGAGGGTGTTCGAGGCGGCAAAAAAACATAACTTGCCAGTAAAATGCCATGCCGAGCAGCTCTCTAATCAACACGGTGCTGAGCTGGTGGCGCAATTTAACGGGCTATCGGCTGATCATATTGAATACCTAGATGAAGATGGCGTAAAAGCGATGGCACAGGCCGGCACAGTAGCAGTATTGTTGCCTGGCGCATTTTACTTTTTAAGAGAAACACAACTTCCGCCAATAGCTTTGCTTAATCAATATAAAGTGCCTATAGCGATTGCTAGCGACTTTAATCCGGGCACCTCACCGCTGTGTTCGCTACAATTAATGATGAATATGGCATGCACATTATTTAGATTAACACCCGAGCAGTCACTTGCTGGAGTAACTCGTAATGCTGCTAAAGCTTTAGGATTAACAGACCGCGGAGTTTTAAAAGTAGGTGCGAGGGCCGACATTGCACATTGGCAAATAAGCCATCCAGCACAATTAAGTTACCAGTTTGGGGTAAATAAACTGTTAAACTTATGGATTATGGGTAAACTTATTTAGTCACACCTTTACCCCAGACCGATAAGTAGGCCTTAATATTTATGCTTTTATTTAATTTTTTAGCCAGTACCAGTAGTGCTAATTTGAGCTTGCTTAGCGACAGTGGCTTGCCGGTTTTTTTTAGTGGCGCCTTACTTATGGCGATGATCGCTACCTTGCTGAGCGTAAAAAATACAGCATCTAGATTAAGCTACTTATGCACAGGGTTAATAGGGTTGGCTATTTTAAGCAGTGGTGCTGCATGGCTTAGCGCTTTACTCGCATTAGGTTTTGGCTTTAATTTGTGGCATGCAATTGTACATAAAAACAAGCTGTTAATTATATTAAGTGCACTTGCTGCGGTGTTGTTTATAGCATTACTTATAGCCATTGCAGCGTTTGGCATTGCACTGTTTTGGATTGTTAGTGCGGTGTTGTTATTATCATTAACTGGGTTTATTACTAATAATGAGACACTTAATCAAGCGCCCTTGAAGCAGCAGCAAGCAGCACCTGAACATTACATCGAAAGCTCTCCGCTGGCCTCTTTTGCCGATAAACAAAAATTACGTCAAGGTTATAATACGTGGCGTAATAAAGCACCGTCACTAGGGGCGTTGGTAATTCTTCGTTTAGAAGGTTTTGAGCAAGTTAATCAGCATATTGGGCGTGATTTTGGTGATTTACTGCTTGCTCAGTCGGCGAATAGAATAAAAGAATTACTCAATAATGATGGCATTGTATCGTTAGAGGACGATGAAAAACTAGCCCATTTAGGAGGGCTTAATTTTGCTTTTATTTGTAACTTAGCCAGCCATAAACACTTGCATGAAAAAATAATTACCGAAATATTTGGCGCTACACTTAAACCTTTTAATGTGGCTAACTGCACTATAGAAGTGACCGCAAGAGCAAGCTATGTGCATTGTAATGAGCAAGATGAAGACTTTGATAATTTAATTAAATCGGCTTATTTAGCACTTGATAGCCAGCCAAAACAACAGGTGGTTGCTTATCATCAACAAATGATGATCGAGCAGTTAGAGCAGCAAGCACGATTAAAAGAGCTTGCAGAAATTGATTTCACCAATGAGTTCGAGCTGTATTTTCAGCCGGTTATTGTAAATGATAATGGCCAAATTGAATTTTTAGAACTATTACTGCGTTGGCAGCATCCTAAGCAAGGCATACTTTCAGCGAGTCGTTTTATTGATGATATTAGAATTGCAGGGCTTGCTTACCCACTGGCTATATTTGTTATAGAGCGCGCTGCTGAACTTGCAATGGCATTGCGTATGGAGGGCTTTGCAGTGCCATTGAGCATTAATGTATTTGGCCCTGAAATGCTCAATGAAGAGTTTGTAGAATTTGTAACGAGTGCTATGAAAGAGCATAACTTAAGGCCTGGCGATTTAATTGTTGAGTGCCCGCTACATATTTTTACTAACCTAGATGACAAAGGGCGAGCCATGATTGCGCGGCTTAATAATATAGGCTTAAAAGTGTGTGTTGATGGTTTGGGCGATAACCCCGTTTCGCTCTCTAAGTTACCTAGTTTAGCGGTAGAATACATTAAAGTCGCGCCAGCATTAACTGCTGATTTTAGTAATCAAAACAATATTCGCAGCCTAGTTGTTGGTATGGTACAAATGCATAATCAACAAAGTACTAAGGTTATTTTTGAAGGGGTTGAAACCCTAGATCAGCTTAAATTTGTAAAAAGCCTAAAAGGCTATGCTGCACAAGGCTATTATTTTGGCCACCCATTAAGCAGTGTTGGTTTAATGAGCTGGTTAAAGCAGTGGCAATTAGCGCAGCAGCAAAGTAATTAAGCACACTCTTTGGCTTGCAGGTAACTATTCACTAGTGCGCTAATAACTTGTCCGCAATGCACTTTACCGGCTTTAATCCCGCTGGGATGTTGAATGGGAGCTGCTTCGCATAAGTGTAAGTAGTGAGAGTGGCGGTTGCTTGCAGCTAAATGCACAAAGTGCTCAGCGTCACTTACGCTAAAACCACTACAGGTATAAGCACTTACAGGCATAAATGCAATGCTATCTAAATCAACCTCAACACCTAGAGGCGCTGCATCAAAACTCTTCAGCGCATTGCTCACTGCTTGAGTTAGATTAATTTCACGTTTAACGGCGATTGACTGATAGCTATTAAAAGTAAAATTAGCAGCGGCTAACGCATCTATAATAGCTTGATTGTTTTTTAGCTCGTGCAAGCCAATAACATGGTAACTTTTTAAACACTGCGCGCTGTACGCATAGCTAAAGCCATTACCACTGTGGCGGCCTTCGCATTCTCGAAAGTCGGCGTGGGGATCAAAATTTATAGCGTTAATAGCGGTGTTTTTATACTTAGCTAACGCTTTTATAATACCTAAGCAATTATTATGGCCACCACCAATAACAATGGGTTCAAGCCCCGCTTTAAATATTAAACTTAATATAGCTTCTACGCGTTGATCAAGTTGCTCACATAACTCACGCAACTGTGTTAAATGGGCAGGTTTTTGGTTGTCGAGTAGAGCGCTTTGCGCCATTAAATCAGCTGTGTGCACTTCGCCAAGTAACAGTACTTTTTGCGTGGCAATAAATTGATTATAAGGCTGGTTTAAAAAACGTTGTAAAAAAGCCGGCCATGCTTGCTCTGCACCCCCGGCTCCTAAGTTTGCTTTTGGGCCAATATCTTCACAAATACCCAGTAACACGTAGCGCATGCCAAATTGTGCGGCATCGCTAAGCGCTTGTTGTATATTTACGTCGGTATCGAGTAATGACATTGACTGCCATACTTTGGTTTCGTTAGCGCGACTAGTGCAAAACGACTTAACCGCGCTTTCATCGTAAACGTTTAAATAGTGCGCCACGTTATATTTCTACGATTTCCAGTTCTAGCTCTTCTGCAGATAATACAATGCCGGTGCTGTCGGCATAAATAAAGTCATCATCAAAAAACGATACGCCAGCAAAGTTAACCCCAATGCCGTCTTCGCCTGCGCCTTGGCTATCTGCTGCAACCGGAATAGAGGCAATAGCTTGAATGCCTAAATCAAGCTCTTCAATTTCGTCTACGTGGCGTACAGCCCCGTAAACAATAATACCTTGCCAGTTGTTTTCAAGTGCAAGTTCGGCCAGTTCAATATCGATAAGCGCACGACGAGTAGAGCCACCACCGTCAATAAGTAGCACTAGGTCTGTACCATCTTGAGAAAGTAATTCACGGATAAGTTCATTATTTTCAAAACATTTAACCGTTTTAATGCGGCCACCAAAGCTGTGTCGGCCACCAAAGTTGATGAACATAGGTTCAAGCACGTCAACCACATCGGCAAAGTGGTCACATAAGTCAGAAGTGCTGTAATCCATTATTTTATCCTCAAAAGATACATTAGTTTATGCTTCAGTATACCCTCCTTATATGCAATAACAACGACTTAATCGCAGTAAATTTAGGCAAAATAGGCGGCTAATAAATAATTTGTAATCATTGGCCTATACAATGTATAGGCCTTAAGTTATTGCTGGCATATAATCCGCAACTAAATAATTGCGCGGTTAATTAAGCTAAATAACGTCACTTTAAAAAGTGCTCAGCAGTGCAGGTGTTTTAGTGTTTTTCGGTATTTCTTTCTTTGTTAAAAGCTTAAGTTATTTAAGTGTAAGTAACAGAGTTGCTCATTAAATTTTTAAAGGTGTAACAATGATTGTTTTGCAAAACTTGACCATTAAGCGGCGTTTACAGCTAAATGCTTTAACTGTTGCTTTGGCCATGCTAGCTTTTTTATATGTAATTATCACAGGTTCACAAACCACGTTAAAGTTAACGAACATCACGCAACAGGCCGAGCAGTTAAACATTCATCAGTTGCAGTTAAGTGCACATGAAAAAACCTTTTTGTTTTATAAACAGCCACAAGCACTCTCATTATTTGAACAAGAATACGCACAATTAAATAAACAAATAATTCAATTACAATCGCAAATGCAAGATTCAGAGATTGATACACAGCAGATAACCCTCTATATGCGTTTAATAAAAAGCTTTTATAGTGATTTTAATGAGGTTGTGCGACTGCAAAAAAGTATTGGCTTACATCAAGACGATGGGCTTTATGGGCAACTGCGAAGTGCTGTGCATGAAGTAGAAAGTTTGCTCAATCAACAAGATGAATACCAGCTATTGACCCTAATGCTACAGCTAAGACGTGCCGAAAAAGACTTTATGTTACGTTTGGATGAAAAATATTTAGCAAGTTTTCAAGATCATGTTGATACGTTACAGCAAAAAATAACGAGCTCATCACTAAGTCAAAACATTAAAAGTAATTTAAAAAACCTACTGTCTAATTATCAAAGTGCTTTTCAAACATTGGTAAAAGCGCAGCTTGAATTAGGTGTTGATCTAGACTCTGGCGCACTTGGGCGCATGCAACAAAGTGTAGAGCAAAGTGATCAGTTGGTAATGCAGCTAGTAGCAGATACTAAATTGCAAGTTGAAGCCAGTATAGCTAAAGCACAGTCGGTCGCTATTATGGTGTTTATTATATCGGGTATTATAGTTTTAACCCTGGTTTACTTAACCAGTCGCTCTATCATTGTACCTGTAGAGCGTATTTACCAATCTATAAACAAGATTCGACGCAATAATGATTTAACAGTAACCATTGAGCAAATTGGCAATGACGAAATTACGATTATGTCGAAAGATTTTAATAGTTTAATTGGTGACTTTAATAACCTTATAAATGAGGTGAGTGGGGCTTTAAATGCGTTAAATATCGCGACTGAAAATTTATCAGAAAGTACCGCCGCAACCAGCTCGGGTATGCAAGATCAATTACATGAAGCCGATATGGTGGCCACTGCGGCGACCGAAATGCAGGCGACCATTCAAGATATTTCACATAATACCGAAGCTGCTGCTAAAAAAGCAGAATCAACTAATTTAAGTGCGCAACAAGGTCGTAGTGAGGTTGAGTCAACCGTCGCGCATATTAGAGGGTTGTCTGACTCTTTAGAGCATGCGTCAAGTGTCGTTTCTTTATTAGAAAAAGACGGTGAAACAATAGGCTCTGTGCTTGATGTTATTCGTGCGATTGCCGATCAAACTAACTTGTTAGCGTTAAACGCTGCTATTGAAGCCGCTAGAGCGGGTGAGCAAGGCAGAGGGTTTGCTGTGGTTGCAGATGAAGTGCGCTCATTGGCTCAACGAACACAAGAATCTACAAGTGAAATAGAAGGTATAATAAATACTCTACAACAGCGCACTCAAGAAGTGGTGAGTATTATGCATCAGTGTCGCTCACAAGGTGATGAAAGTGCATCGCAAGCAAATAGAGCTGGTGAGTTACTCGGAGCAATAACCGAAGATGTGCAAACGATTATGGAAATGAGCACACAAATTGCTGTGGCAATTGATCAACAAAGCCAAGTAGCATCTGAAGTAAATAAAAATGTGGTGAGTATTCGTGATATTGCCAGAAACACCTCAGGGCACGCTGCTAACAATGCGCAAACAAGCGAAGAAGTATCAGCGCAAGCACGAGTGCTTTTTGCTGCAATTGACAAATTTAAGGTTTAAAACTTAGCAATAAAGTACCCGTATAGTTTAAGGAATAAACTTTATGGGTACGCTGTCTTTAGAGTTATTGTGCTCACTAACCCGCTTTAAATACTCATCCCATAGAGTCGCTTGCTGCGCCTGTAGTTTTGCAAAATATTGCCAGCTAAATAACCCGCTATTGTGGCCATCGTCAAAATCTAAACGCAGTGCGTAATGACCAACATGAGCAATGTTTTTAATACCAACGGATTGTTTATTGAATACTAATTTCATTGGCCCTGAACCATGTCCTTGCACTTCTGCAGAAGGAGAGTGCACACGTAAAAATTCACAACTAAATACGGCTTGGCTGTCATCATCAAAGTAAACATCTAAATTTTTGCTAACGCTGTGGTAATGTACTTTTGTTACGTGTTTCATTTTTATCTCATTAAAAAGCCCCCAGTGCGGAGGCTTTTAGTATAACTGTTTATGCAGCTAATTTTAATTAAAGAATGTAGCGGCTTAAATCTTCATCTTCAACTAGCGCACCTAAGTGTTTTTCAACATAAGCGGCGTCAACTACCAGTGATGTTCCGGCTTGCTCTGAAGCGTCATATGAAATTTCTTCCATTAGTTTTTCCATTACCGTATGTAAGCGACGAGCACCGATGTTTTCGGTTTTTTCGTTAACTTGCCAAGCGGCTTTAGCAATGCGCTCAATTGCATCATCACTAAATTCAATAGTAACTTGCTCAGTTTTAAGCAGTTCACGCTGCTGCTCGGTAAGCGATGCATGCGGCTCTGTTAAAATACGTTTAAAGTCATCAGCAGTAAGTGCTTCAAGCTCTACACGAATAGGAAGGCGACCTTGTAGCTCAGGGATCATGTCTGATGGCTTAGCCATTTGAAATGCGCCCGAAGCAATAAATAGCATATGGTCAGTTTTAACCATGCCGTGCTTAGTGCTAACCGTACAACCTTCAATTAATGGTAGTAAGTCGCGCTGTACGCCTTCACGACTAACGTCTGGACCTGATGAGTCACCGCGTTTACAAATTTTGTCTATTTCATCAATAAATACAATACCATTTTGTTCAACTGCAAAAATAGCCTGCTCTTTTAGTTCTTCAGGATTAACTAGCTTAGCGGCTTCTTCTTCACTTAATAATTTAAAGGCTTCTTTAATTTTTAACTTACGCTTAGTGCGCTTATCGCCACCCATGTTTTGAAACATGCTTTGCAACTGGTTGGTCATATCTTCCATACCAGGGGGGGCCATAATTTCTACGTTTGGTTGTGCTTGAGCTAAATCAATTTCGATTTCTTTGTCATCTAATTGGCCTTCACGTAGCTTTTTACGAAACGTTTGACGAGTTGAAGAGCTGTCATCGCGTTGGCTTTCGCCATATTGATCTTTAGCTGGTGGTAAAAGCGCATCTAAAATACGCTCTTCGGCTGCTTCTTCAGCGCGATGCTTAAACTTTTTAGTTTGTTGCTCACGCGTCATTTTAATCGCAACATCGACTAAATCGCGGATGATGGTTTCAACTTCCTTACCAACATAGCCAATTTCGGTGAATTTAGTTGCTTCTACTTTAATAAATGGCGCGTTAGCAAGCTTAGCTAAACGGCGCGCAATTTCGGTTTTACCAACACCCGTTGGGCCAATCATTAAAATATTTTTAGGTGTTACTTCATTACGTAAATCATCACTTAGCTGCATCCGGCGCCAGCGGTTACGCAGTGCAATAGCAACGGCTTTTTTAGCTTTTGCTTGACCAATAATGTGCTGATCTAGCTCGTGAACAATTTCTCTTGGGGTCATAGCAGACATAGCGGTTCCTGTTACAATTCTTCGATAGTTTGAAAGTCGTTAGTGAATACGCAGATATTGCCTGCAATGGTTAGGCTTTTTTCTACTATTTCGCGAGCACTTAAATCGGTGTTTTCCAGTAAGGCAGTTGCTGCCGATTGGGCAAAGTTACCGCCACTGCCAATGGCAATTAAGTCATTTTCTGGCTGTACTACATCACCATTACCGGTAATGATTAAAGAGGCTGTTTCGTCGGCTACAGCAAGCAGTGCTTCGAGCTTGCGCAAAGCGCGATCGCTGCGCCAGTCTTTGGCCATTTCAACCGCGGCTTTAGTGAGGTTACCTTGGTGCATTTCTAGTTTGCTTTCAAAGCGTTCGAAAAGGGTGAAGGCATCAGCAGTACCGCCGGCAAAGCCAGCAATTACTTTGCCATTATAGAGGCGTCGAACTTTACGGGCATTGCCCTTCATTACTGTGTTACCAAGCGAAACTTGGCCGTCGCCGCCAATTACAACATTGTTGCCGCGGCGTACACTTACGATAGTAGTCATATTATTCCTCATCATCGAGCTGCAGGGGCAACTCGTAAAAAACGATTATGAAGAGGTTATATGGGTGAATGGTTTATTTTCAAGTCCAGCCCCAAATTCCGCAGCCGACTATTTTTACACGTTTAAGTTTATTTTTATCGCTCTCAGCTTGGCGCTTGGTTTTATAGGGGCCTAAGCGTACTTTATACCAAATGCCACTGCTGCCTGTGGTCTCTTTTATTTCAGAAATAAGCCCTGCAAAGGCTATTTTAGCTTTTAGCAATTCAGCCTGCGGGTAGGTTCTAAACGAACCGCATTGCATAACGTAAGGGCCTTTTTGTTCAAGTTCTTTTACTTCAACCTGAATTTCGTGGTTTCTAATTTCTTTAATAAACGCAGGCGTACGTGGTACAACAACTTCTACAGGAGTTGTAGGTACAGGGTTAGCTTGTTTTTCAACTAGCTCAGGATCGGCGTTATTTTTAATAAACCATAAGCCATAAGCAAAACCTGCCACCAATAAAGTAACAATTAAAACTAACAGTATTGGAAAGGGTTTTTTAGCGGGCGCTGATTTCGCTTTTTTGCGGTTTGCTGGTTTTTTGTTAATGTAATCGTGCTGTGCCATAGCTTTATTTTGGCCTTAACCTAAATCATGTCTATAGGGTCTACGTCTAGGCTCCAGCGTACTTTTTGTGCAAGTTTGCTAGTGCTTAGATAATCAACCATTTGCGCAAGATATTGGTGCAATACGCGGCGATCTTGCGCTTGAATGTGTAATTGAAAACGATACATACCTGCTACTTTTTCAAGAGGAGCAGGTATTGGACCGAGCAATTGTATACCAGTTACCCCGCTTACTGGAACCAAATCTGTCAAAAAGTCGACGACTTGTTTTATATTGTGTCCTTGGGCGCGAACAATGGCCATATTTGTGATTGGTGGTAGGTCTGCATCTTCACGTTCACGCAGTGCAAAGCGAGCAAAATCCTGATAACCATTATTAACCAAATCTTGTAATAGTGGGTGCTCAGGAAAATGTGTTTGCAATAACACTTGGCCTGCCTCACCTGAGCGCCCAGCACGCCCGGCCACTTGCGTAACAAGTTGGGCTAAATGCTCAGTTGCTCTAAAATCACAGGAGTATAAGCCGCTGTCTACGTCTAAAATAACCACTAAACTTACATCGGCAAAGTGATGCCCTTTAGCCAACATTTGCGTGCCCACTAAAATGCGCGCGCCGCCTAGGTTTATTTCATCCAGTGCTTTTTCAAGGCTGCCTTTACGACGAGTAGAGTCGCGGTCGATACGTGTAACAGGGGTTTGTGGAAATTCACTCGATAAAAACTCTTCTATTTGCTCAGTGCCTTTACCATTAGGAAAAATTTGCGTGCTACCGCAGTCGGGGCATTGGTGTGGAACATGATATTGATCGCCACAGTGATGGCAAATCATTTGCCCAATAGCTTTATGAAAAGTGGCACTGGTGCTGCAACGCTTGCATTCGCTTAACCAGCCACATTCATGGCAAATTAACGTGGGCGAAAATCCACGACGATTTAAAAACACCATCACTTGTTTGCCACGTTTTAAATGTTGGCGCATGGTAGCAAGGCTGGCATGGGCAATGCCTGCTTGGTCGGGCTGGCCTTTCATATCGAGTAATTTAAATTGGTTATCGGTAGCGGTTTGCGCGCGCTCAGTAAGGCTCAGTAGTTGGTATTTATTATTAATTGCTTTGTGCAGGGTTTCGAGTGCCGGTGTTGCACTGCCTAATATAAGCGGAATTTTATGCTGATATGCACGATACGCAGCTAAATCACGGGCATGGTAGCGCAGCGTGTCTTGCTGTTTAAAAGACGAGTCATGTTCTTCATCAACCACTATCATGCCGAGCTTTAAAAATGGCAGAAAAATACTCGAACGTGTGCCTATTACTATGGCGCAGCTGGCTTTTTCGCAAAAACGCCAGGTTTGTAAGCGTTCATTATCGGTTAAAGCTGAATGCCAAAGCATAATGGGGGTGTCGGGAAAGCGGCGGCGAAAGCGGTTAACGGTTTGCGGGGTTAAGCCTATTTCGGGCACTAATATTAGTGCTTGTTCGCCGCGCTTTAGTACTTCTTCTAAACATTGTAAGTACACTTCTGTTTTGCCGCTACCGGTTACACCTTCTAATAAAAAGCTGCTAAAACCGCTGCTTTGATTAATTGTGGTGCAGGCAATCGCTTGCTCTTTGTTAAGTGTTGGTTTGCTACCCACTGTTGGGGCTACACTTTGCCAGTGGTTATCATGCTCAATTGACTGCGTTATGAGTGCCTTATCTATTAAGCTATCAATGGTTTTTTTACTAAAGCCCAAAGCTTTTAACTCGGTTAATGACGACTTGCCTGATTGCGATAGCTGCTTTAGTAAATTAAGTTGAGTCTTAGCTTTTAATGACGGCAGCAGCGCGCCTTTTTCCGTTAGGGCTACCATATTAATGCTGGTTTTATCAGGCGATTCGCCTTGGCGTAGTGCGCTTGGCAATGCAATATGAATGGTTTCACCCAGCGGGTAGCAATAATAACGGGCAGTAAAGCGCAGTAACTCTATGTGCTCTGCAGATAAAATTGGCGTATCGTCGATAATTTCAAAAATTGCCTTTATTTTGTTTTCAGGCACTTCGGTTGTTGTTTTAAGCGCTAAAACCACGGCTACTTTACGTTGATTACCAAAGGGTACTAACACCCGCATTCCGGGTTTTAATGGCGCAGAAGCTTCACCAAGCTGGCTATCTACTTTATAATCAAAGGTGCGCGGTAGTGGAACTTTTATAGCAACTTCAACAAAATACATAGTAACTCAACTGTTAAAAAAATAATGGGGGAGGGCGTGCTAATACTTGGCCCTAATGTACTAAAAATACAGCTAAAAACCTACTACCAAATAACCTTGTTTACTCAAAATGGTTATTTTTTTAGCAAAAATACTAATTAATGCTTGTGTGCTTGATGGTTGTTGGATAAAATCCGCCACCAATAAATTTGTTTTAACGACGTATGGTGCCAGACTCCGGGTTTGGAGAGCGATGCGGCCTTAACTAGAGGTTTCTATGAAAGAAGGTATTCACCCTAAGTACGAAGTAATTTCTGCAACTTGTTCATGTGGAAACGAATTCGAAACTAGCTCTACTCTGTGTAAAAATATTCACCTAGACGTTTGTTCTGCGTGTCACCCGTTTTACACTGGTAAGCAAAAGATTTTAGACACTGGCGGACGTGTTGATCGTTTCAACAAGCGTTTCGGTGCACTTGGTAGCAAAAAGTAATTATTGCTATTTAGTTAAAAAAAGCATCTTAGGATGCTTTTTTTATGCCTAAAAATCCTCTAACTTCCCCCTAACCTCGCTAGTTTTAAGTTTATTGCTTTTGCATAACTATTTCCTGTTCTTATTCTCGGTATGCATAAACCTTTGCAGACAAATGACCTAATATTCTCTATATTTTTAATAGCTTAATTTTAAACTCGGTTTCTAAAAGTAGCCAACATGAAGCTATGTGTTGTTAAAGCAGAATAAATAATCGCTTTTAGCTGATTTTATTCACATTTTAAAAACGCTGTTTTGTGAATAATACTTTTAACTAAAATAAGCTTGAAAAGTGCCTTTTAGCACAATTTATATTTATGAAAAGTAGCGATGTTTTTATCGAAGTTGCTGAAAATTCGCTTAAAATTAACAGATCTAGCATATAACAGGATAGACCTGATATTGCTTGGAATTTAAAAATAATAAGGGTATCGTACTTTAAGGCATGTTAAGTGTCGCTTTACTCCCTCTCACTTTAACTTAAATTGCAGGATATAATCGCGTTATGTCGGACTTTCGTGAACAAGCACTACATTATCACTCTCACCCCGTTCCAGGTAAAATCAGCATTGAGCTAACCAAGCCTGCAGAAACGGCTCATGATCTCGCTTTAGCTTATAGCCCCGGTGTAGCTGAGCCGGTGCGTGAAATTGCTGCTGACCCTGTAAATGCCTATAAGTACACAGGTAAAGGTAATTTGGTTGCAGTGATCACCAATGGTACTGCTATTTTAGGTTTAGGAAATTTAGGGCCTTTAGCGTCAAAACCGGTAATGGAAGGCAAGGCGTTGTTGTTTAAACGTTTTGCAGGCATTGACTCAATTGATATTGAAGTAAAACACCGCACCACCGAAGACTTTATAAATACTGTGGCTAATATTGCTGATACTTTTGGCGGTATTAACCTTGAAGATATTAAAGCACCAGAGTGTTTTGAAATTGAAAAGGCGCTTATTGAACGCTGTAGTATTCCTGTTTTTCATGATGATCAGCACGGCACGGCTATTGTAACGGCTGCAGGCATGATAAATGCGCTGGAAGTGCAAGGCAAAGATATTGAAGATGCAGTTATTGTATGTTTAGGTGCCGGCGCTGCAGCGATTGCTTGTATGGAGTTATTAATTAAGTGTGGTGCACTGCGTGAACATATTTATATGCTTGATCGTAAAGGTGTTATTCACACTCGCCGTGATGATTTAAACGAGTACAAACAGTTATTTGCTAACAATACCGATAAGCGTACATTACAAGATGTAATTGAAGATGCTGACGTATTTGTTGGTGTGTCGGGCCCTAACTTATTATCGGCCGATGATTTAAAATTAATGGCAGCAAAGCCAGTCGTATTTGCTTGTTCGAACCCAGACCCTGAGATTGATCCGGCACTGGCACACGGCGCACGTAGCGATTTAATTATGGCAACAGGGCGCTCAGATTACCCTAACCAAGTTAATAACGTGTTGTGTTTTCCGTTTATTTTCCGTGGTGCACTTGATGTGCGTGCCAGTGAAATTAACGATGAAATGAAAATTGCAGCAGTTGAAGCTATTCGTAGTATTGCCAAAGAGCCGGTTCCACCAGAAGTACTAAAAGCTGCCGGTGTAGATAAGCTAGCGTTTGGTGCAGAGTATATTATTCCTAAGCCTATGGACCCGCGTTTATTGCCGCGTATTGCTAAAGCAGTTGCATTAGCAGCCATTGCTTCAGGCGTAGCGCAAATAGAGCTGCCAGCAAACTATATGGAATAAGCAGCATTATGTTGCTCGGTATTAAGTTACTTCAGTGTAATTTATAGCCATAAAAAAACCTCAGCATGGCTGAGGTTTTTTTGTTTAAAAGCCGCTGTTTAGTCTTCGTTTAAAACAGGAACTTCTAAGCCCATTTCTTGCATTATTTTTTTCACTTCTTCAGGCACTTTTTCGGCGTTATCTTTACGTAAATCATCATCGTTAGGTAACGGTTGCCCAGTAAACGCATGCAAAAATGCTTCACATAATAGCTCGCTATTAGTTGCATGGCGTAAGTTATTAATTTGCCTACGGGTGCGTTCATCGGTTAGTACTTTTAATACATTTAGCGGGATCGAAACGGTGATCTTTTTAACTTGCTCTGATTTTTTCCCGTGTTCTGCGTATGGGTGAATATACTCGCCATTCCATTTTGCCATAAGATGTATCGTTGCCTCAGATTATTAATTGCTCACCCTACTAAAAAATAGCGCGCATATGCGTGAAATTCTATCGATTTAAACAAATTAGTCAAATACTTGTTGCACAGATGGCTAGGTGTTTAAATGTTTTGACTTCTTAAGTTGAATGAATTACTGTTTTAGACGTCTAAACATCTAAATAAAGCAGGTAATAAATATGAGTGAAAAAAATAAAGCGACAATTGCAGTTCGCAGTGGTGTCGATGCTGATAAGCACCATGGCGCGGTTGTGCCTCCGCTGTATTTATCAACCACTTATTCGTTTGCCGACTTTGATACAAAACGTCAATATGACTATGGCCGCAGTGGTAATCCAAATCGTGATACTTTAGCCCAAGCACTCAGCGAACTCGAAGGCGGTGCTCGCGGCATTATTACTGCAACAGGAATGGCTGCCGTACATTTAGCCACTCAGCTGCTTAATAGTGACGATACGTTAGTGATCCCCCATGATTGTTATGGCGGCAGCTATCGCTTATTTACCTCATTACAAAAGCGCGGCCTATTAAAACTCGAAGTGTTAGATTTAACTAAACCAGAAAGTTTGCAGCAAATTTTAGTAATCAAACCTAAGTTAATTTGGATAGAAACCCCTAGTAACCCTATTTTACGTTTAACTGATATTAAAGCAGTAACCGATATTGCGAAACAATGCGGTGCTTTGGTAGCCGCAGATAACACTTTTTTATCGCCTGCATTACAAAACCCGATTAAATTTGGCGTTGATATTGTGGTGCACTCAACCACTAAGTACATAAATGGCCACTCAGACGTGGTTGGCGGTGCGGTTATTGCTGCAACTGACGAACTAGGTGAAGAACTGGCTTGGTGGGCAAATAATATTGGTATAACGGGGGCACCGTTTGATAGTTACTTAACTTTGCGTGGCTTGCGTACTTTAAATGTACGCTTACGGCAGCATCAAGAAAATGCCTTAGCTATTGCTAAGTACCTTGAAAGCTCAAAATTTGTTAGCCAAGTATATTACCCGGGGCTAGAGTCGCATCCACAACATGAATTGGCTAAAGCACAGCAACTTGGTTTTGGTGGCATGGTTAGTTTTGACATTAAAGGTGATGTAAATGACGCAGCTGCATTTTTAACAAACCTTAAAACATTTAGCTTAGCTGAATCTTTAGGTGGCGTAGAGAGCTTAATATGCCACCCAGCAACAATGACGCATGCAGGAATGGAAGCCGAGGCTCGTTTAGCCGCTGGCGTTGGCGATACGCTTATTCGTGTGTCGGTAGGTATTGAAGATGTAGCAGATTTATTAGCAGACTTTGATCGGGTATTTAATTTAGTGCAACCAGGTCAGCACAATAACGCAGGTAAAGCAGGTGCTAGCGCAAGTAGTAATGTTAAATTGAGCGCTGCTCACCCGGCGTTGTGGTAATTAATATGACTAATAATATTCATAAATTTGGTGGTTCGAGTTTAAGCTCAGCCGAGCGCTATAAAAGCGTTGCAAAAATAATTTTAGGGCAAGCTCAGCCCGGTGATTGTGTAGTGGTATCGGCTGCAGGAAAAACCACAGATACATTAGTAAAACTGTGGCAAAGTTATCAGCAGCACGATACTCAAGCGCTCGCTGATATTGTATTGCAATTAAACAATCATCAAAGTGATTTAATAACGCAGCTACTGCAGGGCGATTTAAAGCGCAGCGCCTTAACCACTCTAAATGAAGAGCTAAGTTTAGTTGCTAAATTAGCGAGTACTGAGCAGTTGCAAGAAGCGGCGCTACTCGCCCATGGTGAGTTGTGGTCAGCTCGTTTGCTCGCAGCGTATTTACAGCAACTTAATGTTGCTGCATGCATGCAAGACGCAAGAGGCTTGTTTACGCTAAGTGATGGACAATTATTGCATAGCCAAAATACGCAGCAGTGTAGTGAGCTTATTAGCCAGCACAAAATTAACGTGGTAACAGGGTTTATTGCGGCTAATACCCAAGGCGATACGGTCACTCTTGGTCGCAATGGTAG
This sequence comes from Pseudoalteromonas sp. NZS127, assembly GCF_015864805.1. Lineage (NCBI taxonomy): Bacteria > Pseudomonadati > Pseudomonadota > Gammaproteobacteria > Alteromonadales > Pseudoalteromonadaceae > Pseudoalteromonas > Pseudoalteromonas sp. NZS127. Next base: position 324,318 of record NZ_JADYWN010000001.1, on the reverse strand, counting down.
TGATTACAGTGCAACCTTATTGGCAAGTTATTGCAATGCTAAACAAGTATATATTTGGACCGATACACAAGGGATATTTAGTACCGACCCACGTAAAGTTAACAAGGCCATTAAATACGCTAAGGTATGTAGAGCGCAAGCTAACTTATTGGCAAGATTAGGTAACCCCGTTTTACACGCTAAAACATTATCGCCACTTAAAAATACCGATATAAAGCTTGCGGTGCGCAGTAGTTTTGACGTGCAAGCAAGCTCAACAAATGTAGTGAAAGAGGGCTGTGTAAAACAAAAACGCTTTATTACTACATTAGAAAATATAGATTTACTTAGTGTTGAAGGGCTAGTTGAGGGTGAGGTAACTCAGGTTAGCCAGCTTATTCAACATAGTTTGCATCATTTTAGTAGCGCAGGTGAAACTTACCTAATAGTACCGGCAGTAGCGACCCATCAAGTAGTTAGTTACTTTGCAGGAAGAGCCAATATTAGCGAGTCTAACCTACATGGTTGCGCGCTAGTTGCTCCTGAGCAAGATATAAACTTATTGAGCACTCAGGCACGCGAGTTGCTCAATTTGCATAATATTGAACCTCGCTTTGTGCATCAAGATAGTGGTTATGTATTGCTACTGACGGATCAGCTTATTGATAGTGATGTGCTTAATGTGCTGCACGATAAACTGATCACTAAAGGCCAAGAAATTGCCTTAATAGTGGCAGGGCTTGGTAACGTAGGGGATGTATTTGTTAGCCAACTATCGGCGCAGCTAGCACGCTTATCAACCGACTTTAATATTAAGTTAGTGGGATTAGCACGTTCGCAAAAACTGCTATTTAATCCCAGCGGCATAAATGTACAGCACTGGAAGAACCAATGGCAGTTAGAGGCTGTTGACTATAGCAGCCAAGATTTATTAACCGCTATTGGCCAGCTTGATTACGAGCATAAAGTGGTTATAGATATAACCGCCAGCGAGCAATTTAGTCAGTTATACCCAGATTTTGTTGCGCTTGATTGTCATTTAATTAGTGCTAATAAGTATGCTGGTACCGCGCCAACTCCTTGGTATAAAGCGTTGCAGCACAATATTGCGCAGCGCAATTTATATTGGCGCTATAACGCTAGTGTGGGTGCCGGTTTACCAATTAATTTTGCCCTTGCAGATTTACAAAACAGTGGCGATAAAATAACACGTATAGAAGGTGTTTTTTCGGGTACGTTATCGTGGTTATGTAGTATGTATAATGGCGCAACTGCATTTTCTGAGTTATTACTTGAAGCGCAACAAATGGGTTTTACTGAACCCGATCCGCGCGAAGATTTATCGGGGCGAGATATGCAGCGTAAGCTACTTATTTTAGCGCGAGAGTTAGGGGTTGAATTAGACCTTAACGACATTGCCTTAGCGCCGTTAATGCCCGGTGAGCTAGCACTAGGTAGCTGGGATGACTTTTTAGCTAATAAACATAAGCTCGACACTTTTATTGAAGAGCATGCACGCAATGCAAAATTACAAAACGCGGTACTTCGTTATACAGGTTTACTGAGTATTGGGCCCGATAGCGTAACGGCCAAAGTAGGGTTAGCGTATGTTACGCCCAATGACGCATTAGCAAACTTAACCCCGGGTGATAATATTTTTGTTATTAACAGCCAGTGGTACAGCAATAATGCCTTGATTATACAAGGCCCAGGTGCTGGTAAGGAAGTGACTGCAGCAGGCGTTCATTCTGACTTATATTGGCTGATAAAAAACTTAAAGTAATAATTAAATAAAACAAAAAACGGCAACCTAAAGAGGTTGCCGTTCTTTTAGCGTAATTAACCATTTAGCTAATGAGAGATGTGCTTATGGTTAAAATAGCTCTTCTTCTGTTTTGGTGTTTTCTTCAAAAATATCGCTTGGCTGCGAAAGCACATAACTAGTTGGGGTAGTGCCTTTTTCAAAGTATTCAAAGCGGCTAGTGTAATCATTTTTGTGGCTTAATAAGCCAGTCGCTAAATCAATACGAATAGAAACTAATCCTTCAGGTGGTTCAATTGGCGCTTCTGGTTGCCCATCAAGAGCTGCCCTCATAAATTCATTCCATGCCGGTTGAGCTGTTTTAGCGCCCGATTCAGCCCCTGTTATTTGACCACTATCAAGGTTGTTGTTATAAGCAGAACGACCTAGAGTATTGCCAGGGTTGTCAAAGCCAACCCATACTGAGGTGAGTACATTGCGGTTAAAACCACTAAACCAAGTGTCAACAGAATCGTTTGTGGTACCTGTTTTACCCGATAAATCACGACGCCCTAAACGCTGTGCTCGCCATGCAGTCCCCGTCCAGCCTGTTTTATTGCTCCAGCTTCCGCCGCCCCAAATTGCACTGTTCATAGCGTCTGCAATTAAAAAAGCATTTTGTTTAGAAATAATACGTGGGGCACATTGCACTGTTTGCTGCGCTTTTTCACCTTGCTCAGTATTTTCTATCGTTAGGCTGCTGTTATTTTCGATAGCGAGGGGCTGCGTGTTCTCATCGCAGGCTAGGGCTGGGTTTGCTTTAAATAACACTGTACCAAAGGCATCTTGAATTTCAGATATAAAATACGGTTCTATTAAATGCCCGCCATTAGCAAACGCGCTCATACCACGAGCAAGTTCTAATGGAGAAATGGAAGCACTACCAAGCGCTAAAGATTCACTGCGGTTAATGTCTTTATTATCAAAACCAAATTTGAGTAAATGATCGGCAGTACGTTGCAAGCCTACACCACGTAGAAGACGAACCGAAATAACGTTTTTAGATTGCGCCAATGCGCGGCGAATACGAATTGGGCCATTATAAACTGCAGGGCTGTTTTTTGGGCGCCATGCAATACCTTGGCTTTTATCCCATTGATTAATTGGAGCGTCGTTTAAAATGGATGCTAAAGTGTAGCCTTTTTCCAGAGCTGCAGAGTAAATAAAGGGTTTAATGTTTGAGCCAACTTGGCGTTTAGCTTGCACTGCACGGTTGTACTGGCTTTGCTCAAAACTATAACCACCAACAATTGCTTTAATACGGCCATCTTGAGGGTCTAAAGACACAATGGCACTAGAGGCTTCAGGAATTTGACTCAATAAATAATTATTATCGTCGTTTTTACGTAGCCATATTTGTGCACCTGGTACTAATATTTCAGTTGCAGCTTTAGGAGCAAAACTTTGGCGGTAACGCGTAATATATTTACGTGCCCACTTTAAGTTATCCCATGTAAGTGTTGCCAGCTCACCATTTTTTAGTAAAACGTCGGCTGTTTTTTCGTTAACTGCCAATACCACTGCTGCTTGTAAGTCGCCAAGCTGTTTTACGTCTTTTAGCTGGTTAAGAATTTGCGCTTGGCTTAATGCTGGTTGTGTTTGCGCATCCCATAATAAACGCTCTGGACCTCTAAAACCGTGGCGCATATCGTAACTATGTAAGTTATTTACTAAAGCCGTTTGCGCAGCTTGTTGAACGTGGGACTCTACCGAGGTAAATATTTTAAAGCCAGAGTTGTACGCTTTATCAATACCGTATTTAGCAACCATTTCTGCACGCACCATTTCAGATATATAAGGTGCGTATAAATCTATTTCAGCGCCATGAAAAACAGCCGTTATAGGTTGATTAATAGTCTCTTCATATTCGCTTTGGGTTATATAACGTTCAGACAACATTCTACCAAGTACGACATTACGACGCGCTTTAGCACGCACTGGATTGCGAATAGGATTAAGCGCTGAAGGTGCTTTTGGCAGGCCGGCAATCATTGCCATTTGCGCAAGGGTTAAGTCTTTTAGTTCTTTACCGTAATAAACTTGCGCTGCTGCACCAATACCAAACGCCCTATTACCTAATTCAATTTTATTTAAATACAGCTCAAGAATTTCGTTTTTGCTTAATAAGTTTTCAATATGTATCGCGATAAAAATTTCTTTTACTTTACGAATGTAGGCTTTTTCGCGGGTTAAGAAAAAATTACGTGCTAGCTGCATAGTAATAGTACTAGCGCCTTGTTTTTTCTCTCCGGTAGATATAAGTACAAGCGCAGAGCGGACTATACCTATTGGGTCAATACCAAGGTGATCATAAAAGCGGCTGTCTTCGGTGGCTAAAAATGCATTAATGAGAGGTTGTGGTATTTGGTCTATTGTGACCGGAATTCGTCGTTTTTCACCAAATTGATTGATCAACAGACCATCTTTAGTGAATACTTGCATAGGAGTTTGTAATTGCACGTCTTTTAAAACTTGCACACTTGGGATATCAGGTTTAACGTAATAATAAAGGCTGAACAAAGTGATCAGTCCAAATAATGTGCAAATGATAAAAAATTGTAAAGTTCTTTTTAATAAAATCACTGATATTTCCCTAAATGGACTCCCAATTACAAGTTGAGGCTGCTAGTATATATTGATTAAAAAATGAATAGTATTTTTTCAGATAATAATTATAACTTGTTTATTATTAAAACAAAGGCAAAGTTGCAAACATGCTAAGTCAACTATTTAAAAAGCCATCGCCGATGATGGTAGGCATTGATATAGGATCGCACTCTATCAAAGCTGTACTGTTAAGTGAAACAGACACTGGGCTTCGATTAGAAGCACTTGCAATTGAACCTATGCCAAAAGGCGCCATGAGTGAGCGTACTATTCAAGATATTGAAGCAATTGGTAATGTAATAACTAAATTAAAACGAAAATTACCTAAATCACTAAAAGAAGCTGCGGTGGCTGTTTCAGGCCAGACCGTGATCACCAAGGTGATTTTCATGGATGTCACCTTAAGTGACGCTGAATTAGAATCGCAAATTGAAATTGAAGCAGACAGCTTAATTCCTTATCCATTAGATGAAGTTAATCTTGATTTTGAAAAGCTATCAACCAATGCCGCCGATCCTAGTAAAATGAATGTATTGCTTTCGGCTGCGCGTACTGAAAGCGTTGAAGCACGTGTTGGCGCGTTAGAAGCGGCTAACTTGGTTGCTAAAGTGGTTGACGTAGAAAGCTACGCATTAAGCCGAGCAATGGATGTGTACTATCAACAGTTACCAAGTGATGCATTTAATAAGTGCGTTGCAATTGTCGATATTGGCGCGGTATTAACACTCGTAAGTGTAGTGCAAGCGGGTGATACAATTTATACCCGCGACCAAGTGTTTGGTGGCGATCAATACACTAATAGTATTGTTACTTATTATAATAAAGGCTTTGATGAAGCTGAAATTGGTAAAGCAACCGGCGACTTACCGCCAAATTATACCTTTGAAGTACTTGCACCTTTTCAAACAGCCTTGCTACAACAAGTGCGCCGCGCGGTGCAAATGTTTTTAACCACCACGGGTAAAGATCAGCTAGATTATATTGTATTAACCGGTGGTACAGCTATGATTAGCGGTTTTGAGCGCTTATTAGTCGAAGAGTTAGGTATACACACAATTGTAGCCGAGCCATTTGTAAATATGGAAATATCTCCTAGAGTTGACCGTAATGTATTACAGCGTCATCGCACGCAATTTGCTATTGCAACAGGACTCGCTTTGAGGAGCTTTTCATCATGCCACATATAAATTTACTGCCTTGGCGTGAACAACAGCGTGAAGACTCAAAAAAGAAGTTTATTACTTCATTAATTGCAGTTGTTGTTTTGTGTTTTTTGAGTATGTATTTATTGAGCTCATTTTATGGCGCTTTAAAAGAGGGTCAAAATCTAAAAAACAATTACCTTAGTGCAGAAATAAGTATGCTAGATAAAGAAATAAGAGACATTAGAGAGCTAGATAAGAAAAAAGAAAACCTGCAGCAGCGTATGCGCTTAATTGAAAACCTGCAAAGGAGTCGTAATTTAGGCACGCAAATTATGGATGAAGTCGCAAAAATAGTACCTGCAGGGGTTTATTTAACTAAGCTAGAGCGACGCGGTAATCAAATTCATGTACTTGGAAAAAGCGAATCGAATAATCGCCTTTCAACCTTGTTACGTGAAGTGCAAGGTTCTTATTTATTAGAGCGCCCAGTAATGCAAGGTATTGTTGCTGGCGATAAATCTTCGCGTTTGTTGAGTGATTTTAATATGGAATTTTATGTAAAACCATTCGATAAAATTGGCGAGGTACATGATGAACCTTGATTTTAAAGCATTTAAAGATGTAGATTGGAATGAAATAGAACTTGATAATATAGGTGAATGGCCGGTTATTGTTAAAGTTATTTGCGGTGCTTTTATTGCGGGTTTAGTGTTGTTTTTTAGCTATAGCTTATTAGTTTCAGATGAAATAGACAGTTATCACAACGCGGTAGCCAAAGAGGTGGAGCTGCGCACTACTTATCGCACCAAATATGCGATAGCCAGTAAACTAGATATTTATCGACTGCAAATGATTGAAATGGAAGATAAGTTTTCTCAGCTATTAAAACGCCTACCAACCTCTAATGAAACCCCAGGCTTATTAGATGACTTATCTTATGTGGGTACTACCAGTGGCTTAACCTTTTTAAAAATTGGTTGGTTGCCTGAAGTTGAAAAAGAATTTTATACCGAACTGCCAATAAAAATAGAAGTGGTAGGGACCTACCATGAATTTGGTCAGTTTGTAGGTAAAGTGGCTCAATTACCGCGAATTGTTAGTTTACATGACTTTTCTATTTTATCATCTGGAGAAAAGCAGTTAACATTTAGTGTGATTGCAAAAACTTATCGCTACGAAGAGGGGACTAAATAATGAATAAACTCCCTTTAGTGGCTATTTTTACAACGTTATTGAGTGGCTGTAATAGTGACACTTCTGAACAAAAAGAATTTATTGATCAGGTAAAAGCAAGTACAACCCCCAGAGTGGAGAAAATACCAGAGCTCATTCAGTTTGAGTATTTTGAATACAATGCAGGTCAATTGCGCAGCCCATTTGTAGCTCCACAACCTGAAATTATACAAAATAAGTTAACGCAAATTAAAAATTGTTTGCACCCAGATCCAGATAGAGTTCGTGAGCCATTAGAAAAATATCCGCTAGATAACCTAGCGATGAAAGGCACATTAGGCTCTAATAGCCAAACATGGGCACTTATTACTGCTGCTGATGCAACGCTGCATAGAGTAACCGTAGGGAGTTACTTGGGCACTTACGACGGAAAAGTAAAAAAAGTGAGTAGTGACTATATTGAGTTAATAGAATTAATCCCTGATGGATCTGGCTGTTGGAAAGAGCGTCAGACTAAATTAGAAATGTTAGAGGCGACAATTGATGGCGCAAATTAATAACAAAAAAGGTCATACAAATATGTATAAGGATGTAGGTTCGCTTCATCGTGTATTGTCAGCTTTATTAGTGATTTTTGCACTATTAATAGCCAAAACTGCGGTAGCTGAGCCGCTACTTTATGACGTGCGCTATAATCCATTATTAAAAGGCGAAACCGAACTACAACTGGTATTTGATGAAGAATTAACCCTGCAACCAAGTATTCAAGTGTTCAATAGCCCAGCGCGTATAGAAATGCTTTTTACCAATGCACAGTTAGATCAAGGGTTAGCCGATGTTGCTGTTAATTTGGCTGGAATAAATAATGTAACCAGCGTAATGACAAGTAACGGTTTAAAAGTAACGGTACATCTTGAGCGTTTGAAAATTTATGAAACTCAGGTTAATAATAATTTGGTCTCGCTGCGTATCTCTGATAATCCATTAACCGAGCAAGCGCTAACGACTGAAGATGCTGCAGATAGTATTGGCGGTAGCTACATTAATCGTATTCAATCTATTGATTTTCGCCGTGGTGAAAAGGGCGAAGCTAAAGTGTTGGTATTTTTGCAAGATACTCAAGCCGCAATAGAAGTACATGAAAGTGGCGGTAAAATTATTGCAGAGTTTCATCACACTGATATTTTAGATGATTTATTATACGAATTAGATGTACTTGATTTTGGTACTATCGTAAGCAATATAGAAACCTTTAAAGAAGATAACCTGAGCCGAATTGTTATTGAGCCAAACGCAGCATTTACGTTTACTTATCAGCAAATAGATAATATTTTTACCTTAAATGTTGAGAAAGACGAAACCCAAAATGCTTACCTTGATGGTGGTAAAGAATATCAAGGTCGACCAATGACCCTGAACTTTCAAGACATTTCGGTACGTGCAGTCTTGCAAATTATAGCCGGATACAACGACTTTAACTTAGTAACCAGTGATTCTGTAACGGGCAATATAACGCTACGCTTAGATGGCGTGCCATGGGATCAAGCGCTTGATGTGGTACTCAGAATAAAAGGCCTTGATAAGCGTATGGATGGCTCTATTTTAATGGTAGCCCCATCAGAAGAGCTTGCAGCACGTGAAGCAAAAGACTTAAAAGCAAAGCAACAAGTAGAAGATTTAGAGCCTTTGTACAGCGAGTACATTCGCTTAAATTATGCAAAGGCCGAAGATTTTGCAGATTTACTAAAAACGGACACTAACAGCATTATAACCCCAAGAGGGAGTGTGTCGGTTGATCAGCGTACCAATACATTATTAATGAAAGATACGGCAAAAAGTATCGAAAGCGTACGCCGCATGGTCGAAACGCTAGATATACCCGTAAAGCAGGTTGTAATTGAAGCGCGCATGGTAACCGTACGCGACAACGTTACAGAAGATTTAGGGGTACGTTGGGGCTTTAGTGATCAGCAAGGAACCGATGGTATTTCAGGCACCCTAGAGGGGGCTGAAAACATCTCTAATGGTAATATTCCAAGTTTGTCTGATAGATTAAATGTAAACCTGCCGGTTGCTAATCCTTCAGCTAGCATAGGTATGCATATTGCTAAACTAGCTAATGGTACGTTAATTGATTTAGAGCTAACTGCGCTTGAAGAAGAAAATAAAGGTGAAATTATTGCCAGTCCGCGAATTACTGCGGCTAACCAGCAAAAGGCGAGGATTGAACAAGGTACCGAAATACCTTATGTTGAATCAGCCTCTAGTGGTGCGACAACAGTAAGCTTTAAAAAAGCAGTACTTAGCTTAGAAGTAACACCGCATATAACACCTGATAACAAAGTTATTTTGAATTTAATTATCACTCAAGATACCCGAGGTGATACAGTACAGACCGGAACAGGCCCTGCGGTTGCAATTGATACGCAACAAATTGAAACGCAGGTACTGGTAGAAAATGGCCAAACAGTTGTTTTGGGTGGTATTTTTCAACAGCAAATTATTAATTCGACCAAAAAAGTTCCTTTATTGGGCGACATTCCATACATTGGAAGACTGTTTAAAAGTACCAGTGAGTTTAACGAAAAGCGTGAACTACTGATTTTCGTCACTCCTAAGATACAAGTTGATTAGGGCGTGATTATATTTGAATATTGATTTTGCAGCACTCTACTTAGTTTACTAAGTAGAGAATATGCAGTGTGGTTACTTCCCAAAATATGCGATAGCAGCATAAAACCAACATGCGCTGCCCTTCGGGTGCACTCTAGTGTTATTTTGCGCTTTACTGTGTGAGTTTTACATAACATTACGTAGTAAAGTTATCAGTAATTTGATAAATACAACTTTGGATTGCACAAATTTTAACCATGAAAAATAAATACTCCCTAAAATAAGCTAATGTTTTGTTAACTAATGGATGATTATTTAGATTAATTGCTCGTTATATGGCTTTTTATGCTAATTGACTTGAAATACCCAACCGATTACTGAGATAATCCTCTCCTTAATTTTGGGGCCAGGTCGTTAGGCGGGGTTTTATTTCAAATTTTAGAGTTCGTTTGTACTAAAAGATATGGCTGAGAAACGTAATATATTTCTAGTTGGCCCCATGGGGGCTGGCAAAAGTACGATTGGTCGTCACATCGCTGACCAATTACACCTTGAATTTGTTGATTCTGATCAAGAAATCGAACGCCGTACCGGTGCAGATATTGCCTGGGTGTTTGATCTTGAAGGTGAAGAAGGCTTTAGACTTCGTGAAGAATCTGTTATTGGCGATCTAACCGAAATGCAGGGTATTGTACTTGCAACCGGTGGTGGTTCAGTAATGAGTAAAGAAGTTAGAAACAAGCTTTCGGCTCGCGGTATTGTAGTATACCTAGAGACACCGATTGAAAAACAAGTTGCACGCACACAACGCGACAAGCGTCGCCCATTACTGCAAACAGAAGAAGCACCTCGTGATGTATTAGAACGTTTAGCAGAAGAACGCGAACCGTTATATAAAGAAGTGGCTGATTTTGTTGTACGCACTGATGAGCAAAGCGCTAAAGTTGTTGCTAACCAAATCATCGAGAAATTGGATTTTTAATTACTAATATTAAAGGAAATAGCTAAGCATGCTTGAATTATCTGTTAATTTAGACGAGCGAAGTTACCCTATTTATATTGGTCAATCTACACTTCAAGATAATGGCCGCCTAGTTCATCACATTGGTGATTGTCGGCCTATCATCATTACTAACGACACTATTGCGCCTTTGTATTTACAAGGCTTATTAGCGCAGTTAGCAACATTGAATCCACTGCACTTTATTATTCCTGATGGCGAGCAATATAAATCGCTTACCTGGTTTGAAAAAATATCGGCATTTTTACTCGAAAATAACTGTGGTCGTGACACCTGCTTAATTGCATTAGGTGGCGGCGTTGTTGGTGATTTAACTGGTTTTGTTGCTGCATGTTATCAGCGTGGCATTCCCTTTATTCAAATGCCAACGACACTATTATCACAAGTTGATTCGTCGGTAGGTGGAAAAACAGCGGTAAATCATCCACTAGGTAAAAATATGATTGGGGCATTTTATCAGCCACAAGCCGTTTTTATCGACACACAATCATTACATACTTTACCTGCGCGCGAGTTTGCAGCCGGTATGGCTGAAGTGATTAAATACGGTTTGATTTACGATACTGAGCTATTTGCTTACTTAGAGCAAAATGTTGAGCGTTTACAGCAATTAGATGAAGCCTGTTTACAGCATATAATTTATAGGTGCTGTGAAATTAAAGCGCTAATTGTAGCTCAAGACGAAAAAGAGCAAGGCCTAAGAGCACTATTAAACTTAGGTCATACCTTTGCGCACGCAATTGAAGCGCAAATGGGGTACGGTGTTTGGCTACATGGCGAAGCAGTAGCAACAGGTATGGTACTTGCTGCAAAACTAGCATATACACGCCAAGATTTAACCGCTGAGGACGTTACTCGTATCTCTGGTTTAATTGCGCAATATAGCTTACCCACGCAGATCCCGCCGGTAATGACCAGCGAGCATTTTTTGCAGCATATGCGTAAAGACAAAAAGAATAAAAAGGGTACTATCCGCTTTATTCTGCCCACCCAATTTGGACAATGTGCATTAGTGGATGATGTTTCAGATGACCAAGTTCGAGCGTTAATCGAGCAATAATGCAGCCACAAATTTTACCAAGCCGTGCGGCGTTGGTGGATAGAATCGCACTGCAATTTGAGTACGGACAAAACCTGATTGTTTTACTAGGCACCTCTGGCCTAGGTAAAAGCTACCTACTCGAAACTTTTATTACTGATAAATATAACGATTTTAATAAAGCATTTGTGCAAGTAACAGCGCAAATGACTGACATTCAATTAATGAGCGAGCTATTAGAGCAAAGCTTTAATGCACCTTTAATTGATCATAGCTTGAGCCTATCCGAAAACTTTTATCAATTATTACAACAGCAAGCTTGTGGCCCTTGTTTATGGGTGCTAGATAACGCCAGGCACTTATCAGAAGAATTACAGGTAGAGTTAGAACTACTGGCTAAAAACTCCCCCAGTACGCTTTATATTATGCTTGCTGCGCAGTCAAAACTGGCCTTTGCAGCGGCAATAAACATTCACTTAGAGCCATTAAACCAAAGTGAAAGTAAGCAGTTAATGCGTTGGTATTTTAGCGACCTGCCTTATGATGAAGACCCAGTTTATCAAGCTTTTATAGCTGCGGCTCAGGGTAATCCTAATTTATTACTGAGCTGGCAAGCAACAGAACATATAGCGGATGTTGTTGTAAAAGATAAAGTATCTTGGCGTTTACACTTATTAATTTTGATGTTAATTATTCTGTTTTTAATAATTGGCTTGTTATATAAATCAGACATGACCCAATGGTGGCAACAATATTATCAGCAAGCTGAGCCTGAAGTGCTCACAACGGCAATTTCGGTTAAGCAAATACAGCAGCCATTAGCGAATAGCGAAAATAGCGTTATTGCAGCGCCACCTAACTTACCTGCAAGCACAGTTGAGCTACAAACACCGCATAATGATGTGCCTGCAATTATGCAAAGTCTGACTGCGAAGCAAACAACTCCCAGCTCTAAAAATACACCATCGGTAGAGCCAAAGATATTAGCAGCGCAGCCACACAGTAATATTTCAGCTCAGGTTGAGAGCAAAATACTCACAGGTAATGCATGGTACTTACAACAGCCAGACACAAATACAGTTATTCAATTATTAGCGATTACTCAGCAACAAGTCAGTGCTGAATTTATTAACCAGCATAAACTACAAAAAGTAGCGCATACCTATCAAACTAAAAGAAACAATAAAACTTGGTGGGTGGTAACAGTGGGTAGTTTTACTGATATGAATGCTGCAAAGTTAGCTATGAGCGCTTTGCCTGCAGAGGTTAAAATAAATAAGCCTTTCTATAAAAAAATAAGCAAAATAAAACAAGAAATTGTATTAGTTGATCAGTAAACTAAGCAACTTTAGTGTAAAATCGCGCAACACCAGATTGAAGTAAAGAGCCAATGCAGCAAAAGAGTAGAGCCTTCCTTAAATGGGCTGGCGGAAAATACAGTCTAGTTGAAGATATTAACGCGCGACTAAAGCAAGCTAGCCAGCAGGCTGATACTTTGGTTGAACCTTTTGTTGGTGCCGGCTCAGTGTTTTTAAATAGCGACTTTAAACACTATATTCTTAATGATATTAATGCCGATTTAATTAATTTATACAAAGAACTTAAAAACTCGCCCGATGAGTTTATAAGTGATGCTAAAAAGCTGTTTGTGGATTTAAATAATCATCCCGACGCTTACTACGAATACCGCGTGCAATTTAATCAAAGTAGCGATATATACGAACGCGCAATGCTGTTTTTATATATGAATAGACACGGTTATAACGGGCTTTGTAGGTATAACTTAAAGGGTATTTTTAATGTACCTTTTGGTAAATACAAAAAGCCGTATTTTCCCGAAAAAGAAATGTACTTTTTTGCTAAAAAAGCGCAACAGGCTACGTTTACCTGCCTTGATTACGATGACATTTTTAAACTAGTACCTAAAAATGCAGTTATTTATTGTGATCCACCGTATGTGCCTTTAAGTAAAACAGCCTCGTTTACCTCGTATGCTAAGGGCGGTTTTAATTTAGATGATCAAGCAAATTTAGCAAATTTAGCCGAGCAAGCGGCGTTTGAAAATGACACTCCAGTGCTTATCTCTAACCATGATACGGTATGGACGCGTAAAATTTATAGCCAAGCAACATTAGATCAAATTCAGGTAAAGCGCACTATTAGCCCCAAAGGTGGATCGCGTAATAAAGTGAGCGAACTAATGGCTATGTACTTAGCACCGAAACAACAATCGCGTAAATCGAAATAATAAAAACAATAAAAAGCATAATAGCTATTATGATAATGCTAACTGGCGAGTGGTGTTTAAAATCTGCGTGGCGTTTATTGTTAGATTGCACCCCAAAAAATGCAGCAAGTACACTTTGTAAGGCGCTAAAAAATTGTCGCATGTTTAAAATGATGGTTTTAAAGAGGGAAGCTTTTTAGAATCACCAGAGCTTGTAAGTAACTCTAATAAATCTAAATAATGAAACTGTGCACTGCGGCTATCGCCTGTTATCCATGAAGACCAAGACGATTCATCTACTATTTTAAGGCAAGCACTTACAGCTGTATCTGTAGAAGTTGTTTGTTTTTGCTGGCAATTGTTAATTGCCGTTAAATCTTGCTCAGAACTTGAGATAAAATTTAACGCTCCAACAAACAAAAATGCTGACGCCATTAATATCCCTGTTTTAAAAGCACGCATGATTTAAACCTAATAATTTGATCCTTTTTTAAGCATAACAAAAATTGCTTAAATAACAAACTTAAATTTTAGCATTAGCTTCTAAAGTCGAATAAAAATAAAGGCTTATCAATAATCTTTATTTTTATTAAGCCATTATATTTGTCGCGATTACTTGGGTAACATCATTAATTAAGTTACATTAACGCAATATATTATTCATTGTCGGATTAACTATGTTGAACCCAGAAAAAAAATACTTAATAGCCCCTTCTATTTTATCTGCTGATTTCGCTAAACTAGGTGAAGATGTTGATAGTGTACTTGCTGCGGGTGCCGATGTGGTTCACTTTGACGTGATGGATAATCACTATGTGCCTAACTTAACTATTGGCCCTATGGTGTGTAAAGCGCTTAGAAATTACGGTATTAAAGCGCCTATTGATGTGCATTTAATGGTTAAACCGGTTGATAGCCTTATTCCTCAGTTTGCCGAGGCCGGCGCTTCAATTATTACTTTTCATCCAGAAGCCAGTGAGCATATTGACCGCACATTACAATTAATAAAAGATCATGGCTGCCAAGCTGGTTTAGTGTTTAATCCAGGTACTAGCTTGAGCTTTCTTGATCATGTGATGGATAAAATTGATGTTATTTTAATTATGTCGGTTAATCCAGGGTTTGGTGGACAAAGCTTTATTGCGCATACTTTAGAAAAACTACGCCAAGCAAAACAACGTATTGTAGAATCGGGTCGCAATATACGCTTAGAAGTTGATGGCGGAATAAAAGTCGATAACATTGCCGCTGCTGCAGAGGCAGGAGCTGATATGTTTGTAGCGGGTTCAGCCATTTTTAACCAGCCAAATTACCAAGAAGTTATCGATCAAATGCGTGAGCAATTAGGAAGTGTTAAATAATGAAGTACGACCTAGCCCTGTTTGATTTAGATGGCACCTTAGTAGATAGTGTATACGATTTATACATAGCACTTAATCTTACTTTGAGCGACTTAGCATTTCCGATTGTTAGCCAGCGCTTAGTAGAAAGCTGGGTTGGCAATGGTATAGAAGTATTAGTAAAACGCGCACTGAGTGGCGAAATGCAAATAAGTGAGCATTTAGATAAAGCACTTAGCGATAAAGCATTTTCATTATTTTACCAACATTATGAACAGCAAGTAGGTGAATATAGCGTACTTTACCAACATGTTGAAACTGGGCTTGCTGCCCTACGTGGTATGCCCAAGGCATTGATCACTAATAAAGATCGTTTATTTACCGAAAAATTACTGGATAAGTTAGCCTTAACGAGTCATTTTGAGCTAATAATTTGTGGTGATGACATGGCTAAAAAGCCATCAGCAGAGCCGTTGTTATTTGCCTGTAATAAACTAAATGTTGAGCCCAGTAAAGCGATTATGATTGGCGACTCTAAAAGCGATATACTAGCTGCCAATGCAGCTAAAATTGACGTTATTGCACTGAGCTATGGTTATAATCAAGGTGAAAACCTTAAGGACTATAATCCACAGTACCTATGCGATAACTTCTTAGATATAATACCTGTTCTTACACAGCGCTAAGTGCTGTTAATTAAGCAAAATAAAGGAAAATCATGAGTAAACCAGTAGTTTTAAGTGGCGTGCAGCCAACCGGTGGTATGACAATAGGCAACTATGTTGGCGCTATTAACCAGTGGCTAAAGTTACAGGAAGACTATGATAGCTACTTTATGCTTGCAGATCTTCACGCAGTAACTGTGCGTCAAGACCCTGAATTACTTCGCTCGCGCGTTTTAGATGGTGTAGCGCTTTATACTGCTTGTGGTATTAACCCAGAAAAAGCCGCGTTATTTGTGCAATCGCAAGTACCAGAGCATGCACAACTTGCTTGGGTATTAAATTGTTATGCACAAATGGGCGAACTTAATCGTATGACCCAGTTTAAAGATAAGTCGGCAACGCACGCGCACAATATTAACGTGGGCTTATTTGCTTACCCAGTATTACAAGCGGCCGATATTTTATTATACCAAGCAGAGCAAGTGCCGGTAGGGGAAGATCAAAAGCAACACCTTGAACTAACCCGCGATATCGCAACACGTTTTAACAACCTGTATGGCGAGGTGTTTAAAATACCTCAAGCGTATATTCCAGAGTTTGGCGCGCGAGTAATGAGTTTGCAGGATCCGCTGAAAAAAATGTCTAAGTCTGATGAAAATCTAAATGGTTTTATTATGATGTTAGATGAGCCAAAAAAGATTGAGAAAAAACTGAAAAAAGCAGTTACCGATTCAGACGAACAAGCGCGTATTTACTTTGACCGAGCTGAAAAGCCTGGAGTGTCAAACTTACTTACCTTGTTAAGTGTGGCAACTAAACGTTCAATTGAGGATTTAGTGCCAGAGTACGAAGACAAAATGTACGGCCATCTGAAAAAAGACACTGCAGATGCTGTAGTGGCAATGATTGAGCCAATTCAAGCGCGTTTTAAAGAGATCAGAGAAGATCAAACACTCCTTAATAACATCATGAAGCGTGGCGCAGAAAAAGCCAGCAGCCAAGCCGAAGGTACGTTAAAAGCTGTGTACGATGCACTTGGTTTTATTCCTCGCGGTTAAACCTTGCTAGTTAAAATGCTCAATAAAAATGCCGCTTTATTTATAAAGCGGCATTTTTGTTTTATTAGTGTATTTGGCGGTTAATAAAAGAAGTTAACCACCAAATACACAAAAAAATGAATAGCTACCCAGCTAAGCTGCACTCGTTATTTAAGCAGTTCTTTTAAATAACGGCCAGTATGCGAGCGCTCACACTCGGCTACTTGCTCAGGTGTACCTGCAATGAGTATTTCACCACCGCCAGCTCCGCCTTCAGGGCCTAAATCGATAACCCAATCTGCGGTTTTAATAACATCGAGGTTATGCTCAATAACAACAATAGTATTACCGTGATCGCGCAAGCGATGAAGTACAACAAGCAGCTGTTCAATATCGGCAAAGTGTAAGCCTGTTGTTGGTTCATCAAGTATGTATAGCGTTTTACCGGTATCGCGTTTTGACAGCTCGCGGGCTAATTTAACTCGCTGTGCTTCACCGCCCGAAAGCGTTGTAGCTGCTTGGCCTAAACGAATGTACGATAAACCTACGTCCATCAGGGTTTTAAGTTTGCGTGCAATGGCCGGTATTTTATCAAAGTAGTCGTGGGCATCTTCCACTGTCATGTCGAGTACTTGATGAATATTTTTACCTTTATACAGTACTTCAAGGGTTTCGCGATTATATCGTTTACCCTTACATACGTCGCACGGCACGTACACATCAGGTAAAAAGTGCATTTCTACCTTAATTACGCCATCGCCTTGGCAAGCTTCACAGCGTCCGCCTTTAACGTTAAAGCTAAAGCGACCTACTTTATAACCACGAGAGCGCGACTCTTGCGTACCGGCAAATAATTCACGAATACCAGTAAAAATACCAGTATAAGTAGCCGGGTTAGAGCGTGGTGTGCGGCCAATGGGGCTCTGATCAATGTCGATCACTTTATCAAAATGCTCAAGCCCTGAAATTGATTTATACGCAGCAGCTTCGGCAGTTGTTGCGCCATTTAATTCAGTATGCGCAAGCTTAAATAAGGTGTCGTTTATGAGCGTAGATTTGCCCGAGCCAGACACACCTGTTACACAGGTCATTAAGCCAAATGGAATTTTTAAATCAACATTTTTTAAGTTGTTACCAGTAGCACCAAATAACTCCAGCCATTTGTCGTTAGTGGGGTGGCGTAATTTAGGTATTTCTATTCTACGTACACCGGATAAAAACTGCCCAGTAACCGATTCTTTACAGGCTAAAATATCGTCGCGAGTACCTTGGGCAATTATATGCCCGCCATGCACACCAGCACCTGGGCCAATATCAATAATGTGATCGGCTGCGCGAATGGCATCTTCGTCGTGCTCAACCACAATGACCGTGTTACCTAAATCGCGTAAATGCACCAATGTTTTTAATAATCGGTCGTTATCGCGCTGATGCAAACCAATTGATGGCTCATCCAGTACATACATAACACCCACTAGGCCTGCGCCAATTTGGCTTGCAAGGCGAATACGTTGTGCTTCACCGCCCGAAAGCGTATCGGCACTTCTATCGAGTGAGAGGTAGTTTAAACCCACGTTAATTAAAAACGATAAACGGTCGCGAATTTCTTTTAATATTTTTTCAGCTATTTGGCCTCTTTGTCCGGTTAGTTTTAACCCTTCAAAAAAGTCCATTGCTTCACCAATACTCATATGAGTAATAGTGGGTAAGTTAGTTTGGCCAATAAATACATGGCGCGACTCTTGGCGTAAACGCGAGCCATGACAGCTAGGGCAGGCCTGGCTGGTTTGATACTTTGCTAGTTCTTCACGTACCGAGTTTGATTCAGTTTCACGGTAGCGACGGTACATATTATTAAGTACCCCTTCAAACTCGTGATTACGGGTAATTAAATCGCCGCGGTCGTTACGGTAGCTAAAGGCTATTTTAGTAGTGTCTGAGCCTTCTAAAATGATTTTTTGCGAGGTTTTATCTAAATCCTGATATGGCACATCTAAATCAAAATTATAATGCTGCGCAACGGCTTGTAGCATTTGGTAATAATAAAAACTGCGTTTATCCCAGCCTTTAATTGCGCCACCGGCCAAGCTTAGTTCAGGGTTTTGTACTACGCGGTTTGGATCAAAATATTGGCGTACGCCTAGGCCGTCACAGCTTTGGCATGCTCCGGCTGGATTGTTAAACGAAAACAATCTTGGCTCTAACTCGGTCATGGCATAGCCACAAGTAGGGCAGGCAAAATTAGCCGAAAACAGCATTTCTTCTGCGCTGCTGTCATCCATATAAGCTATGTTAGCCACGCCACCCGACATTTCTAATGCAGCTTCAAATGACTCAGCTAAACGCTGTTGTTGGCCATCTTTTACTTTAAAGCGGTCTACAACTACTTCTATAGTATGTTTTTTATGTAGATCAAGTGGCGGTGGATCCGATAGGTCACATACTTCGCCATCAATACGGGCACGAATGTAGCCTTGGCTCGCCAATTGCTCAAGGAGCTTAACATGCTCACCTTTACGCTCTTTTATTACCGGTGCAAGCAACATGAGTTTACTGCCCTCAGGCAGAGCTAAAACAGTATCGACCATTTGGCTAATAGTTTGTGCGGCTAACGGTAGGTCGTGAGTTGGGCAACGCGGTTCGCCCACGCGGGCAAACATTAAACGTAAATAGTCATAAATTTCGGTAATCGTACCCACAGTCGATCGCGGGTTGTGCGATGTTGACTTTTGCTCAATAGAAATAGCCGGAGAAAGACCTTCAATATGATCTACATCGGGTTTTTCCATCAGTGACAAAAACTGCCTTGCATACGCAGAAAGTGATTCAACATAACGACGCTGCCCCTCTGCATACAAAGTATCAAATGCAAGCGAAGACTTACCCGAACCAGATAGGCCAGTAATAACAATTAGCTTATCACGTGGGATGGTTAGGCTGATGTCTTTTAAATTGTGCGTGCGGGCGCCTCGGACTTCAATGTTTTCCATGCTATCTCGTCTATTACCAAAATTATTTGTCCAGTATCGCATAATACGTAACATTATTAATCTATGATCAATGAAAAATCCTTACTTATGACGATTAATTATTAGTAAGCTTATGGTAGAATCTCAGCCTAAATTTTCCACACAGTAAGATCACGCAAATAATGACCGCATCTTCACTTAATTCACGAGAAAAACGCGCTGCTATATCGCTAGCTAGTGTGTTTGCATTTAGAATGCTCGGCTTATTTATGCTGATGCCTGTATTAGCTATTTATGGCCAATCATTGGAGGGCTTTTCGCCTATCTGGATAGGCTTTGCTATTGGCGCGTATGGTTTAACCCAAGCGGTATTGCAAATACCTATGGGTCGATTGTCTGATAAAATTGGCCGTAAAAAGGTTATTGTTGGCGGCTTACTAATGTTTGCGCTGGGCTCGGTAATAGCGGCATTAGCCGATTCAATTCAAATGGTTACAGTTGGGCGTGCGTTACAAGGTATGGGCGCTATAGCCAGTGCATTACTGGCGTTTGCTTCCGATTTAAGCCGCGATGAACAACGCCCCAAAGTAATGGCTGTTATTGGTATGAGCATAGGCATGAGCTTTGCGTTTGCTATGTTACTTGGGCCAATCGTCGCTGCCTCGTGGGGTATTTCGGGGGTATTTTGGTTAACCGCAATATTAGCTATGGTCGGCATATTTATAGTGACTATGCTAGTACCTAACGCGGTTAATAAAGCTCCTAAAGGCGATACGCTCGCCAGCTTTAGCGATATTAAAAAATTGATTAAACACCCGCAGCTAGCGCGCTTAAATGCGGGCGTATTACTATTACATTTAACCCTCACTACTATTTTTGTAGTGTTACCGAGTCAGCTTATTAAAGATGGCTTAGTGGCCGATAATCACTGGCATTTATATATCCCAGTATTATTTTTAGCTTTTTTATTAATGGTGCCTATTATGATAATCGCCATTAAAAAAGAGAAAGAAAAGCAGGCATTTATTGGCTCCGTTATACTGTTAATGTTGAGCATGCTGGCTATGTCGGTATGGGTTAACAGTATTGTAGGTATTGCTGTTTGTATGCTGTTGTATTTTGTTGCATTTAACTTTTTAGAAGCCACCATGCCAGCGCTAGTATCGCGTATTGCACCAGCAAGCCAAAAAGGTTCTGCCATGGGTGGGTATTCTACTAGCCAGTTTTTAGGTGCCTTTTTAGGCGGTATGCTTGGCGGTTATGTAGCACAAACCACAACAACGCAAGCGGTGTTTGCGGCAGCGGCACTTGTTGGGTTAATATGGCTTATTATTGCGTGGAAAATGCAAGTCCCACCCAAAAGTAAAGTTATTAGCTTAATGACCAAATTAGACTCAGAAGAGCAGGCACAGTCGCTTGCTTCTCTGTTAGTTGCTTTACCTGGCGTAATAGAAGCAACTGTAGTGCGCGACGAAAGCCGCAGCTACTTAAAGATTAATGATAAAGAATTTGACCTAGACCAAGCACGTAAAGTAGCTGGTTTAATCTAACGTTTATAGGAGATAGTTCCATGGCACGCGGTGTGAACAAAGTAATTTTGGTTGGTAATTTAGGACAAGATCCTGAAGTACGTTATATGCCTAATGGCAACGGTGTAGCAAATATCACCTTAGCAACTTCAGATAGCTACAAAGACAAAAACACTGGCCAAATGGTTGATAAAACTGAGTGGCACCGTGTGGTATTTTTTGGCAAGTTAGCAGAAATTGTTGGTGAATATTGCCGTAAAGGTTCACAAATTTATGTTGAAGGTAAACTTCAAACACGTAAATGGACTGACCCACAAGGCCAAGAAAAATACACGACTGAAATTGTAGTTGACGGTTTTACCGGCCAAATGCAAATGTTAGGGAGCCGTGGTGGCGACCAGCAAGGTGGGCAACAAAGTGGTGGTTACCAAGGTAATCAATCACAAGGCGGACAGCAAAGTGGTGGTTATCAAAATAACCAATCACAAGGCGGCCAACAAAGTGGTGGTTACCAAAGCAACCAGGGGCAAAATAACCAACAGCAAGGCGGTTATACTCCACAACAGCAGTCTGCACCAGCAGCACAGCCACAGTCGGCTCCTACACCACAACAAAATAACCAATATCAGCAGCCACAAGGTGGTTTTGCACCACAGCAAAGCAGTGCACCACAACAGCAAGGTGGCTTTGCTCCTAAACCGCAAAATGCTCCACAAGGCGGCGCGTCTAACCCAATGGAACCAACCATTGATTTTGACGACGACATACCATTCTGAGGAATACATAAATAGAATATAGAGTGTCAATTTAGGCATTTAATATTATCTAAACCCAGCGTAACTGCTGGGTTTTTTGTTTTTAAAATGAGGTTTTAAATAGAGTTCAGGGTAGGTTAATATTATTAAAGCGATTGATATTGATAATAGTTTGCATTAACATGCGCCTTCGGTTTTTATCTGAGAAATAGGCATGTCTCTTAAACGTTTAGCTTTAGTAATAATCTTTGCAGCATTAGCGCTCACTGGTTGCGGAGCTAACTCAGCGCCTATTTTTTCACAAGCCAGTTACCAAATCCAACTAAACGAAGACAGTGTTGCAAGCTTAATGGTTGCTGCAACCGATGCAGAAAACGACCTTCTGACATTTTATTTAGCAAATGCTGCGGCTAACGGCGCAGTTGCTGTTAATGCTAATAGTGGTCATATTAGCTATACCCCCAAAGCCAATTTTAATGGCGAAGATAGCTTTCAGGTTGCAGTATCTGATGGGGGAAACCTAACTACTAGTCGTGTGCTGGTAGTTGTTACAGCAATTAATGATGCACCGGTTATTCATACCGATAAAGTGATTGTGAGCGGTGGTGAAATTAAACGCGGCAAAGTTAATGTATCCGATGTAGATAACGACCCCCTCAGCTATAGTATTTCACGCCCAGCCGAGCATGGCACTTTGCTAATTAACGCTAGCAATGGCGAAATTAGTTACCAAACTACACGCCTAGAAAATCAAGAGGATAGTTTTGAGCTAACGGTTGCAGATGGCAATGGCGCTGTGGTGAGTAAAAACTTAATTATAACCACTAATTTGTCGACTAATGCTGATCGCGCTTATTACTACTATGCCAGTGATGAATCGCATTTAAAGCAGGCGGAGTTACTTGCAAGCGAGTTACAAAATGATATTAATCTAAGCGCAATAAATGCATCGCTTGCAGTAGGTTATGCACAAGCTGGATTAAATAGTGAAGTTACACGTTTAACCTCGGTTGATAAAATAGCGCGTAATAATATACGCGCTATTGCCTTGTTAGAGGTAGCTACCTTATATAGTAAGCAAGGCAATAACGAGCAGGGTAATGAACTGCGTTTAACAGCAAAAAACCTTTATGCAGAGTACGTTGCAGCCAAAGGAATTAGTGCCTTTAATAGTGAGGATCAGCGTTTTTATAATGATTTAGCTTTGTCTTACTTACAGGCGGGTGAGTCTGAATTGGCAAGTGTTAGTTTTAATATTCTCGATATTTTATTTAGCTCAGCGCTTGGAGAGGAGCAAACAACGCAAGCCTTGTTACTTTTTTTTGGTTATCGCGACCGAGTAGAGGATGTGGTTAATAATTGGCGTCAATCTCGAAACCAAGCCGACTACGATTATGCACTTAGTATGGCCGATAGGTTGTATCGTTATGCCAATATGATTGGCTACAGTTATGTAAAAAATAATAAAAATGGCAATCAAGGAAAACCCTATTTTAGCTCACGCCAAGCAGCGCTGAGTAATGTTATGGCAAACTACCTGGCGTTAAATGCAACACAAAAAGCCAAGTCAGTACTGGCCGATATATTTGCTTTATATGGGGTTGTTAATATAGACGCAGATTATCCGCGTACAGCTAATCAATATGCAAACGTAACCAGCATGGAATACCCGTATGGCTTAATTAACACCGCAGCATACTTTGTGCAGCTTTATCCGGCACTTGATGTTGAAAGCAAGTTTTTAAGCGCCTTTGAAAAAGACAGTAGTCATTACCAGTTAGCTAAAAATAAGGCAGCAGATGCACAATTGCTAGCACATGTACGTAATTCGGCCGATATAGATAGTAGCTTGCAATTAATTTTAGCAACACGTGATGCTAATAATTTACGCCCACTGTTTACTCAGCTAGTTGCATTTAATGCGAGTAAACTAGGTGCCTCGGGAATTTATATTGAGTTAGGGAATTATGACGCGGCAGCTAAGTTTATTGCCACAGGCATTGAGTTACTTAGCTCTGAAGCATATTTAGCACAGAATATTAAAAACCACGTATTTGTTACTGGTGCTACAGGGTGTCAGCTTGCGTTAGAGCAACTACTCACCATTATAAATATTACACATGACGAAAAGTACCAAACTCAAGCGGCTAACACACTACAAACATGCCGCGAAATAGCATTAACAAAATACAGCCAAGTAGATGGTATTAACGTATTTAAAGAGGATGTTGTTGATGCCAATATCGATCTTATTCCTTATCACCAAGCTTTAGGTCAAACCGCCGAAGCCGCGCCATTAGTTAATAAAGTGCAGCAGTATATTGCAACTTACACTGAGCAAGCGCTAATACAAAAAATTACGGATATTGGTAAGTTGGGTAGTGCGCTTGGCTTAAATGGTCAGTTTGCTTTAGCAAACCAGTATTATGCGCAATATATACAGCTGGTAATACAGGGTGAAGAAAAGGTCGCTCTCGCTGAGCGTTTTGCTCTTAGTGAGAAATTTTTTGATGGCTCTAGCAAATCAAAAATTAACTTTAAGCAGTACTTAAATCAGCTGTTGTATGTAGCGGGCACAAAAGCAGAATATGCCTCATTAATTACTGCAGCTAAAAGTATGTGGGCAGAGCTTATTGATTGGAATTTGGCGCGCTTAGAAAATGCTTCATTGCAGTTACAAGTGCGTTATTTGCCTGTGTTTGCAGATCAATACGCCCAGCTTACTATGTTTAAAAGTGCTTATAAATTAACAGAAAAAGAAGTTTTAGGTGTAGTAGAAAAAGACGCTATAGCAACAAATGTTATAGGCAGTTTGAGCCGTTTTGACGCCTTTATAGGCTCAGAGGTTGCCAGTGTTGACACTGATAACGATGGCAAGGCGAACTTTTTTACCGCCCATGCAAGCGCACAAATGATTGCTAATTCAGGGATAGAATTAGACTTAGATAGCGACAACGACGGTGTCAACGATGACAGTGATGCGTTTCCATTAAATCCGAATCGATATTAAATGCAATATTTAACATTTATAGCGCTAGCTTGTACTTCGCTCACGCATGTTGCAGCTGCAGCGCAAAGCACAGTGCTAGATGAAGCAAGTGCAGCAGAGAAAACACCGGCTAAAGTAATTGCTACAAGTCACTACCAACAATGTAAAAAAAATACTGATACTTGCAGCGAAAATATCGAAATTATAGAGGTAACAGGGCAGCGACCAAACCCTATTTCGGTAAGTAGCCAAGGGGTGTATACCCTTGACAGAAAAATGCTGCGAGACTATCGCTTTGGTAATGGTAACTTAAACGATGTTTTAGGGGTTTTACCTGGTGTGCAGTATGGTGAAACTGCTTATGCTGCGGATCAGGTTAGTAATATTAAGCCATCGGAAGTGTCGCTTGCAGGTGCACAAGGTAATGCTACAGGGTATTTAATTGATGGATTATCTAATAACTCAAACCTTAATAATGACAGCGCCAATTTTGACAAAAACTTAGCGCAAGATGTAAGTGGCCACACTCAAGCTGTTTTTTTAAATTTAGATTTAATTGACCATTTAGAAGTATACGACAGTAACATACCGGCAAAATACGGTAATTTTACTGGTGGACTAGTTAAAGCCGAAACCCGAAAAGCGGGCGATAAACTGCAATTTGGCATTAATTATCGGCAAACGAGTGACGATTGGGTTGAGTATCATAAGCTTTATGCCCCCGACTTTAGTGGCGATAACGAACTTAACAGTGCTATTTTTAATAAGCGTGATTTAAGTACCTACATTGCTACCCCACTAACCGATAAGCTGGGGTTTATTGGCCAATTTCAATATACGCAATCACAAGAGAGCCTACAGCAATTAGGGCAAACACGACTACAGCAGCAAACCAATTATAACGGTTTAGTAAAACTAGATTATGCAGCAACCGCTAACGATGACTTTTCATTTAGCTTTTTATTTGCTCCTTATAAAGGTGATTACTTTGATGTAAATGCTAAAAACAGTGATTACAACATTGAAGGGGGAGGCAATAACGCATCACTTACTTGGCAAGCAGATAGGAGTTGGGCTTATATTAAAACCCAGCTTGGTTATAGCGATAGTCGCAACAGTAAAAACACCAGTTCGATACGTTATGCTTGGCTAAATATACCGGGTACAGATTGGGGTAATATTGATGGCTCTATTACCAGTTTAGAAGGCGGCTTTGGCGATATAGAAAAGCGACAACAAACGGTCAGTTTAAAACAAGATTTCGAGCTTGCCAGTAAGACATGGCTGGGCGCTTATAGTAATTTATCGTTTGGTTATGAGTTAGCTCAGCAAAACTCAGTATTTGACCGCCTAGAAGATGCAATTGTATATAATGGCGCTATTGTGTCGCCGCAAATAGATTGTGCAGGTTATACACTTGACTGTATTGAAACGCGTTTATATCAACCAGTGGCAGATATAGAAGCAAAACTTGGACACGCACTTGATTTATCAAATCCCGATGATTTTTTAATTTATCAAAATAACTTCGCTACAACAGGGCAGTATTTTCAATATCGCCAAATTACACCTAAATCAACAGCTAGTGTAAAGCTTAATCAATTGTCGGCTTATGTAGAAAATGAATTTGAATGGCAAAATTACAGTTTAAATTTAGGAGTGCGTTACGATTATAACGATTTTCTTAAAAACCATAATTTTGCCCCACGACTACGTGGCAGCGTATCGGTATTTAATGATCAAGGTAAAATAGTGCTCGGTGCTAATCGGTATTATGCAGACGACTCAATTAGTTATAAGCTAAACCAAGCCATGCAGCCTAGCTATACCGAAGTGCGGGCTATTTATCAGCAACAGCCACAGCAATGGCAAGCGCAGTTAAGCAACCGCGGCTATCGTTATGTTTACTCTGATTTAAAAACGCCGTTTAGTGATGAGCTGTCGGCTGCTTATCGTCATCAATTACTAGGCGGAACGCTGGAGTTAAAATGGCTGTATCGAGAGCAGCAAGATGCGGTTAACCGTGTAAAAGGCACTAACGATGTAGGCGAAGCCACTTTATTTGGTGCTAACTCGGGCAGTAGCCGGTATCAGCGTTATACCTTGTCTTGGATGGCAACTTACAATAATCAACATGTTGAATTTAATGTATCGCATGCAACTAATACCACCAGTCGCGAGCAATTTGATGGTGAACCGCGCTCTTTTAATGGCGATGGGGACGCTTTTTTAGATTTTTCGTATGATGATAATGAGTTGGTTTTTTTACGCTCTGATCATTACGATATTGCCGGAAGTACTAATAAAGCTAATTATTATTTAGTAACTCGACATGATATGGAGTTAGAAAAACAAGACTTTAACCGCCCTGTTATTGCCAATTTAAGCTGGGGTGGGCAGTGGGATAATTGGACGCTATCGGCCTACGCGCGTTACAACGGTGGGCAAGATGCCATTTACGCCACAGGCAAAACGCAATCTATTAAAGAAGCCAGTAATATTTGTGATGGATGTGCGCCAAATCGCCGTGAGTACCCTGTGTACCGTATTGAAAAACGCCCGGCATTTTGGCTGTTAAATACCAGTGTTAAATACACTGTGGCGGTAGCTAATAACTACCAAATAACTTTGAGCTTTGAGGCGGAAAACATCTTAAATAAACGTACCTATCAAATTAGCCCGTATAATACAGGCATTGAGTTAGGACGTCGGTTTTGGCTAGGGGCCAATATTAATTACTAAAACTTACTGAGTTATTCGCATTTATAATCAGGTGCTTACTATATAATAATCACTACGGTATTTAATTTAAAGCCGCGTTTATAACTCAACCTAAATACACTTTTATACTTAATATGATAAAAATTATGCGCCTACTATTTATTTTTACCTTATATTTTGTTTTCTCTGGCTGCAATTTAGTCAGCGCACAAGCTATCGATTTTACTCAGTTACGTGAGCAATATTTAAAGCCGCAAGCTCAGTGGCCTAAACCCAATTTAGATGCAGATATTACCCATGCTGAAATTACACTTTTACCAGAGGTAACATTTCCTAAAAACAATCCATTTAGTGCCGCAAAAATGCGTTTAGGCGAGCAGTTGTTTAACGACCCTAAACTATCTCGCTCTGGGCAAGTGGCTTGTGCGAGTTGTCACGATCGAGATTTAGGCTGGGCTGATGGCCGCAAACTTTCTTTTGGACACGATAGGTTAAATGGCAAGCGTAACGCACCAAGTATAGAAAATGCAGCATTTTGGCAGTCTTTATTTTGGGATGGACGCGCGCAAACTTTAGAGCAGCAGTCGTTAATGCCCGTTGAAGATCCCGTTGAAATGAACTTTACTATTGCAGAGCTAGAAGCGCGGATCAATCAAGATCAAGCTTATCAAAAAAAGTTTAACCAGGTATTTGGGCAAAGCGAAATAACCGCTACACGCATTGCCCAAGCTCTTGCTACCTACCAACGCACTATAGTGTCGCGCAATTCGGCCTTTGATTACTTTGTAAAGGCTGGTGAAACTCAAGATAAAAAAATAAAGCAACAGCTACAACAAAAACTCAGTGATCAAGCGTTGTGGGGGCTGCACTTATTTAGAACTAAAGCACGGTGTATTAATTGCCATTCTGGAGCGCTTTTTTCAGACAATAAATTTCATAATTTGGGGTTAACTTACTATAAACGAAAGCGTGAAGATCTTGGTCGTTATAATGTGACCAAAAACCCTGACGATATAGGCAAATTTAAAACTCCCAGCTTAAGAAATGTGATGAATAGTAAGCCGTGGATGCATAATGGTGTGTTTCCTTCTATTGCGGGTGTTTTAAATATTTATAATGCTGGTGGCTTTGTTTTTAATAAAGATCCTAACGATCCTTTGTCACCACAAACATCTAAAATACTGCAGCCTTTATCGTTAACGAGCAAAGAAAAAAAAGCTCTTGAGGCATTTTTACACTCTATTACTAGCGCTCCGGCTGCGGGTCCGCACAAAACGTTTATAGTACAAGAGCTAAATGAGGTATAACGTTTTAAGTTATTTAGAGAAGTTTATAAACATTATTTCTTAGCTATAAATGCAATACTAAACTTTTACTATTACCTTGTGCTTATTGGGATCTTAGACAACACTTTAGCTAGTAATTTAACTAGCGAGTGCATTATGCAAAAGGGTAAGCTTAAGTTTATTAACCGCTTTAAGGCTCATCTTGTTGTGTTGCTAAATTTAATTATATTAGCGGCAACTCGCTGGGTTACTCATTTAGCAACTCTAGTAGCGCCATTGAAATCAAGGTGTAATGTAAAGCATAAAATAGAGGCAGAAACAGCGCCTACTAATACTTTAGATAATGATCGCCCTTTGAGTGAGAGTACGGCTGCAGCTTATAATATATTTGCCCTGATCGAGTGTCATTGTCATTTTGATCCCAGTACTGATCTAGAAGCTAGTTTTAAAATTCTACTTGCAAAAAACTTACCTGCGTTAAACTATATTTCAGTTAAATTATTAAGTGCGGGTAACTTAGCGGTAACCATAAAGCATATTCCAATCATTAAGTTAGAGCTGTACATTGAGCGCTTAAATTTTTGTGCACTAACAATATGTAAAAAGCATCAAAAACACTTAACGGCAAAAAATGTAAAAATAGGCCTGTGTAATTACAGAGCAAGTGCTAATCAAACACTGGTTTATCAACAAGCAAAGTCTGCGTTAACTTTATCGCAGCAAAGCCCATTACAGCATTGTCATCGCTTGGGAATAAGCCATAGCCGAGTAAATATATTTTCGAATAACCAAATAATAAAAAGCATTAAAAAAAATAAATTTGTAATTTATTTTCAGCCTTTATTTGAACTCGATAGTGGGCGTATTTTGCAACATGAAGTGTTGATTAGAGTACGCGGTGGCGCTAATGAGTTGCTGCTAGCTAATGCTGGCATTAATCAGCTAGATAATGATCAAGACGCATTTTTATTTGATCAAGCAATTATCATCAAAGTTAAAAAGCTATTACTAGCAGATACTTCAGCCGCAATTATTAGCATTAGCTTACATCCTAAAAATTGGTTTAACAAAGCGTTTTGGCAATGGCTAATAACGCAAGTAAGCGATTTTAAAATAGAGCATAAACTACAATTTGAAATAAATGCAGCAGACTTTTTTAAATATCAAATACGTTTACAAGGCGTATTAAAAATAATAACTAAGCTAAATTATCAGATTATTATTGATGGTATTAAAAGTAGCGACCATATTATTCAACTGGTTAATTATCCACAAGTTTTAGGAGTTAAATTAGCCTACGATTTAGTGCACTCAATAGAGGCAAGCACGCATCAACAAAGTTGTGTAAAAAACATTGTAAATGCTTGCCAGTTATTAAATATAGCGGTATTTGCTAGTGACGTAGAAACCAAACAAGAGCTACAAATGCTTACTATTTTAGGGGTAGATGCCGCGCAGGGGTTTTATTTTACGCAGTTGTTGCCTGATTTTACACAAACCGTATTTCATTAATTTTAAATAAGTCCTCTGTATTTTAAACCATCTAATCCTTGTAACCCACCCGTATGAACCGCAATAATTTTACTGCCTGGCGCAAAGTAGTCCTGCGCAATTAATTGCCACAAAGCATGCATCATTTTACCAGTATAAATAGGCTCTAATGGCAGTTGGTGCTCAGTTTTCATGTATTGGCAAAACTGCCAAAGTTCGGCAGAAAACTTACCATAACCACCACCATGAAAATCACATAATAATTGCCAATTAGTTTGTGAAGCGGCTTTAGGGCTAAGCGCTTTAATTTCATCGCGTAAATAGTCAGCTTGTTTTAGTACCGCAATTCCCAGTACCGTTGTATTAACTGAACTGCCTTCAATAAGCCCCGCTAAGGTGCCACCGCTTCCTGTGGGGCAAACTAAGTAGTCGTGCTTAGGTAAGCTCAGGGCAAGCTCTTTACAACCCTCAAGCGCCAGTTTATTTGTCCCACCTTCAGGTAAAATATAGGCATTAGGGAAACGCGATTGCAACTGCGTTAAATAATCGCTTTGGCTACGTTGTTTGTACTCTATACGTGTGATTGGGTGTAGCTGCATACCACATTGCTGTGCGAACAAAAGTGTAGGATTGTTAGGGTCTAGTTCTGGGCCGCGAATAATCCCGTGCGTTTTTATATTAAAAAACTTGCCAGCCGCCGCACACGCATGAATATGATTAGAAAAAGCACCACCAAAAGTGAGTAATTCAGTTTTTTTAAGCGCCTGCATCTGGGCTAAATTGTATTTAAGCTTTCGCCATTTATTTCCACTTATGAGGGGGTGGAGTAGATCATCGCGCTTAACGGCTAAAAATATATTTTTGCGCTTTAATAAATCACTATCTATTTGTTGTATTTGGTTGTTTTCATTTATTTTAAGTTTATTTAACATTATTTATGATAATCACTTGGCAAAGTAATGAAAATGTACGGCAGTTAGTACATCGACTAATAATAATAGTAGCTATATGAAAAGAAAACTGTTTTCACTGTTTTCCTTGTTCAAGCGTAGTTTAGATAAAAATACAGTTGTGGGTGTAGCAACATATGCTAATACCGTTAATGCAGTCTGTTTAAAAAAACAGTATGGACACTGGAAAATACACAAATATCACAGTGTAGAGATCACTGAAAAACATGACTATACTGCTGCAATTACGCTATGTACGCAACAGGTTAGTAGTGATGTGTGCGCAGTGAACTTAGTTATTCCTCATTCTCTTTATCAAATTGTACAAATAGAAAAACCCGCACTAAGTGATGAAGAGATCATTCAATCGCTACCGTGGACAACGAAAGATCTAGTCGATATTGATCCTGAAAATATTGTTGCTGATTTTATTGATTATCCAATTACATTGCCGATGCAAAGTAAAAAAATGAACGTGTTTATTACCAGTAAGCTGCAGTTATTGCCGTTTATAGATAGTTTTAAGCAGGTAAAGCCTCTTTTACGGACTATGACATCAGAGGAAATGACTCTTGTAACTCTACTCGGCACGAGTAAAGACGCCCACATGCTCATTGTGCAGCATGCCAGCTTTGAGCCACGTATTTTAATTATTCGCGATGGGCAGCTATTACTTACTCGGCGTTTAAATGGCTTACTGGGTATGTCAGATAAAGATCAAAGCCAAGAGTTGGTAGAGGCATTTGGACTTGAAATTCAGCGTTCTATGGACTTTTTTGAGAGCCAGTTGAAGCAGCCACCTATTCGCAGTATTCAGCTACAGTGTGACGATTTGACGTCACTAACACTTAGAGCAGAGTTGGCTGAGTTTTTACAAGTTAAAGTGATTGATTTTAAACCAACCCTAGACCTAGCACAGCAATTAGAAACGCAATATTACTACGCATTGGGTGCGGCTTATCAATTAACTGAGCCGGAGTCTGTGATATGAAAACCCGGATTAACTTTTATCAAAAGTCCTTACCTGTAAGGCGTGATCCAGTATTACTGCAAAATATGCTAATGCTGTGGGGTGGCGCGTTAATTATTATTGCTATTGTGTGGTCACTTTATACTTGAATTCGAGTATTGTTATTTTAGGAATTTTAGCAGTAGTAGCAGCACCGCGCTTTTTAAACCTGCAAGGTGATGCGAACGCATCTACGCTAGAAGGACTACAGGGATCAATTCGCAGTGGCATGAATATAGTTAACGGTAAGTCGATTATTGCCAGTGAGCAAAAAGAAGCGACAGCAACTGTTGCAGTAGATACTGGAGATGTAGCAACTGTATACGGTTACCCTGCAGCGACACAGGCAGCGTTTGAAGCATTTTTAGATGTAAAATTTGCGGCTGATAACACTGCCGATTTTAATCTTGTTGAAATTACAGCTGACAATAAAGTGATTATTTTCCCAAATAGTTATGTGCAAGCTGATGATTGTCGCATTGAATACACTCAAGCAACAGCTGCAGTTACAACAACAGCACCAATTAAAACAGTTGTTACAGCGCCTGTAGTTACTTTAGTGACAGATGGCTGTTAATTACATAAATGATCAGCAGTGGTAAGCAGCAGCGCGGTTTTACCCTCGTTGAATTAATTATTACTTTAATTATTTTGGGAATACTGTCGGTAACGGCAGTTCCCAAATTTTTAGGTAGTTCAACCGAGGATGCGTACTCGTATCGAGACTGCACATTAAATGCACTGCGAACAGTGCAGTTACGTGCCATGCAAAATACGGCGACCACAAGCTGTCATAAGCTTTACATTACCGCTAGGTTAATTGCAGGACCAACACCCGATACCTGCTCAGGAGGGGCTGATATAAACAACAGTGAGCACCTAGTAATACAAATTAATAGCCAAAAAAGTGATATTACCTTTAACGCATTAGACAGTAACGGTAATGTGTTTACCCAAGTTAACTTTGATCCCCTTGGCAGGGTTGATCAAAACTGCACAACGCAATGTCGAATAGATATAGGGTTAGCCGCGGTATGCATTAGCGGTGAAGGGCTTATTTATGCCTGCCCTTAAACATAAGGGCTTTACCTTAATAGAGTTAATTGTTGGTATTGTGATGTTTGCAATTGCGCTGAGTATTATTACTGCACTTATTGCGCCTCAAGCTCAAAAAAGTGCTGAGCCTATTGTGGCATTACGTGCTTCGGAGTTTGGGCAATCACTCATGAACGAAATTCAAAGTAAATCGTTTGATCAGTACAGTGAGCGAAGCGCTCCTTTTAGGCGTTGCGGCGAAATATCTTTGGGCGCAAAGGCTTGTACCGCAGCGGCAGACTTAGGCCCAGATAATTCAGAAACACGTACCAGTTATAACGATGTTGACGACTATATAGCACTTACGGGGCAACCAATAACCAATAGTTTAGGTGTTTTATTACCGCAATATAGTGGCTTTAGTTTGGTTGTTAAAGTGCAGTACGACAGTGATTTTAATGATGCCACTAGTAATGATGGCACCACTTTTAAGCGCATTACTATAGAGGTTACTTCACCTCTGGGTGAGGTTTACGGTTTTAGTGCTTATTAAAGGGAATTATTAATGCATAGCATAACGCGACAATACGCATTTACCTTAATTGAGCTATTACTGGTAATGGTAATTTTAGGTATTTTAGCCGTTAGTGCATTTTCGTTTATTGGCGCAGGTGTAAGTATTTACGCTCAAGGCGTGGAGCGTCAAGAAGCAGTAGCGCAAGCGCGGTTTTTAATAACCCGCATTAGTAAAGAGCTACGCCATGCAACACCTAATTCACTTAGGTTAAGCTGTGATAACGACAGTAAAGGGGCGTGTAATACTCATCAGTGCCTTGAATTTACCCCTTTTTATCAGCTACTCATTATACAAATTATTTACCGACCACAGCCCCGTTTAATATTACCGCAGTTGATTTTGAACTTAATAACTTAACTAAACCACAAGCGGGTAACTGGGCAGCAGTTTATCCATTAAATAGCGATGATATATATAACGAAAACAATTATAAACGCTTACAAGTTTTAGCATTTAATAACACGGCAGGAAATGCTATTGATCAGTGGCAATTTAGTAAAGCATTTGCAGCAGAATCACCCAGTAAGCGATTATATTTATTAGCTGAACCAGTTAGTTTTTGCGTAGAAGGGCGGTTTTTATATCGCTATATAAATTATGCTTTTAATAGCGCCCAGTCAGATGCGCCTAGCTTACAAGTACCCCCCGGTGTTAAGCGAGATTTATTGGGGATTTATATTGCAAATAACCTAGCAAGCAACTTGTTTTTTACCATAGAGCCGGTGGCCTTACAGCGAAATGCTGTACTTAATGTTAATGCACAAATGCGCTTTAACGAAGCCGAGGTAATGAACTTTAACCATGAGGTGCATGTGCCAAATGTACCTTAATAATTATCAGCAAATTACCCGCTCACCCACAAAGCAACAAGGTAATTTAATTGTTGTGTGTTTAGTGATTATTGTTGCCTTATTAGCACTTGGCTTAGCATTAGTTAAAGTGCTGAGCGGGGCCGCGCAGCAAAATACTATAGAATATTATGGCGCGCGAGCATATATGGCGGCACAAAGTGGTTTAGAAAGCGGTTTAACCGAATTATTTCCGCTTAATAGCGCTGCACAAAATTGTGCCTTAGTTACTACAAGCCGAACCTTTAAAACAAATTACTTATCGTTTTGTGATGTATCTATTAGCTGTACAGAGTACCTGGATTTACCCGATAGCAGTGCGCGCTCGGGAACGGTTAATATTTATTATTTACAAAGTAGTGCTACTTGTGCGCCAATTGATTGCCCATTGGGGGATGCATGTAGAAAAGATTACTGGCAAACGCAACGCACATTAAGTGTAGAGGCTAAAACGTTACCATGATAAAAAATACTCTCGTGCTTATATGCTTAGCAGCATTTTTATTTAGTAATAACAGCAATGCTGCAGCACCTAAAATTGAAGGGCGTTTTATTGAATTACAAAATACCTACACATCACCGGTATGGACAAAGGTTAATTTCCAGCAGCAATATATAACTCCTCCAGCTGTTTTTATGCTTTCAACTAACCAAGGTGGTAACCCAGCAATTATTCGAGTTAAAAATATCACCACTACCGGGTTTGAAGCGCTTCCTTGGAGCCCTCCGGTGAGGATGGTGCGCATATTAATATGGGCGCACATTATTTAGCGGTGGAATACGGGGTTCATGAGTTCCCCGACGGCACCATTATGGAAGTAGGGAGCACCGATTTACAGCTAGAGGTACAATATGGTGCCAAATCTGGTTTTTCTCCATTTACTCCAAAGGGCTATAAGCCGCTTACTTTTTCCCATTCGTTTACCCAGCGGCCAAATTTATTTCATTCACTACAAACGCTTAATAGTTTAGATAGTAACCCTCCAGCACAAGCTTTGGTGCCCTTTTTAACTATTGCGGTAGAAACAGCCTCGTTATCTACCAGCGGAGTAAATATTGCTCTAGAAGCTTCTGAAACGGCATTCGGTATAATTAAAAGCGAAAAAGTAGCATATTTAGCGGTAGAGCCCAGGGCTAATCGCTTATTCACAGATGATAATGACGTGGAAGTTATTTGGGAGAGCTTTTTTACTGGTTTTGCTGTAGATGGTTGGAACGATGGATGTAATTATTTTAATTTTATTAATCGTTATTCGCAATCGCCTTTAGTTGTTGCAAGTAAAAACTCGCGTGTAGGGGACGATGGTGGCTGGTTGCGAAGTTGTAACTTAAGAGCTAACCGAGTCGGGTTGGTGGTCGATGAAGACCGAGATGGCGATAATGAGCGCTCTCACCCTAAAGAAGAAGTATCTATTTTAGCCATGACTAGCTCGTTTGTTTCTAGCGGCGAAATTTTAAGTTGTGACACCTTATTTCCAGGCGCGCTATCTACTTATAATGATGGTTTGGTGCAGTTAGTCCAAGGCGTTAAAGTAACAGACAATAACGCGCAATTTATTACGACTACTAATTTAACGTCTTTGGCACTAACTGATCCTGCGTTATGTAACGGCCAAGCTTGTTTAGCAAGTGGCAATAACTCTTTAACACCTAGCCAGGCAGCTCAAGTACCTACAGTGGTTAACGATGGCAGCTCTGTGGCACCAGTACCAGCCTCTTTAGCAGGAGATTATTTTTATGATGAGTTGCAGCTTGCTATGCTGGAGGATCAATACAGAGTAACGGCTCCTACGCGTATTTTTTTAAAAAACACGAGTTCGTTACTCTCAACCTCATTTTTAAATATAGGTAAAACCAATATAGTAGTAGATTCGGGAGCGTATCTTGCTATTTATGTTGATGGTGCAATTGCGATTGCCGCCAATGCCAATATAGCTGCTTATATTGTTGCTACCGGCGAGGTAAGAATAGCGCAAAATGTAACATACGAAGGCTCTATTACCTCAGGCACACAAATTATTACCGAGGGTAGCTCTACTTTCGATGCCATACCAGTACCAGATAATATTCCAGGCTTTTGTGGTATTTATAAACCTATATTGCTAGATCATTATCGAATATCAATGAGTGATAACCAAGGACTGACTTGCCAAGCTAAAGATATGGCATTAACCGCCTGCGCAAATGATACTTGCGATGTTTTGTTTGATCAGCCATCAAGCTTAAATTTATCGCCAGATAATGGTGGTAAGCAGAGCTGGGTAACCGGTGAGAACATCAGCTTTACTGGTACTACTAATATACAGTTTGCAAAACGTACCACTGGCAGTGCCACAATTGGTTATAACACAGCAGATCCATCTGCGCCGTTACGTTGTTATATTGGCGGTAAAAATGTTGGTTTAAGTGGCTGTAAAGTGGTGTTTTCGGACGCGGGTTTTATTTTTAAAAATGAAAGCGATAACAATACAACAATTCCTACCCAACTATCAGGTAAACCTTCAAATACAGGATTTAATGCAAAAGCATTAGCAATTCAAGCTGTAAAAACGAATACCGCCACGGGGGCGTGTGAAGCAGCGTTTCCTGTGGGGGCAGAAGTTGCTTTAGATTTAGCCTATACCTGTAGCGCAGGAGTAAGTTGCTCTGATCCAGTGCAGCTTAGCAATAATAAAGTATACGCGATTGAACAAAGTTATAAAGCAGTGCCATTACAGTTTGATGATGAGTCTAAAGCGCAAATAGTAATAAATTACCCCGATGCAGCACAGCTTAGCCTTAATGCTAAAACTAATTTAATACTGGATCCGATTACTAACTTGTCGGTTAATTTAACCGGTAGCTCTAACGAGTATGTAGTAAAACCTTTTGGCTTGGCTATGAGCTTACCCAATGATGGGTTTGCAACAGATGCCGCGGGTAGCTTGTTTAAATTAACCGGAG
The DNA here is from genome assembly GCF_015864805.1 of Pseudoalteromonas sp. NZS127. Lineage (NCBI taxonomy): Bacteria > Pseudomonadati > Pseudomonadota > Gammaproteobacteria > Alteromonadales > Pseudoalteromonadaceae > Pseudoalteromonas > Pseudoalteromonas sp. NZS127. The sequence continues at coordinate 286,569 of NZ_JADYWN010000001.1, read as the reverse complement.
AGACATTTGATTTAAAAATGAATGCGGTGCAATGGCGTGCAGGTCAAGACAACAACAACGATGGCTACCCCGATAACTACAGTGAGATTACTAACAACCCTATTGCTAAACATTTTATTAATGAGCAACCTTTAGTAACAGCGCAATTAAAGCTGCCCATGGCAGGTACTTCTGGAACACTTGCAGTCGTCAACACTGTTGCATTTAAAGATACAGGTAGTTTAAGTGAGTCAATTTCACAATATAGTTATGACCAAGTAGGGATTATTGATTTAATTGCTGGGCTAAACGATGGCGATTACTTTGGTGCGGGTGATGTTAAAGGCGAGCTTTATAATGTAGGCCGTTTTGCGCCATCGCAATTTAAAATAATAGGAGTGCAAGCTGCGGCCCAGTGTACTGATTATGGGAGTAATTTAACCTACCTCGAACAGCCATTTGAACTTGGCTTTACAGTGCAAGCACAAAACCAAAATAATCAGCTAATGAGTAATTACAGGGCTGGGTTTGATAAGTCGGTAGTGCAAGTTAGTGCTGAAAATAATGAAGCGGGTAATTACGTGCCAGCAAGTAGCTTTGCCAGTCGCCTAGTTAATTTAGGTGAAAACAATTGGGGCGATATCAATGACGGGCAATGGCAGGTGAATCAAAGCAATGTTACCTTAAAAAGGCTAGGAGTTGATCAACCCGATGGCCCATTTGCTATGGTTAATTTAATGGCCACACTTACAAATATTGAGCGCGCTACATTAATTGATGCAAACGACAGCCCTAATACACAGGTAACCTGTAGCTCTAATTGCAACAGCGTACGACTAAACAGTGTGCCTATTGAGTTTAGGTTTGGCCGCTTAGTGTTAGGTAATAATGCAGGCTCAGATTTAGATCGATTACTCATCCCCATGGAGTCTCAATATTGGGATGGCAATGGGTTTGTAGTAAACAGCAATGACAACTGTAGTGTATTTCAACACCCTAAATTAAGCCAAGTATTGCCAGCTAGCCCAGTATTAACATATGAGTATGGTAATGGTGCAGCAGGGAAGTTAGAGGCGGGAGGATATCCAGTAAATAACGGTATTTATGCAAAGCCTAATGGCTCAGGAACATTCACTTTAGAATATAATACCTATGACTGGCTAAAATGGGATTGGCAAGGTGACCAATCTCAGCTGAATCCTTATGCTATTTTACAATTTGGCCACTTTCGAGGGAATGATCGGGTTATTTACTGGCGTGAAACACGTGAATAGTTGTAAACTTAGATAATAATTGAACAAAGCTTGTGTTTTGTGCTTCAAGTACATAGCATAAGGCTTTATTTTAGAAAAATAATAACGACCAAATAATTGCCGCTTTTTGGGACTGAATATATGCGAATTACTCCTTTATCTCTGTTAATTTCAGCTAGTTTGTTGGCTAGTAGTGCATTTGCACAAGACACAGCAACAGTAACTGGAATTGAATCTGAGATTAGTACAAAACAGATCGACTATGACAAATCTACAACAATACTTGATAAACATTTAAAAGAAGAAAGCCAACTGCAAACCCAGTTGCAACTTTTGCGTTCACGTTCAACCGAGTTAGATAAAGAAAAAAACCAAGCACTCGACGCGATGAATGAAATGTACCGTCGTTTAATTGATGATCCTAGCATTGATATAACCGCTGCTCAGGCGCGTTATCAAAAAGCTGTGGCCGATCACAAGCAAAATAAAGATGATATTTCTATGCAGTTGGCGGCAATTGCATCCCACCGTAAAGACATTGAGCAAATTCGTGTGGCTAAACACACGCTTTTAAACACTTTAGAGAGCTTAAAAGAGCAGTTAACTACCGCCAGAGTAGAGCGTTTACGTAACGAATTTACCCGCGAAGGCACGTTAGAGGTTAATCACACAATTAATTGTAAGCGTACCGAAACACTTGCAGCGTGTGAGCAACGCGGACAGCAAATGGGGTTACAAAAAGCGACTAAGCGTTTTGTTGACCAAATATTTGCTAACTTAACTGAAGAGCGTTTAGTTGAACCCAAACGTAATTTGGCCGGTGCTCAGGTACAAATTTTAAGTAGTCATGTGGTAAAAAGTGCATTTAGTGGCCAAGGCAATTATAACGTTAATTTAAGCGTTACTATGCGTGGTGAAGTTAACAGTAGCCGTTTATGTAACTTATTAAGCATTGATAACCGCTACTGCTCTGAGTACGGCACGCCCATGGCGGCAACATATCAGCCTACTTACAGCACAACTTTTTCAGATAGTCAGTTAACATTCAGTAAGCACGCGGATAATGGCAACGTTTCGGCGGCTCGTTTAAACGAGCAACCAGTGCGTGATTATGCAGTAAAGCCTATGGTAACAAACAGCTCGGTTATTGCTAATAACGATAAAAACCAAGCAGTAGAATTAACGCTACGCTCAAACGTATACGACGACGAAGTGTTTATTGATGGGGTTAGCTTTGGCTCAACCCGCTTAGTAACCCGCTTACCGCGAGGTGTGCACAATATTGAAGTGCGCAAGCTTGGTTATAAACCTTATCAGGTACGTGTTGATTTAAATAAAGCACAAACCGTGCATGCCAACTTAGTAAAAAAGCCAGAGTCGATTGCTGCACCGACATACACGCGTGAGCAACCTGAGCAAACAACTCGTAAAGTGAGTGACAACATCAGCGTATTAAACGCTAATGTAAAAACTTCAGTAGTTGTTATTCCGGCAGGTAAATTTAAAATGGGCGATATTAATGGCAATGGTTTAGCCAATGAGCGCCCAGTTGTTGAAAAAGTAATTGCCAACTCTTTTGCTATGCAAAGCAAAGAAGTGACAGTAGGTGAGTATGAGCAGTTTGCTGCTAATACAGGCTACAAAACCCAAGCCGAGCAAGGTAAAGGCTGCGCCTATTATTTAAATGGCGAACCCGTATGGGAAGCTAATTTAAATTGGCGTAATCCTGGGTTTGAGCAAACAAGTGATTTTCCGGCTGTTTGTTTAACTTATAGCGACGCTAAAGCGTATGCTGATTGGTTGTCAGGGCAAACAGGTCAACAGTTTCGTTTACCTAATGAGGTTGAGTGGGAATACGCTGCACGCGCAGGTAGTCAAACAGAATACCCTTGGGGTAACGATATTGGTAAAAATTTAGCGAATTGTGGCTGGTGTGGTAGTCAATGGTCAAACAAGAGTGCTGCACCGGTAGGATCATTTTCTCCTAATGCATTTGGTTTATACGATACCGTAGGCAATGTATGGGAATGGACTAACAAAAACTCGGGTGAGTCGGATGTTGCGGTTAGAGGTGGAGCGTGGAATTTTGCGCCTAGCCTTGCACGTGCCTCAACGCGATTAATATTAGCGCCCGACTTTAGAGCTAACTACATAGGTTTTCGCTTAGTGCGCGAACGATAAATAGGAAGCTTTGCTTCCTTTTTTAACTAAATTACAAAGGCAGCTGTGCTTAATATCGCTCATTATATTAGCGTATTAAAGTGAAAGCAGCTTAAATAAGAACGTATTTCAAAGGTCATCCAGCCTCATGTTTAAAAAACTCCGTGGTATTTTTTCAAACGATCTATCGATCGACTTGGGTACAGCCAATACCCTCATTTATGTAAAAGAAGAAGGCATAGTACTTAACGAACCATCAGTGGTTGCTATTCGTCAAGAGCGTGCTGGTGGGCCTAAAAGCGTTGCTTCAGTAGGTACTGAAGCAAAGCAGATGTTAGGCCGTACGCCTGGTAACATTAAAGCTATTCGACCAATGAAAGACGGCGTAATTGCCGATTTTTATGTTACCGAAAAAATGTTACAGCATTTTATTAAGCAAGTGCATAACAATAACTTTATGCGTCCAAGTCCACGTGTACTTATATGTGTGCCTTGTGGTGCAACCCAAGTAGAAAAACGTGCAATACGTGAATCTGCAATGGGAGCGGGTGCTCGCGAAGTGTATTTAATTGAAGAGCCAATGGCTGCGGCAATTGGTGCAGGTTTACCGGTATCAGAAGCCACAGGTTCTATGGTTGTTGATATTGGTGGCGGTACTACCGAAGTGGCTATTATTTCGTTAAACGGCGTAGTTTACTCCTCGTCGGTACGTATTGGTGGCGATAAGTTTGACGAGGCAATTATTAATTATGTGCGTCGTAACTTTGGTAGCCTAATAGGCGAAGCTACTGCTGAAAATATTAAGCATCAAATTGGTTCTGCTTTTAAAACCGATGAACCAGTCGAAATTGAAGTGCGTGGCCGTAATTTAGCCGAAGGCGTACCGCGCTCATTTATATTAAACTCGCACGAAATTCTTGAAGCGCTACAAGAGCCATTAATGGGAATTGTTAGTGCTGTAATGGTTGCCCTTGAGCAATCACCGCCAGAGCTAGCGTCAGATATTTCAGCGCACGGTATGGTGTTAACCGGTGGTGGTGCATTACTAAAAGATTTAGATCGTTTATTAATGGAAGAGACTGGTATTCCAGTTGTGGTTGCTGATGATCCGCTTACATGTGTTGCCCGTGGTGGTGGTAAAGCGCTTGAAATGATAGACGTGCACGGCGGTGATGTATTTAGTTACGACTAATGAAATCAATGTTTGCACAAACCGTTTCCTTGCAACTGCGACTCTTTGTCGCAGTGCTTTTGAGTGTCATACTGATTATTGGCGATAAGTACACCGAAGGTGGAACAAGCGTTCGTACTAGTTTAAATACACTGGTTAGCCCATTAATTTATGTGGCTAATTTACCCTACGAAGTATTTAGCTTTGGTGCAAAAAGCTTACATACCCGCGATCAATTACTTACCGAAAATGAAGCGCTGAAAAAAAAGCAAATGCTGCAAAGCGAGCAGCTACAGCAGTACCAGTTTTTGAGCAGAGAGAATCAAAAATTGCGCGCCTTATTAGGCTCATCGGCTAAACCGTCAAATCGTAAAATTATTGCGCAAGTACTGTCAGTTCATTCAAACCCGTATAGCCATCAAGTTGTTATAAACCGAGGAACCACCAATGGACTTAGCGAAAGCCAAGCCGTAATTGATGATATGGGTGTAGTAGGGCAGCTTACCAAAGTAGGCTCAACCACCTCACGCGTGTTATTAATGACCGACACTACCCACGCTACGCCAGTACGTATTTTACGTAACGATGTGCGTACAGTGGTTGAAGGCATAGGTAAAATTAATGTTGTTAAACTCTCTCATGTACCGCATAGCCTAGATGTACGTATTGGCGATGTATTAGTGACCTCAGGTCTTGGAGGCATCTTTCCGGAGGGCTACCCAGTTGCCGTAGTTACTGAAATAAATCGCGATGAAGGCCAGCCGTTTGCACAAGTTTATGCAGAACCCATAGCGCAGCTAGATCGTATTAGATTATTAGTAGTGCTGTGGCGAAATCAACAGGAGCAGGTTAGCGATGATTAATCGTTATTCGTTGTTAATTGCACTGAGCATTTTTTTTGCGTTAGTAATGGCTTTGATGCCGTTACCGTTTTCGTTTGAGCCCTTTCGTCCTGACTGGGTGCTATTGGTATTAATGTATTGGTCACTTGCTGTGCCACATCGTTTAAATATAGGCACCGCATGGATTGTAGGCTTATTAATAGATTTAGCTTCTGGTTCGCCGCTAGGGGTTAATTCACTTACTTATTCAATCTGTATTTTTGTTACCGCCAGTAATTTTCAAAAAATCCGTAACTTTTCGCTATGGCAACAAAGCTTATTAATTGGCTTATTTTTAACTCTCTATCACTTAATGCAGTTTTGGCTAAATCACTTTTTATTGGGTGTGTACTTTAGCCCGCAATACTTATGGCCTGTGCTTACAGGTATGTTGAGTTGGGTATGGGTGTTTTTATTACTGCGTAAATACCGTAGACATTTTAGGATCAGATAATGACCAACGCCGTATACTTGGCATCTGCCTCGCCTCGCCGTAAAGAGCTTTTAACGCAACTAGGAATCGAATTTACACAGTTTAGTGTTGATGCCGACGAGAGCCAACTCCCCAATGAACTACCTTATGATTATGTAGAGCGCTTAGCGCGTTTAAAGGCGCAGTCGGGTGTAGCACTTGGTTATACCGATCGCCCAGTGCTAGGCAGCGATACCGTAGTGGTTATTGACAATCAATCGCTAGGTAAGCCTTGTGATGAAAATGACTTTACCCATACATTAAAGCGCTTGTCGGGCAATACTCACCAGGTATTAACCGCGGTTGCTTTTGCAACAACAGATAAGGTGCTTAGCTGCGTAGTAAGTACTAATGTTACTTTTAAAACCCTCAGCGATGATGAAATACATACCTACTGGCAAAGTGGCGAGCCACAAGATAAAGCAGGAGGATATGGTATTCAAGGCTTAGGCGGTCGATTTGTTACTCATATTTCGGGTAGCTATTTTGCTGTAGTAGGCTTACCTTTATACGAGACCGAACAATTATTACAAACATTCTTAAGAGGCTAGCATGAGTATAGAATTACTAATTAATGTCACGCCAAGTGAAAGCCGTGTTGCCCTAATAGAAAACGGTGTTCTACAAGAAATACAATTAGAGCGAATTGGCAATTTAGGGATTGTTGGTAATATTTACTTAGGAAAAATTAGCCGTGTTTTACCCGGCATGCAAGCCGCCTTTGTTGATATAGGCCTTGAAAAAGCTGCATTCTTACACGCCTCAGATATTGTAAATAGCGCCTCTATTGTTGAAGGTGTTGACGATACCCCGATAAAAAAAGTACAAGATATTCGTGAGTTAGTTCGCCAAGGGCAATATATTATGGTGCAAGTGGTAAAGGATCCACTGGGTACTAAAGGCGCGCGTTTAACTACCGACATTACCATACCTTCTCGCTATTTAGTGTTTATGCCCGACGCCACCCACGTTGGCGTAAGCCAGCGTATAGAAACAGAAGAAGAGCGTGGCAGATTAAAGAAAATCGTTGCTGAATACAGCGATGAAAACGGCAGCTTTATTGTGCGAACCGCCGCAGAAGGCGCAAGCGAAGCCGAATTAAGGCACGATGCTGCATTTTTACAAAAATTGTGGCAAAAAGTGGTGTCACGCCGTAAAAAAACCAGTAAAGCCAGTATCTTACATGAAGACTTAACCCTTGCTTTTAGAACGCTACGTGACTATGTGGGCGAAGACATGGAACGCATTAGGGTTGACTCTAAACTAACCTACCAAGAGCTTAAATTATTTACCGAAGAGTTTGTGCCAATTTTGTCGCAAGTGCTTGAATATTATCCGGGTGAGCGCCCCATTTTTGATTTGTTTGATGTTGAAAACGAAATACAAAAAGCGCTGCATCGTAAAGTAACCCTTAAATCGGGTGGCTATTTAATTATCGATCAAACCGAAGCGATGACCACGGTTGATGTTAATACTGGTGCATTTGTTGGTCATCGTAATTTAGAAGAAACTATTTTTAATACCAATGTTGAAGCAACTTCTGCTATTGCGCGTCAGCTTAGGCTGCGTAATTTAGGTGGTATTATTATTATCGATTTTATCGATATGGTAAGTGAAGATCATAAACGCCGCGTAATGCATTCGCTCGAATCGGCATTAGCAAAAGATCGTGCTAAAGCTAATATTAATGGCTTGTCGGCATTAGGTTTAGTAGAAATGACCCGTAAGCGCACCCGCGAAAGCTTAGAACATATATTATGTGATGTTTGTCCTGCGTGTTCTGGTCGTGGTTCACAAAAAACAGTAGAAACAGTGTGCTACGAATTACTGCGCGAAATAGTGAGGGTTAATCGTGCTTACGATGCAGATAAGTTTGTGGTTTATGCCGCGCCAGCGGTATGTGAAGCATTACTAAACGATGAATATCATAACTTAGCCGAGTTAGAACTATTTATTGGCAAACAGGTCAATATTCAAGTTGAGAGTTTATACAGCCAAGAGCAGTTTGATGTGGTAATGATGTAATGAAAGCAAAAGCGGTCTGTTTTTTTTGTTTTAGAAAGTTATGGCAAACGTGTGCCATAATTTTAGTGTTACTGGCCGTGACTGTTTCTATTTTAAAATATACCCTACCTTATGCAAACGACTATAAAGATAATATAGAGAACTACCTACATACCAAGTTTGATATTAGTTTATCAATCGGCTCTATTTCAGCAAGTTGGCAAGGTAGCGGGCCTGCTTTAGTGCTCGAAAACCTATCATTTAAAGACAACCAAACTGCACCTATTGCACTCACTATAGCTAAAACCAGCTTAGAGCTTAACTTGTGGGAAAGCTTAAAAACGCTGCAATTAAAGTCAAACTACTTTGTAATAAATGGCTTTCATACCAGTATTAAAGTAGCTAATTTATTTGCCAAAAATGAAGGCGAAGTGTCGTTTGAGCAAAAAGAGCTAATAGAAGAGCTATTTTTGGGTGACACAGGCCACTTCGCAATAGAAAACTCCAGCATTAACTTTATTTTAGAAGACGGTACTGAGCGTAAGTTACTGTTAGAGAATATTGTTTGGCAAAATCAAAATAAGCAACATTTAGGTAGCGGTAGCTTAGCATTACCGGGTATTTCGGTGGGAAGTTTTGATGCGCGAATTGCACTCAAAGGCGATACTATTGAAAAAATGGCAGGCGACATGTATGTGCAAGCTAATGAGGTAGATGTATCTAACTGGTTAGCGCAATATATTAATACCGAAAAACAGCAACTGCACAGCAACATAAACTTACAAGCTTGGTTAGAGCTTAATCAAGGTTTAGTGAGTGATGTTAAAGTACAGTGGTTACCTAGTTTTGCACGTTGGGAGTTGGCTGGAGAGAAACAACAGCTGAGCCTAAGCGAAGGGGGATTTCATTTATTTCCTGAACAAAAAAGCTGGCGGTTGAAAAGCACGGGTTTAGCGTTTAATAGTAATGATAAAAGCTGGCCGAGTTTAGAGTTTGAGGCACTGCTGGGTAAGCAAAATAAAATTTGGTTACAGCAAGTTGATATAGCGCTACTTAGCGATTTAGCCGAGCTGACTAACTTTAATAACCTAACGCCATTTTTACAGCGCCAACCTAGTGGGCAAATAAAGCAAGCTTACTTAGACTATACCAATAGTGAGCAATGGCAGCTGTGGTTTGAAGCCGATAATATTGGCTGGCAAGAGCAGCACGCAATACCTGCCGCACAAGAACTGCGAGTTAGTGCTCTGGTTAATCAGCAATACGGGCGAATTACCCTGTTTGGTGAAAATAACAGCCTAATTACCGGTGATAGTTTTAGCCAAAATATAGATTATGAGCAATTAAATATAGAGCTCAATTTAGCCAAGCGCAGTAATGCTTGGCACATTAGTAGTGACAATATTTGGTTTAATAATGATGAAGTAACCTTTGCTGCAGAAATGCAGCTTAGCTTAGGCGACGAACCGCGTTTAGATTTATACGCCGAAGCATTTGCACCCGACGCGAGTATTGCTGGGCATTATTTTCCTTTAAAAGCGATGAGCCCTGAATTAGTTAGCTATTTAAATGGCGCTATAAAAGGCGGTGAAGTGTCAAAAGCACAAGTGCTTTTTGCAGGCCCGCTAACAGGCTTTCCATTTAGTGACGGCTCTGGGCAGTTTGATGTGTTAGCACAAATAGATAACGCCACTTATCAGTTTGATCCCGACTGGCCTGCAGTTACTAACGCCAGCGCCCAGTTACATTTTGCCAACGAGCGCATGGATATTTATAGCCAGCAAGGCAAGTTAGTAAATTTAGCTGTGGGCAGTAGTGTACGCGTTAGCATTAGCGATTTAATGCATGCCGATGAGCTAGTAGTTAAAATAGATAAGCAAGCCGAGATTGAAAAAATGCACGACTTTTTTGCGGCCACGCCACTTGCCAGCCCGCTTGCTGAAATTTTTAAAATTGTGCAAGGTAAAGGCGAAGCTAGTGCAGATATAGAGCTGTTAATTGGTTCTAAATTTGCTAATGGTGCAAGTGTGAGCGGCAAAGTAAATTTAATGGACTTACCTGTTTATATTGCGACTCCAGGCATTGAACTGGATAACTTAAACGGCGAGCTGCATTTTAAAAACAATGAAATAACCCTCACTAATGCCACTGCAACATGGTTGGGCATGCCACTCAATATTAACTATGACAGCAAAAGTATTGAGCAAGATTATCGCGCCAATATAAACATAAAAGCGCAGCTAGATGCCGAGACTCTTATTGCGAGCGGCCAAGGGTTATTAAAAAACTACCTTAGCGGGAAAAGTGCAGCCGATATTGGTTTAGTGCTTAACTTTACCGAACAAGGGTTTGATTATCGTGCGCAAGTAACCTCGTCATTAATTGGTTTAAGCAGTACTTTACCGGGTGACTATGCTAAAAGCAGCGAGCAAGCATGGCCACTCAATGCAGTTATTCAAGGCGATAATATATCTAACTTAATTACCGCTAATATAAAGCAGCTATTTTATTTTAACGCCATTTTAGATAACGCCAACACCCACTTTAATAATGCTCATTTTGTTATCGGTAAAAATGATTTAGGGCTTAATAAAAAAGATTTAGCGGTTAGTATTAATTTACCACAAACCGATTTGCTTCCGTGGCTAGAGTTAATTGAGCAAATTATAAATGTATCTAAGCAAGGCTCAGAGCAAGCATCAGCTAGTGTTATGCCACCACTGCATGAAGTACTTGCTAATATAGAAAAACTTAATATTAGTGACGTGCAATTTAATGACTTTGAAATGCGCTTAGCACCTACCCAAAACGATTTATACCTAAAGTTAAATGCTAAAGAGTTGCGTGCAGGGGTGCTAATTCCTATCTCACAAGCCAGCCAGCCGATTCGAATTAATAGCGATTATTTAAGGATTAACTTTATTGAACCTGCAAACGTTAAACCAGTTGCAAGCACAGAAACAGCCGATGACGTAAGCTGGCTTACTCAGCTACCCGCAATAGAATTTGAATGTGGCGACTGTAAGGTGAGTCAGTATCAGTTAGGTAAAGTAAGCGCGTCTTTATTGGGGGATGGTAAGCGGCTTGTTATTTCTGAGTTAGTGGTTGATAAGAACGATCATATTTTACGCACCCATGGGCAGTGGCAAAATGGCCAAACGCAACTCAGCGGTGAGCTTAAAAGTGAGGATATAGGCGCATTATTTAATGAGTTTGACTTAACCACCGCAATTAAAGATTCAAACGCAACCATTAACTATAATCTTGCATGGCAAGCAGCCCCGTATAACCTTGATGTAGCAAGTCTGTCGGGCAATATTGATTGGCGTTTAGGCGAAGGACATTTAACCGAGGTTAGTGATGGTGGCGCGCGGGTGTTCTCGTTACTGAGCCTAGATTCACTAGTGCGTAAATTAAAACTCGATTTTAGAGATGTGTTTTCCAAAGGCTTTTTTTATAACAGCATGCAAGGCACAATGCAGCTTGATAAAGGCATTGCCTACACTCAAGATACTAAAATGGATGGCGTACCAGCCGACTTAACCATTAAAGGTTATGCTAATTTAAATACCCTAGAAATAGACTACGACCTAGCGGTTGCGCCGCAAGTAACCTCCAGCATACCTATAATAGTAGCTTGGATGGTTAACCCCGTTACCGGCCTTGCTGCGCTTGCTATAGATAAAGTGATTCACTCGGCGCGCGTTATTTCCGAAATAAACTTTAAAGTAACCGGTAAAATGAACGACCCGCAAGTACAAGAACTTGACCGTAAAAGTCGTGAAGTAACGCTACCACAAGCGGCGCAAAATCAGCCTCAAGCAGCAACAAAGCTTAAACTAAAAGACGCTGAGGTGAGCGTTACCCAATGAGAAATAGCCAATGAGTGCTACCTTATGAGTGAAGCAATTCCGACAATTATTGCTCTGCAAATGTGCTCAGGGGTTGATCCTGAGCAAAACATACAAACGCTAGTTAATCAGTTACAACAATTACCCACTACAAGGCCACTATTAGTGTGCTTGCCTGAAGCCTTTTTAGTGTTTAGTAAATCGGGTAACGATACCTTAAAAGTGGCTAAGCATGCAGAGCGTTATAAGCAGCAGTTAAGCGAGCTGTGCCAATTGCATAATATTTGGTTAAGCGCTGGTACTATGCCAGAACCTTATAACGACAATAAATATTACGCCGCGTCGCACTTATTTAATGCCCAAGGTGAGCTCGTTGCCAGCTACAATAAAATGCATTTATTTGATGTAACAGTTGATGATTCAACAGCCAGCTATCGAGAATCAGACTTTACTCAAGCAGGAAATGAAGTTGTTGTTGTCGACTCTCCCTTTGGTAAAATAGGCTTAACAGTATGTTATGATCTGCGTTTTAGTACTTTATATACTCAACTTGTACGCCAAGGTGCAGAAGTTATATTAGTCCCTAGCGCCTTTACGGTAGTGACCGGACAAGCCCATTGGCAACCTTTATTGGCGGCTCGTGCAATAGAAACACAATGTTATGTGATTGCTGCAGCGCAATATGGAGCACATGAAAATGGCCGCCAAACCTATGGCCACAGTATAGTTCTGTCTCCTTGGGGAGATACATTAAGTGAGTTGCCCACGGGTACAGGTTTTATAAGCGCCACGTTAGATTTAAAGCAATTACACAAAATTCGACGAGATATGCCAGTGCAATCTCATCAACGATTTAGAGAGCATTTATTATGAATACGGTTGAACAGCATTTATTACACGACAGCCAGCTAAATCGAGAAGAACTCGAAAAAACGCTCGCCTACATTCATCAACATAAGGTGGATTACGCTGATTTATACTTTCAATCAAGTCACCATGAATCATGGGTACTTGAAGACGGCTTAGTAAAAGAAGGTTCATACAATGTTGAACGAGGCGTAGGTGTACGCGCAGTAAGCGGCGAAAAAACCGGTTTTTCGTACTCAGATGCAATCACCCTTGAAGCACTTAATAAAGCCGCAACTGCAGCGCGTAGTATTGCCGAGGCCGGTGAAAATAAATCAATTCAAGTATTTAGCGATGTAACTGCAAAGCAGCAGTTTGCCCCGCATCAGCCAATTTCAAGTATGAGCGATACCGATAAAGTAAATTTGTTACGAGAGCTTGAAAACTATATTCGTGAACTAGCACCCGACGCAGAGCAAGTAATAAGTTCAATGTCGGCCGTGTACGAAGAAGTACTTATTGCCGCTAGCGACGGTACTTTTGCCACCGATATTCGCCCACTTATTCGTTTAAATTGTTCAGTACTACTTGAAAAAAATGGTCGTCGTGAACGCGGTGGAGCCGGTGGTGGTGCGCGTTTAGATTATGGTTATTTTAAAGAGTTAGTAGAGGGTAAACCACGTTGGATGGAGTTTGCAGAAGAGGCAGTACGCCAAGCAAAGGTAAACCTAGAAGCTATTGATGCGCCAGCCGGAACCATGGAAGTGGTGCTAGGAAATGGCTGGCCAGGTGTATTATTACACGAAGCCGTAGGCCACGGCCTAGAGGGCGACTTTAACCGTAAAGGCGCATCGGCGTTTAGCGGAAAAGTAGGGCAAAAAGTAGCATCTGAGCTATGTACTGTGGTTGATGATGGCACTATGGCTGATCGTCGTGGCTCACTTAACGTAGACGACGAAGGCACACCTGCGGCCTATAACGTACTTATCGAAAACGGTATTTTAAAAGGCTACATGCAAGATAAAATGAACGCGCGCCTAATGGGCGTTAGCCCAACGGGTAACGCACGCCGTGAATCGTACGCACATTTACCTATGCCACGCATGACCAACACTTACATGTTAGGCGGTGAGCACAGCCAAGCAGATATTATCAGTAGTGTTAAAAAAGGCGTGTTTGCGCCTAATTTTGGTGGCGGACAAGTTGATATAACGTCAGGTAAATTTGTATTTAGCGCATCAGAAGCCTATTTAATCGAAAACGGTAAAATTACCCAACCAATTAAAGGCGCAACCTTAATAGGTAACGGCCCAGAAGTAATGCAGCAAATATCTATGGTAGGTAACGACCTTGCGCTTGATAAAGGCGTTGGCGTGTGCGGTAAAGACGGCCAAAGCGTCCCTGTTGGGGTGGGTCAACCTAGTTTGAAAATAGACAAGTTAACAGTAGGCGGAACAGCCTAATTACTGCTATTTGATTTAATAAAAGATAAAAGCAGCGCAGTGTTTGGACATAAGTAAAGGGTGTTGGCTTGCGATCACTAAGTGTGTGCTTTAAATAAGCTGGTATATAAACCTAAACATGGTTTGTATTTTGAGCTGAACCCTATTCACGGCTGCGCTTATCGTAGCCGTGTTTTTAATTACATGGTAGAATTTGCGCAATTTTTTGCAGCAAACAAAGTAGCACAGCAATGATCTTAGATGATATTCGCGTTGTTTTAGTTAACACATCACACTCAGGTAATATTGGCTCGGCGGCTCGCGCCATGAAAACCATGGGCTTATCAAAGCTTTATTTAGTCGACCCAGCGTGTGAAATCGACAGCCATGCCAGTGCATTAGCCGCTGGAGCAAGTGATGTTTTAGGTAATGCTGTGATTGTTGATACTGTTGCTGATGCAATTGCCGATTGCGCGTTAACTATTGGCACGAGTGCGCGCTCTCGCACACTATCTTGGCCTATGGTTGAGCCACGTGAATGTGGTGAAAAGCTAGTAAGCGAAGCTGTGAATGGCCCGGTAGCTTTGGTGTTTGGTCGTGAAAATAGCGGCTTGAGCAACGATGAATTACAGCTTTGCAATTATCATGTATGTATTCCGGCAAATCCAGAGTACAGCTCGCTTAATTTAGCTATGGCAGTGCAGACATTATGCTACGAAACGCGAATGGCGTTTTTAAATCAGCAACCTAAAATAGCCGAAGAAGATGACACCGTTTACCCTAGCTCAAAACAAACTGAGTTATTTTACGGGCATCTTGAAGAGACACTGTTTAATACTGGGTTTATCATTAAGCAGCACCCAGGCATGGTTATGACCAAGTTACGTCGTATGTTTAATCGTGCTCGCCCTGAAGATGCTGAAATGAACATTTTACGTGGTATTTTAACCTCTATAAATAAGTCGATACCTAAATAATAATGGTTATAGCAATTAGTTATAACAAGCTACGATTAAATAACGCGCTAATACTTGACTAAATTACTCAGGTAATTACAATAGGACGTAATACTTGAGTAAAACACTCAGGTATTACGTGTTTAGCTAAGAACTGGTTTTAAGTTTTAATACTTGACTAATTTACTCTGGTAATTAAAATTTGCACTCTTTTGTGCGGAGGGCGTTATGAAGTTAACATCAAAAGGCAGGTATGCCGTTACAGCTATGCTGGATGTTGCACTGCACACAGGTGTAGGTCCTGTTGCCCTTGCTGATATTTCACAGCGACAAGAAATTTCTTTGTCTTACCTTGAACAGTTGTTTGCCCGTTTACGTAAAAACGGTTTGGTAAGTTCTGTTCGCGGCCCTGGCGGTGGTTATTTATTGGGGCGTAAAGCGGACGCTATTTCTGTTGGTGATGTGATAAATGCAGTAGATGAGTCAGTTGATGCAACACGTTGCCAAAAAAGTGATATAGGTTGCCAAAGTGGTATGCGCTGTTTAACTCACAATTTGTGGTCAGAATTAAGCGCACGAATAGAAGAATTTTTAGATAATATTACCCTTGCTGAATTGGTAGAGAAATCTGATGTGAAAGAAATCGCATTACGCCAAGATAACAGTGTTAATGATGCAATTAAGCAGTTGGAAAATATTCAAGTAAGCTGTCAACTTTAAGGTTGACCTGCAGCGGAGAGAGAAATGAAGTTACCGATTTATTTAGATTACGCAGCAACCACGCCTGTTGACGAACGTGTTGCCAAAGAAATGATGCAATGCCTGACAATGGACGGTAATTTTGGTAATCCTGCGTCACGTTCACATAGGTTTGGTTGGCAAGCTGAAGAAGTGGTTGATCAAGCACGTACCGATGTTGCTGATTTAATTAATGCAGACCCACGTGAAATTGTTTTCACTTCGGGTGCAACTGAATCAAATAACCTAGCAATAAAAGGCGCAGCACAGTTTTACAAAAAGAAAGGTAAGCATATTATTACCGCTAAAACTGAGCACAAAGCTGTAATCGACACGTGTCGTGAGCTTGAGCGTCAAGGTTTTGAAGTAACCTATATGGACGTTGAAGAAAACGGCCTACTTGATTTACAAAAACTTGCCGACACTATGCGTGACGACACCGTACTTGTAAGCATCATGCATGTTAATAACGAGCTAGGTGTAATTCAAGATATCGCTACTATTGGCGAAATGTGTCGCGAACGCAAAATTATGTTCCACGTAGATGCAGCGCAAAGCGCAGGTAAAGTATTAATTGACGTACAACAGCTTAAAGTTGATTTTATGTCATTCTCAGGCCACAAAGTATATGGTCCTAAAGGTGTTGGTGCACTTTACGTTCGTCGTAAACCGCGCGCTCGCCTAGAAGCACAAATGCACGGTGGCGGCCACGAACGTGGTATGCGCTCTGGCACACTTGCTACGCATCAGTTAGTGGGTATGGGTACAGCGTTTAGAGTTGCTAAGCAAGATTTCGAAAAAGACCATGCACATATAAGCGCCCTACGTAAGCGCTTAATTGACGGTATTATGAGTGATATGGAAGAAGTGTACTTTAACGGTACACAAGACCAATCAGTACCAGGCATTGTAAATATCAGCTTTAACTTTGTTGAAGGTGAGTCGTTACTAATGGCAGTAAAAGACATTGCAGTATCGTCAGGTTCAGCCTGTACGTCAGCAAGCTTAGAGCCTTCTTATGTTTTACGTGCACTAGGGCGTAACGACGAATTAGCACATAGCTCAATTCGTTTTAGTATTGGTCGTTTTACCACCGAAGAAGAGATTGATTACACCGTTGAGTTAATGAAAAACTCTATCGGTCGCCTACGTGAAATGTCTCCACTTTGGGAGATGCATCAAGAAGGTATTGATTTAGATTCAGTTGAATGGGCTCACCACTAATAATAGTGCGAGTACATACCTAGCAGGTAGTGAGGATAGAATTATGGCTTACAGTGATAAAGTAATCGACCACGTAGAAAACCCACGTAACGTAGGTGTTTTAGACAAAAATGATCCGTCAGTGGCAACGGGTATGGTAGGCGCACCAGCATGTGGTGACGTAATGAAGTTACAAATTAAAGTATCTGCCGATGGTATTATCGAAGATGCAAAATTTAAAACGTATGGTTGTGGTAGTGCAATTGCTTCATCTTCACTGGTAACAGAGTGGGTTAAAGGCAAAACACTAGAGCAAGCAGCGACTATTAAAAATACTGATATAAGTGCAGAGCTAGAGTTACCACCAGTGAAAATTCACTGTTCAATTTTAGCCGAAGATGCAATTCAAGCAGCAATTGCAAATTATAAAAGTAAACAAGCGAAGTAAGAGAGTTCCATGGCAGTGACATTGACAGATGCGGCAGCAAACCGCGTACAATCATTTTTAGCAAATCGCGGTAAAGGTTTAGGCCTGCGCGTTGGCATTAAAACGACGGGCTGTTCAGGTCTTGCCTATGTACTTGAGTTTGTTGACGAGCTAAACGGCGACGACGAAACATTTGTAGCAAAAGGCGTTACCTTAATTGTTGATGCTAAAAGCTTAGTTTACATTGACGGCACGCAGCTCGATTACACTAAAGAAGGCTTGAATGAAGGGTTTAAATTTACTAACCCTAATCAAGCTGACGAGTGTGGTTGTGGCGAAAGCTTTACCGTTTAAATTTAAACGTGTTTTGAATACCTAAGTTACTTGGGTATAAAACAAGCCCTGCCAATAAACGTAGGGCTTTGTTATTTTTGAAATTAATTTCTGAATATTATTGGTTGAAGTTATGCGCTATTTTGAGTTATTTGCAATACCAGTTGACTACAATATTGATTTAGTAATAGTTAACAAGCACTACTTAGAGCTACAGCGTGCAGTGCACCCCGATCGCCATGCCAACGCCAGCAGTCGCGATAAATTAATGGCCGTGCAAAGCGCCGCAGAAATTAACGACGCACTACAAATATTAAAGCACCCAGTAAAGCGTGCCGAATATATGTTAAGTGAGTTGGGTGTCGATATTCGTGCTGAGCAACAAACCTTGCAAGATCCGGCATTTTTAATGCAGCAAATGGAACTTCGCGAAGAGTTAGAAGAGCTAACGTCAGCGAGCGATCCTGACACTGCAATCGCTAATTTTGAAAAGCAAATCAAGCAACTTAACGAACAATACAGTGCACAACTTGCACAGCAATTAGCAAGTAACGACGAGCAGCAATACCAAGCTGCTGCAGATAATGTTCGTAAACTAAAATTTGTTTATAAACTACGTGACGAACTAGAGCGTATTGAAGACAGTTTATTTGATGACTAATCACCTAACTTGCTAATTTATAAAGCAAGGTAAAGCGAGTTTAAAAAATATTATGGCATTATTGCAAATTGCTGAGCCGGGGCAGAGCGCGGCACCACATGAACATAAACTAGCCATAGGTATTGACCTAGGTACAACTAACTCATTGGTAGCCACGGTACAAAGTGGCGAAGCACGCACCTTAACAGATGACTTAGGTGAAGCAATGCTTCCTTCGGTAGTGCGTTATCAGGCGGGTGGGATCACTGTAGGCAGCGAAGCTGTAAAATCAGCAACGCAAGATCCCGTTAATACGCTAATTTCAGTTAAGCGCTTTTTAGGTAAAACCCAAGCAGAAATAGAACAAAGCTATGGGCAACTACCGTATCAATTTTGCCAGCACGATGGTGCACTTGCCATAGAAACAGCTGCTGGAAAAATCAGCCCAGTTAAAGCATCAAGCCATATTTTAGCTGCATTAAAAGCCCGTGCAGAACAAAGCTTTGGTAATCAAGAAATATTAGGTGCAGTTATTACTGTACCGGCATACTTTGATGACGCTCAGCGCCAAAGTACAAAAGATGCCGCTGAACTTGCAGGTATTAACGTACTGCGATTATTAAACGAGCCAACGGCAGCCGCTGTTGCTTATGGTTTAGACTCGGGTCAAGAAGGTATTATTGCTGTTTACGATTTAGGCGGTGGCACCTTCGATATATCAATTTTGCGCTTGCACCAAGGTGTATTTGAAGTATTAGCTACCGGTGGCGACTCAAGCCTAGGCGGCGATGACTTTGACTCACTGATTGTTGATTACTTAAAGCAGCAAACGGGTGTAACCACTTTATCTCCAGCGGTGCTGCGCTTATTTATTAATAAAGCTAAAGCCTGTAAAGAAGCATTAAGCCAATACTCAACTGTTAATGTTGGGCTTGAGTTTGATGATGAGAAACACATGGTTGAAGTGACCCGCGAAAAACTTGACGAGCTTGCGATACCACTCGTTAAAAAAACGCTTCGTTCTTGTCGCCGTGCTGTAAAAGATGCTGGTATTGAGAACGAAGAAGTGCTGCAAGTAATTATGGTGGGTGGCTCTACTCGCATGCCATTAGTTCGCAGCCAAGTTAGTGAGTTTTTTAATAAAGAAGCATTAACGTCAATTGATCCCGATCGCGTTGTAGCGTTAGGCGCTGCGTTGCAAGCAGACGTGTTAATAGGTAATAAACCTGATTCAGATATGTTGTTACTTGATGTATTACCACTATCGCTAGGTCTTGAAACTATGGGTGGCTTGGTGGAAAAAATTATTCCACGTAATACCACTATTCCAGTAGCACGTGCCCAAGAGTTTACTACTTTTAAAGATGGCCAAACAGCCATGTCGTTGCACGTACTACAAGGTGAGCGCGAATTGGTAGACGATTGTCGCTCTCTTGCTAAGTTTAGTTTAAAAGGTATTCCGCCAATGACTGCGGGTGCTGCACATATTCGGGTTACGTTTAAAGTAGACGCCGATGGTTTACTTAGCGTATCGGCAATGGAAAAATCGACAGGCGTACAAGCAGATATTCAAGTTAAACCGTCATTTGGTTTATCAGACGACCAAGTATCTAATATGCTAAAAGAGTCAATGAGCAACGCTAAAGGCGATATGCAAGCGCGTATGCTCAAAGAGCAACAAGTAGAAGCACTACGTGTAATTGAAGCACTAGAGGCATCACTTGCGAGTGACAGTGGTTTACTTGACGAAGCGCAACTAGCATATTTACGAGCTGAAATTGCAGAGTTGGTAAAAGTGCGTGAGAATGCGCAGCAACCAAACGAGATTAAAACCGCGATTGAAAAAATGGATAACGCCAGCAGCGATTTTGCCGCACGCAGAATGGATGCATCAATTAAAAAAGTTCTTACTGGGCAGTCAGTAGACAATATTTAAGAGAGATTAGAATGCCACAAATTATTTTTCTTCCCCATCCAGAATTGTGTCCAGATGGCGCTGCAATTGAAGCACCTAGTGGTCAAACGGTTCTTGATGTCGCCCTTAAAAATGGCATTAGCATTGCTCACGCATGTGAAAAGTCATGTGCGTGTACCACGTGCCACTTAGTGATCCGCGAAGGCTTTGATTCGCTAGAAGAAAGCGACGAGTTAGAAGACGATATGCTTGATAAAGCATGGGGCTTAGAGCCAGAGTCGCGCTTAGGTTGCCAAGCTATTATTAGAGATGAAGACCTAGTAGTTGAAATACCTAAGTATAACGTTAATATAGTTAATGAAGAGCACTAGCTTTTAACGATTAATATAATAAAAGCCGCTGTTTAATACAGCGGCTTTTTTGTTTGCAAACCGTAGGCGGGAGTTTACCTCGCGCACACAAAGCGCGGCATAAAACCCCGACTTGTATCTACATAGTGTTACCCGTAGGCGGGAGTTTACCTCGCGCAGATTTATATAAAAAGTTAGCCTTGGCTCTATGGCACGCATTAAAAGCTAACACCTTAAACGTAATTTGGAGGTTTATTTTGAGTAATCTTATTTTTTCTGACTCGTTTATTAATGGTGAATTTTATAAAACAGACACACACTTTAGTGTTGATGATCCTGCTACCGAAAAAAGCATTGTTGATGTAAGCGATATTGATGAGCAGGGTGTGAATAATGCAATTGTTGCAGCTCAAAGCGCATTTGTTAAATTAAAAGCAACCAATGCTACGCAGCGAAGCGAAACCTTGATGCGCTGGTATGAGCTAGTTATAAAACACAAGCAAACGCTTGCAGAGTTAATGACCAAAGAGCAAGGTAAACCACTTAAAGAAGCATTGGGCGAAATAGATTACGGCGCAGGCTTTATAAAATGGTTTGCCGAGGAAGCTAAGCGCAGCTATGGCGATGTTATACCTGCTACCGACAACACCCATAGGTTAACCAGCTTTAAGCAGGCTGTAGGAGTTGTTGCAGGGATCACGCCATGGAATTTTCCTGTTGCTATGATTACGCGTAAAGTTGCCCCCGCCTATGCAGCCGGTTGTAGTTTTATATTAAAACCTTCAGAGCACACCCCATTATGCGCTATTGCACTTGCCTATTTAGCCGATCAAGCAGGGTTTGAAAAAGGGGCATTTAACGTCTTAGTATCGCAAAATGCTAAAAAAGTAGGAAAAATACTAACCGACTCTGAGATAGTGCGTAAGTTTACTTTTACCGGATCAACGGGTGTAGGCAAGCAGTTATTAGCGCAATGCGCAGGTACTATTAAGCGCACTTCTATGGAGCTTGGAGGAAACGCACCTTTCATTATTTTTGATAATGCTGACCTCGATGCAGCTATTGAGGGGTTAATGGCTGCTAAGTTTAGAAATAGTGGGCAAGCTTGTGTTGCTGCAAACCGTATCTTTATTCAGCGTAATATTATTGATGCGGTACTAAATAAACTAACCCCTAAGGTGGCTGCTTTAAAAGTCGGTAATGGCTTTACAGCAGATGTTGATATCGGCCCGCTTATTTACCCTAAGGCAAAAGAAAAAGTACAGCAGCTAGTACAAGACGCACTAGATAAAGGGGCAGTATTGATTGGTGATAACAGTGATTTAGGTGGCAGCTTTCAAAACCCGTTGATTGTAAATAACGTCACTACCGACATGGATATTTACCATGAAGAAGTATTTGGTCCAGTATTAACAATTATTCCTTTTGATGATGAAAGCGAAGTACTTACTCTAGCAAACGACGTACCTTACGGCTTAGCCGCTTATTTTTACAGCCAAAATATTAAGCAGGTTTATCGCATTAGCGAAGGTCTTGAGTTTGGCATGATTGGTGTAAACGAAGGTGTTATTTCTAACCCTGTAGCGCCATTTGGTGGTGTTAAGCAATCGGGCCTTGGCCGTGAAGGGGGGCACCAAGGGTTAAATGAGTACCTAGAAGAAAAATACGTGTGTATTAAAATTTAAACCGTTTATATGCTCTTGGCGGCTTGCAGTAAAACAACTTCAAGGCGCTGTACAAATACATTGAGCAATTTATTTTAGGCAAAGAAAAGCGCGCTCTATCTCTAGGCGCGCTTGCGGAATCTTCTAATTTTCTGCATCCTGCAATTGAACTTAATCAACTCCAAATTCTTACAAATCCTTGTTATTACAATATTACTTTTTAGTTCTATGTAATGTAGGCGCTCCTGCCTGTATCCTTTATTTCCTCAACATCCTGTAAAACAACGTAAATCCTTTGTTGCTATCCTTTACGCATCATCCAGATGCTATCCTTTAAGACATTCCATTGTGCTGCTCTCCTAGAGCCTGTCCTAAAATCCGTTTTGTATTAGTAACCTAAATCATTGGTTGGTCGAGTAAGTTGTCCGTTTCCATTTACTCGTTAAGCATCACTGCTTGGTTGTTAAGTTAATTATAGGCGGTACGATATTTTAAAGAAGTATAGGTTGCTAATTAATTGCTATAGTCGTAATAGTTAAAATAATTTACTTTAATTAAAACAATTGGTTACTTTGTTTGTTATGGTTTTTCATGTTGTGTTTTCATCATTGGCTGTCACGTTTGTAGGATATGTCTTACGTTGGTTTTCTATTTTAGCGATTTTAACAGGATCAGATTATATAAAGTGTGCACTTTTGGGTAAGGCACGGTAGAATTATTGATAATAGTTATTATTCAGGTGGGAAATATGAAAAAAGTATTCGCAATTGTAGTTGGTTTGGCTGTGTCGGCACCCGTTTTTGCAACTGAGTCCGTTAATATTTATTCTTTTCGACAGCCTTTTTTAATAAAACCAATTTTAGATGACTTTACCAAACAAACTGGTATTAAAACAAATGTAGTGTTTGCTAATAAAGGCTTAATAGAGCGCGTTAAGCGCGAAGGTAAACACAGCAAAGCCGATTTAGTATTAACGTCTAATTTTAGCGCCTTAATCCAACTTGAAGATTTAGATTTAACGCAAACTATTAGTAGCGAAGCAATTAATAACAATGTGCCTGCGGCATTTCGTGATGGCGACGGCCAGTGGGTGGCACTTACTAAGCGAGTACGTAATGTTTACTCGTCAAAAGAGCGTGTGGGCGCGCTACCTGAGCTGACTTATGAAGATTTGGCAGATCCAAAATATAAAGGGCAAATATGTACTCGCTCTGGTAAACATCCGTATAATTTGGGTTTAGTTGCATCAATGATTGCACACCATGGTGAAGCAGATACCAAAGTATGGCTTGAGGGGGTTAAAGCAAATTTAGCGCGTAAACCACAAGGTAACGATAGAGCGCAAGTAAAAGCAGTGAAAGAAGGCTTGTGCGATCTTGCATTTGGCAATAGTTACTATTTAGGTAAAATGCTGCAAGATGAAACCCAAAAAGAATGGGCACAAGCGGTAAATATTAACTTTCCGAACCAAATCAATCGCGGCTCGCATATAAATGTGTCGGGTGCAGTTATTACAAAATACGCTAAAAACCCTGAAAATGCCTTGAAACTCCTAGAGTATATGACCGACAATAAAGCGCAAAACATGTACGCTTCAATTAATATGGAATATCCGGTTAAGCCAGGCGTAGAATTATCAAGTTTAGTTGCATCTTGGGGAAGCTTTAAAGAAGATAGCTTACCACTTGATGAAATTAGTAAATATCGTCCGTTAGCGTTAAGGCTAATTGATGAGGTGAAATTCGATCTTTAAATGACTTATAAATTTCAGCTGTCTAAATGGCAGCTTTTTGCATGGTCGACAGGATTATTACTGTCGACCCCATTGTTTTTTCTGCTATTTGAATCTCTACAAGGTAACTCAGAGGTGTTTTCGCATCTTTGGGATACAGTGCTGTGGGATTACATTTCTAATACCGTATTACTTATTTTAGGTGTGTGTGTACTAAGCTGTGCTATTGCCTTACCACTTGGCTGGCTAACCGCTTATTGCCAGTTCCCGGGTAAAAAACAGTTTGAATGGGCGTTAATGCTGCCACTGGCTATGCCTACTTATATTATTGCCTATGTTTATACCGACTTGCTTGATTACGCAGGCCCAGTACAAAATACTCTCAGAGACTGGTTTGGGTGGCAATCGCCGGATGATTACTGGTTTTTTGATATACGCACTTTGCCCGGCGCTATAGTAATGCTTGCACTGGTGCTTTATCCCTATTTATATTTAATTTTTAAAACAGCCTTGCGTGAGCAGTCTTTTAAGTTAGTACAGGCTAGCCAGTTAATGGGGCTGTCGTCGTGGCAGAGCTTTTTTAGGGTGAGCTTAGTGTTATCGCGCGGCGCAATTGTAGCTGCGCTAGCGCTAATTAGTATGGAAACCATGGCTGACTTTGCCACAGTAAGCTACTTTGCTGTAAGCACCTTAACCACTGCCGTATACGATACTTGGTTTGGTTATTACTCGTTAACCGCTGCAGCTAAAATATCGGGCGTGATGTTATTACTATTGTTTTTAGCCTTAATGGCGGAGCGCTTTAGTCGCCGTAATCAAGCGGTGTTTGAGCGTCAGTCGGGTATAAATAGTGAAGCGCTTTATATATTAAAAGGCAAGTCGGCTTGGCTGGCAACGCTATTTTGCAGTGTGATTTTAATTGTTGCCTTTGTTATACCTATCGCAGTGTTAATAAAGTACGCCATTGTTTATTTTGATCAAGCATGGAGTAGTGAGTTTTTTAGCTATGCGTGGCAAAGTTTAAAGGTAGCTATAGTAGTAAGCGTAGTAACGCTGTTACTTAGTGTATTAGTGGTGTTTTATCAACGTATAGCCAAGCAAAATTATCCACTTATTCCGGGGCGATTAGCTAGCACCGGCTACGCTTTACCAGGAACAGTACTGGCTATTGCGGTGCTATTACCGCTTACGCTGTTAGAAAATACGGTAAACCGTGTGCTTGAGCCATACGACTTAAATATAGGCTTGTTACTCACTGGCAGTGTATTTACCATTATTTTTGCTTATGTAGTGCGTTTTTACGCAGTAGCACATGGCGCGATTGAGTCGAGCTTTTTACGCATTAGCCCCTCTCTCGATATGGCAAGCCAATCTATGGGCAAAAGCCAAGGCCATACGTTACGTTTGGTGCATTTACCCCTACTTAGACGCGGGTTGCTTACTGCGGCTTTGCTGGTGTTTATTGAATGCATGAAAGAGCTACCTACGGCTTTGTTACTTAGGCCGTTTAATTTTGAAAGCTTAGCTACGCATGTGTTTCAGTATGTGAGTGATGAGCAATTAGAGCTGGCTTCTATATCGGCATTATTTATTGTGCTGGTTGGATTTATCCCTTTGTATTTTATTAACCGTTCTATGGAGCAACGTAGTTAAATGAGTAGTTTGATTTTACAAGGCGTGAGCTATCAATATAACGGTACTAAGGTTATTCACGAGCTAAATTTAACCATAGGTAAAAACGAAATAGTGTGTTTGTTAGGTGCCAGTGGTTGTGGCAAAACCACCACCTTAAAAGCAATTGCAGGGCTAATAGAAACGCAACAAGGAAGCGTGTTTATCGATGGCAAGCTGGTGAGTAACGCCAATACATTTATCTCGCCAGAGCATCGTAATATTGGCATGATGTTTCAAGATTATGCGTTATTCCCGCATTTAACCGTGGCACATAATATTGCTTTTGGCTTAAATAAAATGAGTAAAGAGCAAAAGCAACAGCGCGTTGATGAAATGCTTAAGCTGGTGCATTTAGTTGGCTGCGCCGACAGGTATCCGCATCAGTTATCGGGTGGGCAACAACAGCGGGTGGCGATTGCGCGTGCACTTGCTTACAAACCAAGTTTACTATTACTTGATGAGCCGTTTTCGAATATAGACACTCAAGTACGCTTTGAATTAATTGCCGATATTCGCCGCATAATTAAAACTCAACAAGTGTCGGCAGTATTTGTTACCCACTCAAAGGAAGAGGCTTTTGCATTTGCAGACACGCTGGCTATTATGCACCAGGGTAAAATAGCTCAGCAGGGCACCCCAGAACAGCTTTTTGCTAAACCAAGCTCAAAGGAGGTTGCAGAGTTTCTGGGTCAGGGCATATACTTAAGCGCAGAAGTGTTAACAGCAACTGAATATAAAACCGCTTTTGGCCTAGTTGAGTCGGTTATTGCGCACCAGCATCAGGCTAATATAGGAAAAATATATGTGCGTCCTCATCAAATAGAGCTAATGAGCGACAATAAAAAAGATAGCCATAGTGAACGCGCCACCATATTAAGCAGTCGTTTTATTGGTTCGGCTTATGTTTACACTGTAGTTATTGCACAACAAGAAATAGAAGTTGCAGCGCAATATGGCCAGTCATTTGTTCAAAATGAGCAGGTTATAATAAAAATAAAACCTCACACGGTGAATTTTTTCGAATCATAAATTAATTTGTTATTCGCTGTGTTTATCTATTTATAAGCTAAGGAATATCAATGGCACAAGCGCAATCAGGGATTTGTGCTGAAGCAAACTTACACGGTTTGCATTTATTTTTTAATGTGTTTGATGGCCAAGATGAGTCATTACGTACAAAGCTCAAGCAAGTAAGCGCTATTGAGGAAGAGTTTAGCGATCAGTTTTCTGAATCTATGCTTTCTTGTATGGTGGCTATTGGTGCACAGTATTGGCCGCATATTTTGCCAGAGTATATCCCCAGTGAACTACAAAGCTTTCCTAATATAAATCATAATGAACACGCAATGAGCGTGCAGCCGTGTGATTTGTTTGTGCAAATACGTTCAGACCGCGAAGACGTTAATCATTTATTTGCACTGCAAATTTTAAAGTTATTTGCACCAGATGTAGAGCTGGTGGAACAAATTCGTAATTTTAGATTTTTAGATGGTCGCGATTTCAATGGTTTTATTTATGGTGGCAAAATGCCGCATGGCCGACAAAAGCGGGCAACGGCGTTAATAAATAAACCAGGTAGCTTTGAGGATCAAGGCAGTTATATTCATGTGCAACGTTATAAGCACGATCTAAGCGTATGGCAGCATCTATCGCTAGATGAGCAAGAGCAAATAATAGGTCGCACTCGCTTAGATAACACTCTTATAGCCCCAGCGCTTGAAACCAGCCATGCACAACGCAGTGAATTAAAAGATGAGCAAGGCCAGCCAATATTACTTAATCAAGGCATGCCTTATGGCGATGTTTACGAGCAAGGAATGCTGTCAATTACTTGCTCGGCCAGTGGAACCGCATTTGAACAGGTATTAAAAAGTCGTTTAGGTGAGGGGGAGTGCTATGATCATTGGCTTGATTTTACTCAAGCCGATATGGGGTCTGCGTTTTTTGCACCGTCAGTTGGGTTTTTAAAACAGTTATAACGCATGTTTTAAATACTAAACCGTATCAAATAAAATACGTACCCGCTCTAGGGTTAAGTCTATTTCAGATATTTTAGCTGGGGCAATAAAAATAGTGTCGTCGCCAGCTATAGTACCTAACACGCCATCGGCTTTACCTAATGAGTCAAGTAAACGCGCAATAAGCTGAGCCGCGCCTGGACTGGTACGGATAATAATCATCATTTCGTTATGCATTATATCAATAACAAGCTGGCGCAACGGGCTTTTTGCTGTGGGTACGCCCATTTCTGCTGGCAAGCAATACACCATTTCTTGTTTGGCATTGCGCGTTCGTACCGCGCCAAACTTACTAAGCATGCGCGACACTTTACTTTGGCTTATATTGTCAAAACCTTGCTCTTTTAACGAATCTACTATATCGCCTTGAGAACCAAAGTTTTCTTCTTTTAAAAGCGCTTTAAATGCTTTTACTAACGCTTCCTGTTTGTCTTGTGGTTGCATAGTTTTTATTTGCTTTTTATTATCCATGCCGCAAATTCTACACAAAAACGAATAATTATGCAGCAGTTGTTTATTTAACTTGCCAGTTTACTGTATTCAGGCCAAATGTTTTTACAACTATGGTCTAAAATATTACGAAAATAGGCAGGATAAATTTGTTTTTAGTCGCTAATTTCTTTATCTTAGAGCCATAAATATTTCCTACCTCAAATCACGGAGAATTCCAATGAAAGTTGCTGTATTAGGTGCTGCAGGCGGTATCGGTCAAGCGTTGTCTTTATTATTAAAAACAGGCTTACCAGCTGGTTCTGAATTATCACTATATGATGTTGCACCAGTAGTTCCAGGTGTTGCGGTTGATTTATCTCATATCCCTACAGCGGTTAAAGTAGCTGGCTTTGGCGCTGATGCGTTAAATGAAGCGCTTAAAGATGCTGATATCGTACTTATTCCTGCTGGCATGCCACGTAAGCCAGGTATGGATCGTGCAGATTTATTTAATGTAAATGCTGGTATCATCAAAACATTAGCAGAAGGCATAGTTGCAAGTTGTCCTAAAGCATTAGTAGGTATTATTACTAACCCAGTAAACGGCACTGTACCAATTGTTGCTGAAGTATTTAAAAAAGCAGGTACTTACGACGCTAAACGCGTATTTGGTATTACTACGCTTGACGTTATTCGTTCAGAAGCATTTGTTGCTGAACTTAAAGGCGTAGACGTAGCAACTGTTAAAGTTCCTGTAATCGGTGGCCACTCAGGTACTACTATTTTACCTCTACTTTCTCAAGTTGAAGGCGTGAGCTTTACAGATGAAGAAGTTGCAGCACTTACTCCACGTATCCAAAATGCGGGTACTGAAGTTGTAAATGCTAAAGCGGGTGGCGGTTCAGCTACTTTATCAATGGGTGCAGCAGCAGCTCGTTTTTGTATGTCTTTAGTTAAAGGCCTACAAGGTGAAGACGTTGTAGATTACGCGTACGTTGCTGTTGAAAATGGCGATGCGGAGTACTTTGCACACCCAGTACGTTTAGGTAAAAACGGCGTAGAAGAAATTCTTTCTTACGGCGAACTAAGCGCATTTGAAACAAAAGCAAAAAATGACATGCTTGAAACACTGAAAAAAGACATCAAAGAAGGTGTTGATTTCATGGCGTAATAGCCAAAATCAAGTGACAAAAAAGCCTGCGTTTGCAGGCTTTTTTATTGCTCGGAATTTAGCTAACCTGCACCCAGGTTAGCTACACATAAAGGCAGTAAAGTTAGTGATCGCGATCAACTGCAATACGGGCAAGGCTCACAAGTGCTTTTTTATATTCAGACTCAGCTAAAAAGTCTAAGCAAGCAATGGCTTTGTCGGCTTCAAGTTCGGCCTTTTGCATCGTAAATTCAAGCGCATTGGTTTGTTTAAGTGCCGCTAAAATTTCTTCAAGATGATCCATGCCATTACTGTGCTCTATAGCGTCACGGATCAGCTGTGTTTGCTGCTCATTACCATGTTGCATTGCATAAATAAGCGGCAGAGTTGGTTTCCCTTCGGCTAAATCATCACCAATATTTTTACCTAATTGATCTGCATCTGCGTTGTAATCAAGTACGTCATCAACGAGCTGAAACGCAGTACCTAAATGCATGCCGTATAGGTTAAGCGCATCAAGCGTGGCTTGGTTTTGCTCAGTAATAATGGCCGCAAGGCCTGTCGCGGCTTCAAATAGCTTAGCGGTTTTAGAGTAAATAACCTGCATATAACTCGCTTCAGTGGTGTCGGGGTCATTACAGTTCATTAACTGTAATACTTCACCTTCAGCAATAATGTTAGTTGCATCTGCAAGCACTTGCATTACCTGCATTTTACCAAGGCCAACCATAAGCTGAAATGAACGAGTGTAAATAAAGTCGCCCACTAATACGCTGGCAGCATTACCAAACTCAGCATTTGCTGTAGGCGTGCCTCGGCGTAAGTTAGATTCATCAACAACATCATCATGTAATAGTGTTGCGGTATGAATAAACTCAACAATAGTTGCAAGTGTAATATGATCTTTACCCTGATAACCCAATGCTCTGGCCGCTAGTATTGCCAACATTGGGCGCACGCGCTTGCCGCCACTGTTTACAATATACAAGCCAAGTTGGTTAACTAACGCCACATCTGAGCGCATTTGCGCATGTATAAGTTGATTGACGTCATTCATATCGTTTTCGATTAACGCCTGGATAGCTTTTATATCCATTGATCTCCGAGCCAATTTTTATGTGTGAACGGCGCAGATTGTACAACAAAAAAAGCACTAGCTCGATATTTTGTGACGATTCCCTGAAAAAACACGGTTAACATCGCTAATTAGCACTTAAATACGAGAGATAGCTGATTAATTAGCGTACAAAGCGTGCTGTAATTTATGTTTATTTATTATCCGTTGGAGTGTGTGTTTAGCTAAGGCAAATTATTTTCACTAATCGTGAAAAAGCGCTTGGCAAAAGGGCTATTTAATATAAAATAGGGGAAATATTGAATTGCTCTCAATGCAGCTACTTTTTATTCATTTTAATTACAAAATAGGCTTGCTAGTTATTACGCCGTAGCGTAAACTTCGCGCCCTATCGAAGAATATTTTAGTTGCGTCGATTTGAGGGCGCACAGACGGAGTTAATTATGTACGCGGTTTTCCAAAGTGGTGGTAAACAGCATCGTGTGACTGAAGGTCAAACGATTCGTCTTGAAAAATTAGACGTTGAAACTGGTGCAGCAGTAGAATTTGATTCAGTACTTTTAGTTGCTGATGGTGAGAAAATCGAGATTGGTGTACCGTTCGTAAACGGTAGTAAGATAACAGCTGAGGTTGTTTCACATGGTCGCGGTGAGAAGATTAAGGTTGTTAAATTTAGACGCCGTAAGCATTCTCGTAAGCAAATGGGCCATCGTCAATGGTTCACAGAAGTTAAAATCACTGGCATTAGCGCTTAATTAGAGGTACTTAGAAATGGCACATAAAAAAGCAGCTGGTAGTACTCGTAACGGTCGCGATTCAGAAAGCAAACGCCTAGGTGTTAAGCGTTTTGGTGGCGAATCAGTTCTAGCGGGTAGCATCATTGTTCGTCAGCGTGGAACTCGTTTCCACCCTGGTACAAACGTAGGTATCGGTAAAGACCACACTATCTTCGCAAAAGCAGATGGTAAAGTTCAGTTTGAACAAAAAGGTCCTTTAAACCGTAAATACGTAACTATCGTAACTGAGTAATCAGTAAGATAGTTAAAAAACCCCGCCTTTGCGGGGTTTTTTGTTTTCATTATTTTACAATATATACCCAAGCCTGCAATTATACCTATGGGTTTAAGTAGCGGGCTCTTTAACGAAGTTATAGAGCGATCTAATTCGTAAAATGGTTCAAATATTTATGCCAATTGGTATTAAGTTGGCTTGGGTATATAATAGTGTTATTAACAAGCCAATCCCTAAAGTGAGTAATCATGAAGTTTGTAGATGAAGTAGAAATTCGCGTAGAAGCTGGAGACGGTGGCGCCGGTATCGTGTCTTTCCGTCGTGAAAAATATATCCCAGAAGGTGGGCCTGACGGTGGTGACGGTGGTGACGGTGGTAGTGTTTATCTACAAGCGGATGAAAACTTAAATACCTTAATTGATTACCAATTTGAACGCTTCCATAGAGCAGATCGCGGTACTAATGGCCGCAGCCGTAACTGTACGGGTAAAAAGTCTGACGATTTAATTATTATGGTACCTGTAGGTACACGTATTATGGACGTTGATACGCAAGAGGGATTAGGGGATTTAACCCAACATGGCCAAAAGATTTTGGTGGCAAAAGGCGGTTTCCATGGCTTAGGAAATGCGCGTTTTAAATCAAGTACAAACCGTGCTCCGCGTCAAAAAACCTTAGGGACAGAAGGTGAAGTACGCAACCTTAAACTAGAGTTATTGTTACTAGCAGATGTAGGCTTATTAGGTTTGCCAAATGCAGGTAAGTCTACCTTTATCCGTAGTGTATCGGCAGCAAAACCAAAAGTAGCAGATTACCCATTTACGACGCTTATTCCAAATTTAGGTGTGGTACGTCCTGAAGCTAATAAATCATTTGTTATCGCTGATATACCAGGCTTAATTGAAGGCGCATCGGATGGTGCTGGTTTAGGTATTCAATTTTTGAAACACCTAGAGCGCTGTAGAATATTACTGCATATTATTGATGTAATGCCAGTTGATGGCTCAAATCCAGTTGATAATGCATTTGCGATTGTTAATGAGTTACATCAGTACAGTCCTAAATTAGCAGAAAAGCCGCGCTGGTTGGTATTTAATAAAATAGATTTATTACCAGCTGACGAAGCAAAAGCTTTATGTGAAAAAATTGCACAAGAGCTAGGCGAAACTGAAAATATTTACAGCATTTCTGCTATTAATAAATCAAATACTCAACCACTAATTCATGACGTAATGACATTGCTTGAAAGCATGCCAAAAGAGAAATTCGTTGAAGCAACAGACGAAGAAGTTGAGTTTAAGTGGGACACCTATCATCAAAAAGCTGCTAAAAAGAGCGACGATGATGATGATTGGGATGAGTGGAATGAAGATGATTACGACGTAGAAGTTGTGTACGAACGTTAATTATAATTAATTACATATAAAAGGAGCTTATGCTCCTTTTTCTTTGTTTAATAATAAATACTGGATAATTAGTGTGATAATTTCAATGATTGCTGCAATGGCAAATAACCGTGTAATTGGCCTTAATAATACAATGCCTTGGCATTTACCTGGAGACTTACAGCATTTTAAAAAAGTAACCACAGGTAAACCTGTGATTATGGGGCGCAAAACATTTGAGTCTATTGGACGGCCTTTACCTGGGCGTCGTAATATTATTATTACCCGTAATAGCCAGTATCAAGCAACTGGAATAGAAATTGTTACAACGCCAGAGGCCGCGTTAAATTTAGTTGCTGATGTGGAAGAGGTGATGATCATTGGTGGTGGAAATATTTATCAACAATTTTTAGAAAGTGCACAAAGACTTTATTTAACCTTTATAGACTTAGATGTTGAAGGTGACACTCAGTTTCCTGATTACGAAAAAGTGGCAACCTGGCAGGTTAAAGATGAAATACAAATGGCTGCGGATGAAAAAAATCAATATAGTCATAAGTTTGTAACTTTATATAAAAACCCTTAACATTATTGCGAAATACTGAGCATATTGGTACAATATTAACTAATCCAATAGGAATAAAGTATTGTAAAAAGGGTTTTCCATGATTAAGTTATCAAAGCTAGTTGTTATTACTGCGCTTGCAGCCGGTTCGTTTGTATATACTGCCCCTGCACAAGCAGATGATCAGTTAGCGATTTCTATCTGTGAGTATATTGCAGCGGATGATAAAAATCGTTTACGTAGTAAGCTTAAAAGCGCACGAGTGAAAGTTCGCAATATATACGACGCAGTATTTTGTAATGGTAATAATTTATTACGACATGCAGTGGCAAGTAACGCACTAGATAGTGGCGAATATATAGTTAAAAACCTATCTAAAAGCTCACTAGAAGATGGCGCTGATGTATCATGGGCTGAATCGAACGGTCATTCAGGATCGCCCTTAATTGCGATAATTAAAGAGCGCGCAGGTCTTTAATTTTACAATAAATACGATTAAACCACGTTTTATACGTGGTTTTTTTACGCCTGTATTTTTATAAATAATTTTATATAACACAGCACTATTTTAGTGTTGTAATCCCCCCTTTTAACACAAACGCCAACCTTATTAAAAACATAACCCTTTTTACTTATTAACTTACTTATTGTGTTGAAATGAACTTATAGCCGACTCTATAGGTGCTGAAGTTAAAGTAACCTAGGAATAGCCACACAAAATAACTCATTGTTTTTATTTGGGTTAACATTCTTGTTGTTGCTTTGACAGCTCATGAATTTAATACGATTGTTAGTATTTGCCATTAAACTGTCATAAATAGTCAATATTCTACGCGCATATGATTTTAGGGATTTATTTATGCGCGCCTCTACATTTACCCGCTTACTGGCTGTTTTGTTAACTCTCGCAAGTGTTTTATTAGCTATGACTCTACTTTGGGCCAGTCAAACTTTTCTAAAACTAGAGCAGCAAGACAGTGCATATAGACAGCTTAAAAATACGATTATGGTTGATCTAGCGAGCTATCTAAGTAATTACTTAGCACAAGGCGATAGCCAATACTTAACACAAGCCTCAAGTTTAATCTCGCAAGTAGAGCAAAAACAGTTAACGCTATTACCAGCAGCTCTTAAATCACAACTTACTGAGCAGTTAATTACTCTAAATAATGATATAAACGGTAAATATAGAGCCTTGGGTAAGCTCTCTGGTAACGAAACGGCTTTACTTGATAATGCGCTAAGGCAAATGGCTGGTTCGGCATCCTCGTTAATTAATTATGCGCGCTCAGCTTCGGATAATAGTAACAACACGCTTAGTTATTATAAATTGGCCAATGAGTATTATAGTGAAGTGATTAACTTATCATTATTTAGTTATCAACTGGTGCTAGATTATCAGCAGAGTGTAGAGCAGAGTTTGCAACAAAGCGTGAAAAATTTAAATGTATTAGCAGCAAAAATAGAGCAGCTACCAAACTTAGGTGTGATGGATAAAGTAGATGAGTATAGTTTATTTATTGACGAGCAAAGTGAAGATTTAGCTACTGATATTAAATCAGAATTAAGTAGTTGGCCAAATCGCTATCCTCGGGATTTAACCAGTACATTAACTCAGGCACAACAACGACAGACGGGGGCCGATGAATTGCGCACGCAGCTTAGTAATTTATCTAAAACAGTGATAAATGCAGAGCAAGCACTAAAAACACAACAAGATAATTTAAAGCAGCAAGTATTTTGGGTGTTTTGTGTTGCTATTAGTGGGCTAGTTATACTTGCTGGCGGTGTTTATATTGTTCAGCGTAATCTGGTACTTAATCCTCTTCGACGGTTGCGCGACGGATTTGCATTTTTAATTGAAACGAATGAGCTTAAAAATATTGTCAGTAATAACCCAAAAACTGAAGTTGGGGAAATAGCCCAATACTTTAATCAGCTAATTGAACGCCAGCGCATAGAAGCACAAGAGCGAGCGCAAATGCTAAAAGTAGTGAATGCTTTTATGCAGCAAATGAGTAAACACTTACAGACGATTGAGCAACAAACTACTACGAGTTATGGGCAAGTGGAACAGAATCAGTATTTACTAACCGATATTCAGCAGATTGGAGAGCAAGTTAATGATATTAATACACAAGTAGCTGATAACGCACAAAGTACCTTTAGTGCCATGGAACAAAGCTTAGGATTTGCGCAAAGTATGTTAAGTGCGAGTGCCGATACACAGGCACGGGTTGAACGCAGTATACAAAGCTTACAAGAGCTACTTAATGGTGTTGAAGGCGTAAGTAAAATTATAGAAGTAATACGTAATATTGCAGATCAAACCAACTTACTTGCGCTAAATGCAGCAATAGAATCAGCTAGGGCAGGTGAGCATGGTCGCGGCTTTGCAGTAGTGGCTGATGAAGTTAGGCAATTGGCACTGCAAACGCAAGGCTCGCTGAGCGAGATAAATGGGCAGCTCACCATACTGAGTGAAAACTCACGGCTAGTTGCTACGCAAATAACAGCATTAACCCAAGGTGCTCAATCGCAAACGCAAAATGCCCAAGAACTTAAGTTAAATTCGGAAGCGGTGGCAAGTAATGCAAAAAATGCTAATAAAGTAGCGTTTGAGGCGATGAAGCTTGCTAAGCAGCAAAGCAATTTATTAGATAACTTTAGTCAGTCAATGGCTGAAATGAAGGGGCAAGTAAGTGAGTCGAGCTCGTTGGTGGATGATATACGACATCAGCTACAACAACAAATTCATTCGATTAAAGGGGGCCTGGGGTTGTAATAAATTAGCTTTAGCGCTCATCTTATATCATGCTCTAAATTCTATGTGCTAAGCTGTATGCTGGTTTTATTTTATAAAATGAAGGATTTATAATGATTGTACAAGGTCAAACTATTCCCTCGGTTACGCTAAGCCAGTTAACCGACGATGGTATGCAAACACTGACTAACAGTGAATTATTTGCAGATAAAAAAGTTGTATTGTTTGCAGTCCCCGGTGCGTTTACACCTACCTGTTCAAATGCACACTTACCTGAGTTTATTACTCTGGCAGATAAAATAAAAGCAAAGGGCGTTGATGCAATTTATTGTGTATCGGTAAACGATGCGTTTGTTATGAAAGCATGGGGGGCATCACAAAATGCACAAGAAATAGCCATGCTGGCAGACGGCGATGCGAGCTTTACCAAAGCATTAGGCCTTGATATGAATACGGCAGGGTTTGGCGGTGTGCGTTCAAAGCGTTACGCAATGATCGTGGAAAA
The DNA here is from genome assembly GCF_015864805.1 of Pseudoalteromonas sp. NZS127. Taxonomy (NCBI): domain Bacteria; kingdom Pseudomonadati; phylum Pseudomonadota; class Gammaproteobacteria; order Alteromonadales; family Pseudoalteromonadaceae; genus Pseudoalteromonas; species Pseudoalteromonas sp. NZS127. The sequence continues at coordinate 249,973 of NZ_JADYWN010000001.1, read as the reverse complement.
TAGTGTAGTAACCGGTTTATTTGTAGAGCAAGAAAAAGAATTTGTGGTTAGTCGTGCTGCTGCTGTTTTAGAAAAGCTATAGAATAAATTAGCGATTTGAAAATACAAAAGCCGATGTTGATGCAACATCGGCTTTTTGCAATTATTGCTTATTAAGGCTGATATTGCCCGCTAATTGTTAAGCCCGAGAAGGTTTTATACGCGTTAACACTTAAGTGCCACGTACCCGCTTGTGGGCTTGAGAAAGTACAGGTTTCGGCATTACCATTTTTATATGGACGACAATCGTAACTCGATGTCGTGGGCTGACTGCCAAACTTAACAAACAAATCAGCATCGCCTGTGCCACCGCTTGTTGTTACTGTAAATGTAGCCATACCTGCTGGCACGTCTAGTGTGTAATGCTTCCATTGACCTGCATTAGCACTCACATCGCTTACAGTGCCACCACCAGCTTGAGGTGTGCCTGAGCCCCCGCCCGAAGCTGCTGTAATATTACCAGTTAAGCTGATCCCAGAATAGGCAGAATAACCTCTTAGCATCACATGATACGTACCTGATGTAGGGTTATCGATTGAGCACTCTTCGTTGTTACCACTTTTGTAAGGGCGGCAATCGTATGTAGAGGTTGTTGGCTTACTGCCAGAGCGCACGTATAAATCGGCATCACCAGTGCCTCCACTCATAGTGAAAGTGACATTAGTTGCGCCACTGGGCACTGTCATTGTATAAAATGTTTCAGAGTTAGTTGCGCCGCTTAAACCGGTTTGAGTTTCGCCATCAAGAAGTTCATTACCACTTGGTGGTGGTGCAGTGCCACCACTTGCAGCAGCTACGGCAGCTGCTGCATCAACAATACCGGTACCACAGCTAGTACATGTGGCTGGGAACGAGCGGGTGGTTGTTTTTAAAATATTTTCGATTTCATCGGGAGTAGCATTCGGCTTTGCTTGTTTTATCAGTGCCGCTACGCCAGCAACATGGGGGGCTGCCATTGATGTACCCTGCGAAAAACCGTAGCTATCACTAGAAGGGGTTGACGAACCGGCGTTATAAGTGGATAAAACACCTTCAGAATCGTTAGCAAAACTTTGCGCACCACCCGGTGCGGCAACATCAATATTACTACCGTAATTAGAGTAATAAGCACGACCGCCATTACGGCCAACCGAGGCTACATTTACCACGCCATTACAGTTGCCTGGGTTATAGTTTGCTGAGTTATCGTTATCGTTACCAGCAGCAATTACCACTACTGTGCCGTTATTACGTGCGGTGTTAATAGCACTTTGTGTTGTAGAGCTACATGAGCCACGGCCCCCTAAGCTCATATTTATTACATCTGCAGGATTGGCATTTGCCGGTAGCCCAGATACATTGCCACCAGAAGCCCAAATAATACCATCAGCAATATCAGAGGTTAAACCGCCGCACTTACCTAGTACACGTACAGGCACTACTTTGGCGCCGTAAGCAACCCCAGCAACACCCTCACCATTATTAGTAACTGCAGCAACAGTACCCGCTACATGTGTACCGTGCCAGCTAGAGTTTTGTGCACCGTTAGTACCACATTCATTGGCAGCAACCGCATCGCCCGGATCGCGGGCATCGCTATCGCGACCATTGCCATCATTAGCCACCGATAAATTCGAGATCATATCGTAACCGGGTAAAATATTAGCGTTTAAATCAACATGAGGGCGATAGCCTGTATCGAGTACTGCAACAACAACACCGCTACCAGTGGCTGTATCCCATGCGGTAGGTAAGTTTAAGCCGCCAGCTTGTTCATAATAATGCCATTGGTCGTCAAATCGTGGATCATTAGGCGTTGCAAACGGTTGCAGCATTTGATCGACTTCAATGTACTCAACGTTGCCAGATTCAAGCATTTCTTGCATAAATTGCTGTGCTTCTTGTGCATTTAGCTTTTTACTTGCACGCATTACATGGTGATTATTAAGTGCCATGGCACGAATATACTTCGCTTTTACTTTGCCTTTTTTAGAGGTGTAATTTTTAACAAAGCTCTGCGCTTTATTTTGCATATTTGATTGGCTTACATCTGTGTCTGTAGCTGCAAAGCTAGCTAAATCATTAGTGTTATTTTTATATTTAATAATGAATTGTGTTTCAAAACCAGTTTGATTTTGTAATTTAGCTGTTGTTTCTGCCATTGATGGTGCAATTGCTTGTGCAGGAGTTGCAATACTCGATGTTGCAGCAAATAGTGAGCTGATAGTAAAGGCTATTGCACACTTTTTAAATGATTTACCTGTTGTCATGATTATCCTTAGTTTTTATTTGTTATTTCGTAGCACAAATCCACGAAGTGGGTACAAAGGTAAATGTTCTGTTAAATTAATTGAAAGATTAATTACTTATTAGCTTCTTTCATTTGGTTATAACCTTGTTATTAGCGGGTTTGTAGTTACTTTGTACTTTTTATATTTATAAATATAAGCATAAGTAACTAGTTTTAAATTTGAGTATTAATACTTTTATTTTTATTTGTTGTGCAATTGAAAATAATCAATTCGATGTCCAGCCGGTGCATAAATTTTGTTATAATCAAAAAAAATTAATGAGATAAATAAATGACCCAAGTAGATGTGATAGTAATAGGTGCGGGAGCAGCAGGCTTAATGTGTGCAGCGCAAGCAGGATATCGTGGCCGTAGTGTTACAGTACTTGATATGGGCAAAAAGCCAGGTCGAAAAATACTCATTAGTGGCGGTGGGCGCTGTAACTTCACCAACGAAAATGCCAGCCCTAGTAATTATTTGTGTGGCAACCCTCATTTTGTTAAATCATGTTTAAGTCGTTATACCCAACATGACTTTATTGAACTAGTAGATCGTCATGGTTTAGCCTATCACCACAAAACACTAGGTCAGCTTTTTTGTGATAATAATGCTCAAGACATTGTTGATATTTTACTTACTGAGTGTGAATGGGCGGGGGTATCTATAAAGTTGCGTAACGAAGTAATCAGCGTTTCAAAAACTGAAACTGGTTATAGCGTAGTAACCGAGCATGAAACATTTTATTGTGAGTCGTTAGTGATTGCCTCCGGTGGCTTAACTATGCCTAAGCTTGGCGCAACACCCATTGGCTATAAAATTGCTGAGCAGTTTGGCTTAAAAGTATTACCGACCATGGCGGCACTTGTACCATTTACTTTGCATCAGCACGATAAAGAACGTTTTGAAGCGCTTTCAGGTATAAGTATTTTATGCGATGTTACTAGTGAAGATGGCACTGCATTTAAAGAAAACATTTTATTTACCCATAGAGGATTATCGGGTCCTGCTATATTACAAATAAGCTCATTTTGGCGCGCCGGACAGGCGGTAACTATTAATTTATTACCCGAAACAGATTTAAGACAACAGCTAGCCGATTGGCGTGAAACGCAATCCCAAAAGTCGTTAAAAAATAGCTTAGCCACTATTTTACCTAAACGTTTTATTGAAGTTCTTCATGAGGGGAAAGCAATTCCTGATTGTAATATTAACCAGCTAACACATAGCCAAATTGACGAGTTAGTTAACTATATACATGCATGGCAAATTAAACCAAATGGCACAGAAGGTTACAGAACAGCGGAAGTAACGCTAGGCGGTGTAGATACCGATGAACTTAGCTCAAAAACCTTTGAAGCAAAAAAAGCACAAGGCTTATATTTTATTGGCGAAGTAACCGATGTAACCGGCTGGCTAGGGGGCTATAATTTTCAGTATGCGTGGAGCTGTGGTTTTGCTGCTGGGCAGTATGCTTAATATTTTAGGAACAATAAGTTAGCAGTTACAAGGTTAATTTAGTTTATTGGGTTTAACCGCTGATACTTTAGAGCTAACTTTTAAATAGCAGCGGATTTACTTAATGTGTTTTCATAGTGAGTTTTGGTTAAGTTGTCGCTAGCAACACAGACCTGATCTCGCCCTTGTAATTTTGCTTTATAAAGCGCTTTATCGGCGCGCTCTAAAAGATGCAAAGCAGTGTCGTCAACATGCGCTTTAGCTATACCAATACTGATAGTTAACGCTCTATTATCGATTAAATGAGTGGCAATAAACGCTCTGAGCTCTTCAGCTTCGTTAATTGCGTTATCTAGGCTGCTATCTCGAAGAATAATAGTAAACTCTTCTCCGCCCCAGCGTGCAATTAATGCACTATTTGTAAGCTTGTTTTGTAAAATATTGGCAAACTCACTAAGCACGTTATCACCCGCTAAATGGCCATAAGTATCGTTTACTTTTTTAAAGTGATCTATGTCGCAAATCATCACTATATTTGATTTTCGCTCATTATTATTTTCACTCAGTAATTGCGACAATTCAAAATCAAATTTTTGCCTGTTATATAGCCCGGTGAGCTTATCGGTTTCGGCTAGCTGTTTTATTTCGGCATTGCGCTTCGAAAGATGAGAGTAAGCCGAAAAACGCGTTTTTTCATAAAACCTAAATAATAAAACATGCGCAATAGACACTTCAATAAAATTAAATAATGCAGATAAACCTATGGTAATTGATAGTTGTTGCTGTAAGTAAACTAGATAGGCACAAATACCAAAAGCAATGCTACTTAATATACTTCCCCAATTACGCCCAACTAAAAAAAAGGTAAAAGGCGGAATAAGTGTTGCCCAAAATAATGAATGAGCATGACCCTTTGCCGATACTATAAAGAGCATTATTAAGCTAACTATCATTAATGCAACAACCCAAGCAGCTTTACTAACCTGGGCTGTTTTATTAAACCATATACAAATACTTAATGACGTTATAAGTCCTAAGGCATCAATAAGTGCAATATCGTAACTCGAAAAATAAAAAACATTTAGTAAGGTTAAAATTAAAAAGTAGCAGCAGCAGATTAATAAAGAATGTGCAATTAAGCGTGTTCGCCAGTAATCCTTATGATCTCTAGGGTATTGCGGAAATTCTTTATACCAAAAATGTAGCATCAAATAACGACTTAATAATTATTAGTTAATTCAGTATTGTCTATTTATTATAAAGTGGGTAGTAATAAATTATAAAACCCCGATAGACTTAAATCTATCGGGGTTCTTAACATTTATTTTTACTCTTGTATAAATGCTTCGCCTTCTTTCATCCACTTTGCGGCGGGTTTGCCTTTTAAGTAATGATCAAAGTACTGCATCATACGAATCGAAAAATCGACTTGATTAGGAAACTTTTTCAAGTGATGAGGTTCGCCTTCATACTGTAAAAAAGTGGCATCTTTACCCGCACGGCGCAGGGCTAAGTAATACTGTACCCCTTCGTGCCAAGGTACAGCGTCGTCTTTATCGCCAAACATAATTAAAATAGGAGTGTTTACTTTATCGGCAAAAAATACCGGTGAGTTTTCTATGTATAATTCTGGCGCTTCAAAAAGGTTTTTACCAATGCGGCTTTGTCCTGTTTCGTACTGAAACTGACGCGCTAAGCCCGATTTTAAACGAATGCCACTATAGGCGCTGGTCATGTTAGACACGGGAGCACCCGATACAACCGCTTTAAACATATCGGTTTGAGTGATCATAAAGGCACTTTGGTAGCCTGCCCACGAATGACCTTGTAAACCAATTTTATTTTTATCAGCAATGCCTAAATCAATGAGCTTTTGCGTGGCGTTGATCATGGTTTGCGTTGATGATTTACCTGGGTGGCCTATTTCAAAACGAATGTCGGGTAAAAATACCGCGTAACCGTTTGAGGTAAACATAGGGAAGTTAGGGCGGTGGTTTAATTCCATTTTAGGAAAGTCGTACATGCGCTGGCTCATATAACGGTAAAAATACACCATTACTGGTACTTTTTCGCCTTTTTTGTAACCCGCAGGTTTAATTAGTACGCCTTGTAAGTCTTCGCCATCAAAGCCTTTGTAGCTTATGAGTTCTGGTTTTTCGCCCCAGGCAAAGTTACTTATTTGTGGGTTAAGTGTAGTCACTTGTTGCGGAGCACTGAAACTAAAGTCAGTTTGATAAAAGTCTGGAAACTGATGATACGCTTGCTCAGTAAATAGGTATTTATCGGCATTTTTTGCTTTTTTAACTAAATCAAAACGTTTATTACCACTGAGCACTTTAGTTACTGTGTTGGTGGTTAAATCAAGCTTGGCTATTTCACTTTGCTTAGTTTGTAAGTTAATAGCCGATATAAGCAATGTTTCGTCTTTTTTAAAGCCAACTTGGCTTTTATCAAGTTTAATAACGCGATATTGAGTATTGGTTTGTTTACCATTAGTTAAACGTTTTGCCTGCTGGCTATTTACATCAAACGCCCAAATATCGTACTTACTGTAAGCAAGTAGTTGGCTGCTATCTTGATTCCAACCGGCAAAACCATAACCTGGTTGGGCTGAAGGGTAGTCGTGCTTGTCATCAGCAAAAGTAGCTCCAATAGCGCGTGTAAGCGTAGTGACTTTATTATTTTTTAAATCTTTTAGCTGTATATGGTTATCGCTAAAGTAGGCGGCAAACTCGCCATTAGGTGCCAAACTTGGTTTAAACGGGTAGTTACTAACAATGGGAGTGTGTTTACCTGTATTAATATTTACAGCAAAGTAGTCAGCAAAAAAGCCGCCATACATTATTTTCTCAAGGTATGGGGTATCAGTATAACCAAGCAGTGATGTATCGCGTTGCGGATTAAGCGCAACCTCTGGCATGCTCACAGTACTTAGCTGGGTAACTTTTTGCGAATTTATGTGGTACACCGCGCTGTAATGGCGGTTTTTGTTTTTTTCGTTCCACTGCTGCTGTTCACGCGGTTTTATTTGCGCGTCGTTGTTATGCCATACTTTTAAGCCTTTATGCTCTCGTATAGTGTCAAAGTCGTATAGTGAGGCTTCGTCGCTATACTCTTTAGCTTTTACTTTAGCGGCTAGTTTAGGGCGATTTTCAAAATATAAACGCTCGCCATTTTCAGACCATATTAACGCGGCGGTTTTACCTATTCCCCAATCTTTGTTGGGGGAGTTAATAGTTGTTAGCTGCTCATTTTGCCAAAGTTGTAAGCTGTAGTTACGACGGCGCATGTCGTCGTTAACATAGTTACCTAACGTAAATGCTACGCTTGCCTCAGTCGGGTGCCAGGCTATTTTATTGGCCACAACACCAGGCTCATCTATGAGTATGCTGCTTACAAAGTCATTTAAATTAAGCAGTGCTATTTGATTGTTGTTACCATCGCTGTAACTCTGGCTAACTAATAGTTGCTGGTTAGTTGCGCTAATACTGTAGTTAAATACATCTGTAATTGTGTGGCTGCGTTTATTGCTTAAATTTACAATAACCAGTGGATAGGTTTTATCATCTTTGTCTGGTGTGATGGCGCTATCGTTTTTATTAGCATGAGTGCTGGCACTTTCATCCTCGGCTTTTTCATCATCGCCTTTAGCTGCTTTTTGATCTAAGCGATAGGCAAGCCAAGTTCCATCGTTTGATAACTTATAGTCTTTCACATTACTAAAACTTTGTTGCTCGCCTGTTTGGGTATTTACTAGTACCAGGTTGTTTTTTAGAGCATCTTTTTTCTTCGTGGTTTCTTGTGCTAGTAGCGTGGGTACTTGGGTAAATGCGACCCAGTTAGCAGCTTGATTAATAACTGGTTTAGTACCACGCGGTACTTCTGCAATTAAGCTATTACCGCTTAGCGAGTAAACTTGGCCTGTGGCATCACCACGATACGGGGTTGCACTGAGCGATAAAATACGGCCATCTTCAGATAGCTGCGTTGCTTTGGCTGATTTAAAATCAAACACATCGTTAAATTGTAGCGACTCTTTAGCGTAAACTGTGGTGCTAGCTACGCTGACAATAAGCGCAGAGCTTAAAAGGGTGAGCTTTGTTTTCATTATAGGTTCTCGTTTTTTAGCGTTATTTTATTGTAACGAGTTTTGTCTATAATTCGAGTATATACGACAAGTGGTAGCAAAGCAGAGTTGAAAGGCTGAAGGTGAAAATTTAAAAACCTTGCAAGCGTGGCTCACAAGGTTACGTGTGTTGAATTTGGAGTTTATAACCAGATTTTTTGTAGCTCCGGCCATTGTTTTTCAAATTGTGCGCTTGGCTTAGTACTAAAATTACTGCGTACAAACTGATTCATTTTACCTTCAACATAGGCAAGTAAAAAGTTGGCTAGGGTTAGCTCGTCACTTTGAAAGTTTTTACCTTCACGCAGCTTTCTCTCACGTAGTACTTGTTTAAATTGGGTCTCAAGTTTTTCAAAGAAACTTTGCACTCGTTCACGTAACCGCTCTTGCTCACCTTGCAATGCGTCGCCGGTTAAAATACGGGTAATACCAGGGTTCTTTTCAGCAAACGTTAGTAGTAAATGCAAAATATTATAAACGCGGGCTTGGCTTTCTTTTTCGTTTTCTAAAATAAGATTTATACGAGATAAAAGCGTGTCTTCAATAAATTCTATTAAGCCCTCAAACATACGTGCTTTACTAGGAAAATGACGATACAACGCTGCTTCCGATACACCAACCTCAGCGGCTAGCTTTGCTGTGGTAATACGCTGGCCGGGACTGGTTTCTAACATTTGTGCAAGTGCTTGCAGTATTTGCTCTTTGCGATTACTTCTTTTTGTCGCAGGCATGAACATTCCTTTTTTATTAGTTATCTTTTAGCAGGAGCTAGTCATTTTGATTCAAATGTTTAAGGCGCGTTTATATTTAGAATTAAACAAATTTAAACTCTTAAAAGTAAACGCGTGTTTAGCATGTTAATGTTTTATTCAGTTTGTTTCCAGCTCTTTTATATTCTCTGAGCGAGCTGTTGGATCACTGTTAGCGCAATTGCTGTTTTGCTATTTGTTGGTAATTCAAGCTGTTCATTATGCCAGTACAGGGTTAGCGCATTATTGTCAGCGTTAAACCCAAGATCACTTTGTGATACATCGTTAGCGCAAATCATATCCAGGTTTTTATTTTTTAGTTTACCTTTTGCGTAGTTTGCTACATTTTGTGTTTCTGCGGCAAAACCAACAGTGTAAGGGCGGTTTTGCTGTAAATTAGCTACGTGTGCAATTACATCCGGGTTTTTAACTAAAGTAAGAGTAAGCTCGTCGCCTTGCTTTTTCATTTTTTGTGCTGCAACGGTTGCTGCGCGGTAGTCGGCAACAGCTGCGCAGCCAATAAACGCATCTGAGCGCGGTGCGTAGTTGAGTGATTCGTTTAATAGCTGCTCGGCGCTTTCTATATTGATCAAATTTACGCCAGCAGGGGCTTTTATAGTCACCGGGCCTGAAATTAAATTAACTTTAGCGCCAAGTAATAAAGCGGCCTCAGCAAGTGCGTAGCCCATTTTACCTGAGCTGTGATTAGATATAAAACGTACCGGGTCAATGGCTTCTCGGGTCGGGCCTGCGGTTATGGTAATGGTTTTACCTGCAAGTAACTGAGGTTGCTCTTTTGCAATACATAAAGCAACTAGCTCATGAGGCTCTAGCATGCGCCCAGCGCCTACATCGCCACAAGCTTGCTCACCCTTTCCTGGGCCCCAAATAAGCACGTTACGTGCCTTAAGTGTGGCTAAATTAGCTTGTGTAGCAGGGTGAGCATACATTTGCTGATTCATAGCCGGTGCGATAGCGACTTTAGCCGGAGTTGCAAGTAATAAGGTAGTGAGTAAGTCATCAGCAATGCCCGCCGCCATTTTAGCAATAATGTTGCTGGTGGCTGGGGCAACTAAAATTAAATCGGCCCACTTGGCAAACTCAATATGGCCCATAGCAGCTTCTGCTGAAGGGTCGAGTAAGGAGTCTGCAACCATTTCACCGCTCACAGCTTGCATAGTTAAGGGGGTTATAAAATGTTTTGCTGATTCAGTCATAACTACTTTAACACTACAACCATGCTCTTTTAAGCGTCTAACCAGTTCTGCGCATTTATAGGCCGCTATACCGCCGCTAATTCCCAGCACTATTTTTTTATTAGTTAAATTAATCATGGTTGTCCATCAGCCTTATTTAATATTAGGGCTAAAATAACAAATCTTGACCCGTACAGCTAAGCTTTTAAGATGAAAATAACAGGCTAATTTTCAAATTTGCATTACAGTTAATATATAAGCCGATTTATCAAGGATGAATAATGCAACTAACCTCACTTCCTAATTCGCAGCGTCCCCGCGAAAAGCTAATCGAAAAAGGCGCAAAAGCACTCAGTGATGCTGAATTGCTTGCCATATTTTTACGCACCGGTTTGCCGGGTATGAATGTGATTGAGCTTGCCCAACATTTACTTAATGAAAACAAAACGCTACACAATTTATTTAATGCCAGTATGGAAGAGTTTTGTGCGCAAAAAGGGTTAGGTACAGCTAAGTATGTGCAGTTGCAAGCGGTGCTTGAGCTCAGCCAGCGTTATATGCAGGAGCGTTGCCAGCGCGATGCTATATTTAACTCGCCAAACGCTGTATATGATTATTTAACCTTGCAAATGCGTGGTTTGCAGCAGGAGGTATTTATGGTGCTGTATCTTGATAGTCAAAATCGCTTAATTAAAGATGAAATACTTTTTTATGGCACCATTAATTCTGCCAGTGTATATCCACGAGAAGTGGTAAAAGCGGCACTTAAAAATAATGCAGCAGCGGTTATTTTTGCGCATAATCACCCAAGCGGGATTGCCGAACCGAGTCAGGCCGACAAACTTATTACTAATAAATTGCAACAAGCACTGCAATTGGTAGATATAAATGTGCTGGATCATATTATTGTTGGAGGAGAAACCTGTGTTTCTTTTGCTGAACGAGGTCTTATTTAGCTTTACTTTTACAGAAGAGTACTAAAAACGAGCAGTTTAGTGTGTTTTGGCAAATTAGTTTAATTTAAATGCAGTTTTTACTTTCCCTATGGGCTTTCGATCTTTATAATTAGCCGCTATCAAATTTGCACATGAGCTGATTGGATGAGATCAGTTATTTGATCTTCGCCTGTAAAAGCTGTATAAAGAGCGCCCTTCGATTTATCTCTAGGGCACAACTACATGGCCTTAGGGAAAATTAAGCTCGAGCTAAGTTATTGGAGATATATAGACATGGCTAAAGTATGTCAAGTTACAGGTAAGCGTCCTGCGGTTGGTAATCACCGTTCACACGCGAGAAACGCGACTAAACGTCGTTTCCTACCTAACCTACAAACACACCGTTTTTGGGTTGAAAGTGAAAAACGTTTTGTAACATTACGCACTACTACTAAAGGTATGCGTATTATCGATAAAAAAGGCATCGACACGGTTCTTACAGAAATCCGTGCTCGCGGCGTAAAAGTTTAAGGATCTGAATCATGCGCGATAAAATCCGTTTAGTTTCAACTGCCGGTACTGGTTTTTTCTACACTACTGACAAGAACAAACGTAACATGCCTGAGAAGATGGAAATCAAAAAGTTTGATCCAAAGATTCGTAAACATGTTCTTTTTAAAGAAGCTAAAATTAAGTAATTTTAGTTTTCTATTAGAATGTAAAAACCCAGCTTATGCTGGGTTTTTTGTTTTTGATTTACGTAAAATAATAGCTTAATTGTTTAATATTGCCCTTAGCTTTAGCTTAGAGCTTGCTTCTAATAGCAGTAATATATCAGCGCTTACCCCTCAATTAAAACCTACTCGTTTGATTATCAGCGTATTAAATCACTTTTTCTAAGTGAGTACTTATTTACTGTGGGGCTATTTTACATAAAGGTTTGCATAGGAGTATAATGCTGCGCTCATTTAGTTTATGGTTGTCTTATCTTCAACTCAGGCTGTAGGAATTGCCATGGAAAGTTGGTATTTAGTTGTATGTAAACCTCGCCAAGAAGAGCGTGCGCAGGTTAATTTAAAAAACCAAGGAATAGCGTCATTTTTTCCAAAGTTAACTACTGAAAAGTTAGTTAAAGGACGCCGCACTGTTAAGCAGTCTGCTTTATTTCCTGGTTATGTATTTGTGTGTTTAGAAGCTGAGAATGGTAACTTTTTTGCGGTAAAAAATACCCGCGGAGTAAGTGGCTTTGTAACTTATGGTGCTGCATATCAGCGTGTGCCCGTTGAGTTAATTAATCAGCTTAAAGCAGAGCGTTCGCACTCACATGAATCGCAAGTTCCTAAAAGCGGTGACTTGGTGAGTGTAAACAATGAGTCATTTAAAAATATTGACGCTATTTATAAAGAGCCTGATGGCGATATGCGCAGTATTTTGTTCATTAATTTGCTTAACAAACAAATAGAAATTAGCGTGAGTAATCAAGCAATAAGCAAAATTTAATAAAAAAGGGGAAGTAATAAATTACTTCCCCTTTTTATAAATGTTTATAGCAGTAATTAAACCTTAAAGTTCTCTACTGATAACCTAAGTTCTTCTGCTAGTTTTGCTACTTCTGAACTTGATATGGTCGTTTGTATTGCGCCCTCAGCGGTTTGCTCGGCTATAGCAACAATGGACTCTAAGCGCTCACTTATTTCTTGTGATACTTGTTGTTGCTCTTGCGCTGCCGTTGATATTTCTTCACTCACGTTATGCGCTTGCGATACGGCTAAAGTAATCGAGTCGAGAGCGCTGCTTGCTAAATCGCTTTGCTTAACACACGACACGGCTTGTTGTTTACCTTTTTCCATAGCCGATACAGCGGCTTCTGCACCGCTTTGTAGTGACTCAATCATAGATTGAATCTCTTGGGTTGATTCTTGTGTTTTACTTGCCAGAGAACGTACTTCATCTGCTACTACAGCAAAGCCTCGCCCATACTCACCTGCACGCGCTGCTTCAATCGCGGCATTTAATGCCAATAAGTTTGTTTGATCAGCAATACCGCGAATCACATCTAATATACTGCCAATCGATGCGCTGTCTTTGTGGAGCTTATTAATAACATTCGACGCTTCATCAACTTCGTAAGCTAGTTGCTCAATAGTGGCTTTATTTTGATTTGAAATGTCTTTAACGCGCTCGGCTTCTTTATCGGCATTTTTAATCTCATGTAACGCCTGTTGAGCGCTATTACTTACCGTTTGTGATGTACTACTCATTTCTGTTGTTGCTGTAGCTGCCTGTTCAACTTGTGCTTGCTGATTACGAATTGCTTTACTTGATTCGCCAGTAATTGTTGAGGTTTGCTCTGATGCAGCTGCAAGCTGAGTTGAGCGTGAAATAATGCCTTTAATTAAACTGCGAAGGCTATCAATTAAGGTGTTACAGCTTTTAGATAGCTCACCAAACTCATCTTTGGCACTGTCATCTAGGCGCTGTGTCATATCGCCACTTGCTACAATATCTAAAATGCGGTTAACTTCAGCCAGTGGTTTAGTAATGCGATTAACTGTAACGACTGCCACGATAATTGCAATTATGGTGGCTATTATCATGCCTATCCAAGTCCACAAGTTTGCAGAATCTACGTCGCTGCGCACCCCTTTTTGCAATGAAAAAGCAACATCGCTGGCTTGTTTTACAAGTACGTCAATTTGATTTAGCGCTGTTTTAGTTGCTTGCTCAGACTCTGCAAGTTCACGTTCAGTAAGGCTAATTGCATCGATTAAGCGTTTTTTATTCGCAGCAAGGCTATTGTTACCTACAATGTTGCTCTCTAGCGTGTCTACGTATTCTTTTAGACTATTGTATAAACCACTATGGCTTTGCTCTATGGCTGGTTTAATTAGCGCTACGGTGCGGGTCACTTCTTCGAAGTAGTATACTTGCTCATTTTTTACAATATCTAAGGTATTAAGCGTTTTAACCGTTAGCATGTCGGTACTGTTGCTTACTACAGACATAAAATTGTTTTCAAGATTATTAGCAGCCTGGTAAGCGCGTGGGTTACTTTGCTCTAAGCCGTTTATATCAATAATATCGAGTACAATTGAGTTTGCATCTTCGGCGGCAAGCTCTATGCTTTCTAGTTGCGCTTTTAACATTTTATTCAGTGCTAGCTGTTTAGCTTTGTCGGCAAGTAAGCCCTCTACCGTGCTTAAAAAACTTAAATAGGTTGTTTCAACTTGTTGGCTACTTTTACTCAATAGTGGATCGTTTTTAACCACTTCTTGTAATTCACTATGCAGCGTATTGAATAACTGCTTTTGTTCGAGCACTTGGTTTTTTATTGGTTCTAGTTGCTCTGCAGAAGAGGTATAAAAACTAGCTTGAGCAGCTTTGCTCATTAAAATAAACTCGGCTTGTAATTCAGCGCTTTTATTTAAAGCGGGCAGCGACAACTGATTTACTTTTTGGGTGGAGCGATCAATATTTGCTATTTTTATTAAAGAGTTACCGCCAATTATTAAAAGCAGTAGAGTGATGAAAATAAATCCACCCCAAATACGCTGGCTCACTGTTAAATTCATACGGATTTCCATTCTAAAGTATATCAGTTAAAACTTATCGGCTTGTATTGCAATAAGTTAAGTAATTAAAGTTAATTTTAATTGTTTAATCTGTGTTGATTATTTTTAATTAAGCAATGGCCATGCGTAGCTCTAATTATAGGAGTGCTATTTTTGCTACTAAATATAATGCCAACTTAATGTGAACAGGTTGTAGTTACAAAGTTTCAACATGCGACATTAAACTTAACAGATGTATTACTTTATTTCAGTTTATTTAGACGAAAGTTGTGATTTTTCTACAGTTTTTTGTTTGCTTTTTAATTCTATTAAGGTCATGGCGCCTCCCCAAACACATCCGGTGTCTAAGGCTAATAAATGATTATGAGGTGTTTTACCATTTAATGCTGCCCAGTGGCCAAAAATAAGCGTTTGTTTAGCCGTTGTTATTGCTGGATGCATAAACCAAGGGGTTAAGTTATTGCCACTTGTTACTTCCCCTTTTGCACTTAAGTCGAGTTGGTTATCGGCAGTTAAAAATCGCATACGGGTAAAGTAGTTAACTATGTATCTAAACTTTTCATAGTTATTAAGTTCATTAGGGTTATTAATGGGGTGAGGTTGGTACATGTTTGCAAAAAAGTCATGCGCTTTAGGCGAGCTGTAACAATGCTGAGCAAACTGAGCATGTTGTAAGGCTTGTGCTATCGACCAGTCAGGGTTGAGCCCAGCATGGGATATAAAGCTATTGTACTGCTTAAGGTAAAGTGCCAAAGGCTGAGTTTGTAAAAATGCAATATAGTGGGGGAGTTTAGTGCTATTGAATACAGCTGCTAATTTATCATTAGGGTTGGGTGGTTTATTAAGTAGATAGCAGGCAATCAGGTGTAAGTCATGATTGCCTAGCGTAACTGTAATGCTATTTTGGTGTTTGTATAAGTACTCTAAACAGGCTAGTGAGTCAGGGCCTCGAGCGACTATATCGCCCACCAAGTAGAGATGATCTTTACTTGGATTAAAGTTAACGCGTTGGAGTAACGCGTTAAACTCGTTAAAGCAGCCTTGCAAATCACCTATTGCGTAGTCAGCCATGCTTATAGTGTACTAGTGCAGTATGTTAGGGCAGGCTAAACGAAACACGTTAATAGGCGCTTTAAACTCAGTGCCAAACTCGTTACGTAACGTATAATGCCCTTGCATAGTACCTACAGGGGTATCTAGTATTGCCCCACTGGTATATTTATAACTTTCGCCGGGTGCTATAACTGGGTTTTCGCCGACCACACCTTCGCCTTGCACTTCAATTTCTTTGCCATTTGCATCGGTAATTAACCAATAACGGCTCAGTAATTTAGCGCTACACAAACTGTGGTTTTTAATGGTTACAGAATAAGCAAATACAAACTTTTCGAGTTCAGGTTGCGACTGCTCTTCTACATAAAATGTTTCAACAGATACCTTTACAGGCGATCCAATATTACTGCTTGTTGTCATAAATCCAATTTGCTATGTCAATAAATTGTTGTAACGATAAGCGCTCAGCACGCAAAGTAACATCTATGCCAATGCTGGTTAGCTCATCTGCAGTTAGTAAGTTGCTTAAACTATTGCGTAGTGTTTTACGACGCTGGTTAAAAGCTTCTAGGCAAACGTTATTTAAAATTTTCACGCTTTTTGCAGTGCGTTGTTCAGGCTTTTTAGGGATTAAGCGAATAACCGCCGAATCTACTTTAGGCGCAGGTTTAAAGCACTCAGGCGGTACTTCTATAACCGGCATTGCATTACAGTAGTACTGAGTCATTACGCTTAAACGACCAAAGGTTTTGCTCCCCGGGCCTGCAACCATGCGTTTTACTACTTCTTTTTGCAGCATAAAGTGCATGTGCTCAATATTGTCTGCAAATTCAAAAAGATGAAATAATAACGGAGTCGAAATGTTATACGGTAAGTTACCAAACACTTTTAGTTTTTTGTCATCTCTCACCAAGCTTGCAAAATCAAAGGTCATTGCATCGCCTTGGTTTACGGTTAATTTAGGTCCCAAAAATGGGTGTTCAATTAAACGCTGTGCCAAATCTTTATCTAATTCTACAACCGTTAAATGGCCGCTTAATTCGGCTACCGGTTCAGTAATTGCGCCAAGGCCTGGACCAATCTCTACTAGGTTATCTTCTGGTTTAGGATCGATTGCGCTCACTATTTTACCGATGATCATGTCATCAAATAAAAAGTTTTGTCCAAAACGTTTACGGGCGCGGTGTCCTAAATGTACTTTATCGGTCATTGATTTTGTGCTTTTTCTTGGGCGAGCTTAATTGCTTCGCGGATCGCTAATTCAAAACTGCCAACATCAGCAGTACCTTTGCCTGCCAAATCCAGAGCAGTACCATGATCTACTGAGGTGCGAATAAATGGTAAACCTAAGGTAATATTTACCGAGTTACCAAATCCCTTGTATTTTAGCACAGGTAGCCCCTGATCGTGATACATAGCTAATACGGCATCGGCTTCATTTAGGTATTTATCTTGAAATAAAGTGTCGGCAGGGAGTGGACCAATCAGGTTCATACCTTGGTTGTTAAGTATTTCAAGTGTTGGAATAATGGTATCTATTTCTTCACGGCCTAAATGGCCATCTTCACCAGCATGAGGATTTAAACCACAGACTAAAATACGCGGCTTTTCTATACCAAACTTAGTTTGTAAGTCGTGGTTTAAAATACTCGCTACTTTGATTAGCCGATCCTCTGTAATAGCACGCGATACATAGGCAAGCGGAATATGCGTCGTTACCAGCGCTACTCTTAGGCCTTGCGTAGCAAGCATCATTACTACATCTGCGGTATTCGACTGTTGTGCAAAATACTCGGTGTGGCCACTAAACGAAATACCGGCTTTATTAATAATGCCTTTATGTACTGGGCCGGTAACAACTGCTGCAAAAGTGCCATCCATGTTTTTTTCACTGGCAATACGCAAAGTGTCTAATACGTATTGGCCATTAGCATCGTTAAGCACACCTAGCTCTACAGGCTCAGCTACATCTACTTGATGTAGGTAAAGGCTTCCTGCTGGTGCAGGCGTTGCTGCAGCATGCTGATCAAACTCTATTAGCTTTATACTTAAGCCTAAATGTTTAGCACGTTGCTTAAGCATATTCGCGTCGGCAATGGCAACAAGCTGTGCGTCCCAAGTTTGTTGGGCAAGTTTTAACAGTAAATCTGGACCAATGCCCGCAGGCTCACCAGGGGTAATTGCGATACGTAATGTCATAGTTATTCGTCTATTGGGAAAATTTCAACATGGGCTTGTTCGCGCATTTCTTGCTGCCAGTTAAAGCTTTCTTCTTTAAATTTACGATTAAATAGCATGCCATGGGCGCGGTTGCGTTTAGCTTGCTCGGTTTTATCAGCTACACGGGTATCGAGTAACTGCACAATATGCCAACCGAATTGGCTTCTAAATGGTTCGCTAATTTCATTTTGCTTAAGTGATAATAAAGTATCTCTAAAGGCAGGAACATAGCTAGTTGGATCAGCCCAATCGTACTCACCACCTTTAAGGGCTGAGCCTGGATCTTCTGAGTATTCTTTAGCAAGTTTTGCAAAGTCGGCTTTATCAGCGCGTAAGTCTTTTACAAAACCGGCAAGCATACTACGTGCTTTTTCTTCACTTAAAATAATAGATGGTTTTATTAAAATATGACGTGAGCGAGTTTCAGTTGTTTCTACAACTTGACGACCACGAACATCTTGGACTTTTATAATATGAAAACCAGCACCAGAGCGCAGCGGACCAATAATAGCGCCTTGCTTTTTACCTTTTACGGCTTCAGCAAATAACGACGGCATTTCGTTAATGCCCATCCAACCTAGTTGTCCACCTTCAAGTGCTTGAGAGCCGCTTGATGATGAAATAGCAATGCGTTTAAATTCTTGCTCGTCATTAAGTAATTCAATTACTTTGTCTGCGCGCGTTTTAGCTGACGCAATTTCATCGGCGCTAGCATCACTAGGAATATCAATTAAAATATGGCCAATGTCATACTCTTCTGCGTTTTGACCTTGGCTTTCCATAATTTTTAGTAAGTTATCTACTTCTTGCTCGCTTACATAAACACGGCGATCAACATTGGCGCGCATAACTTGTTGCGTAGTGATCTCTTTACGAATTTCTTCACGGTATGCTTGAAAGCTTTCTCCCGAGCCCTCAATAGTACGACGTAAATCTGCAATGCTACCGCCTTGCTCTTTAGCCATACTTGCAAGTGTTTGATCTAGTTGGCTGTCTGAAATCTCTAACCCCATACGCTCAGCCATTTGCATCATGAGTGTTTGGTTAACTAATCGCTCTACGGCCTGGACACGTAATGTTTCGTCTTTAGGAAGCTCCTGACTCTGTTCTTCAGCTTGCTTTTTAACACGGTTAACTATGGTGTCCACTTCACTTTTTAAAATAACTCCTTGGTTGACTATGCCAATAACTTTGTCGATTTCAACCGGAGCTGCAAATGCGCTTTGGCATAAGCTAATACTTAAAACTGCTGATGTTAATAATTTTTTTAAATTCATATTCTTTTTACTACTCTTGCTAATAGTACTGTTGTGATCCTAGGGAATACTCAATTTTTAGCGTTAATTAATACTACTTTAACTTTAAAAATAGTGTCCTAGTCATTAAGAAAATACGGTCTACGATAACCAAAAATACCTTGTTGTAATAATTTTTTAGCATCATAACGGCTTTTACTACCTAACCCTTTTAAAACAAAATTCAAACGAATGCTTGAATCAAAAGTCGCCTGTTGTTGCCCTATAGACTGATTTAAGTCGGTAACAATTTGGCGATGGCCAGTAATTTGAAATGCCCAACAGCACGATTCATACTGTAGTCCGCTTAATACTTCGATACTGCGGTTATTTTCAAGGTCGCGGTGATAGCTTGCAATAAACTGCCATTCGTCGCTCACTGGAATGCTTGTAAATAAGCCTGTTTGTTCAATTGCATTACCTGAGACATCATCTGAATACCGATGGTTCAATTGAACTAGCTCATTATCGTCGCCTTTATAGTCGAGCGTTACGTTAGACTGAATAATTTGTTTACCGTCAGTATCATACTGAATACCCGCAGATAAATACCAGCGACGATGCCAATGTACCATGGTTTGTGCTGCAAACAAGGCATTGTAGTTGGTGTCTGAGTTTAATCCTTGTTCTGTAGGTTTGGCTGAGTCGCTTAAATAAAATATTTGCCCGGCGCTAAAATTAAATACTTCTTGGTGTTTTTTGTCAAATAACCGAGTCGTTGCACCTAAGGTAAATTGGTTGGCAGCAGCTATTCTATCAACACCTGAAAAGCGTGTGTCTCTAAATAAACCAAAAAAATCATCTTGTAGTTTGGCAGTATCAAATAAGCCAATATCAGATTGATCTTCATTAGGGGTATATAAATATTGTAGCTGTGGCTCTAAAGTTTGAATACCGTCATCAATAAAGTAGGAGGTTTCGCGCTCAAAATTAAGTTGTGTATACAAACGTACTTTTGGCAGTGTACGCGATACGCTTTCGCTGTATTGAGTTCCTTCTAAATCACCATGCTGTTTGTAGTTTGTTTGTAATATGCTTACTTCTGATAAAAACGACCATGCATGCTCTTTATAATCAAAGCGAGCTTTTGGTTCAATATGTATTCGAGTAGCTTGATCAATAATAGCTGAGCTATTAGTAAAGTGGCTCACTTCTCCCGATACACTAAAATCAAAGTTGTCGTATTGCCAAGGTGTGGTTTGGGTAAAACTAATTTGTGGCAAAGCGGTATAAGACTCTAAGTGATCGCCCAGTACTTCAAAGTTTTGTACTGTAATATCGGTACGCCAAGTGTCGCCCATATGAGTAAGCGAGCCTGTTCTGTACAATTGAGTATCGGTTTTACTGGCATAATTAGAGTCTAAATCAGTTAAGTAGTTGTCGTCACTCACGTTTGTTATATCAACATTAGCGCGCCAGTTTTCACCTAAATAGCTTTTTTGTTGCCAATGAAACATATAACGATCGCCAAGATCGGGGTCTGAATCATCTTTATTTAAATATTCAATACCCACTAAGCCTTCATGCTCTTGAGTTAAATATCTAAATTCAGTTTGCAGTTGTAAACCTTTACGCGACATATAACGCGGGGTAATGGTGGCATCTAAATTGGGAGCGATATTCCAGTAGTAAGGCGTAATAGTTTCTAAACCATAGCGATCTGAGCTTGAAAAACTAGGCGTAAGTAACCCAGATTTACGGCGCTCATCAAGCGGAAAGGTAAAATAAGGTAAATATAAAACCGGCGTATCTAGGATGCGTAAAACCGCATTATAGGTTTCGCCCCAGCCTTCTTCGCGAGAAAGGTTAATTTCGTCGGCTTCAATGGCCCACACAGGTACTTCGCCAGGGCAAGCAGTAAAGCTTGCATTCATTAGCATTAAGCCAGACTCATCAACGGTGAGTTTTTCAGCGCCACCTTTGCCTAGCTGTTGTGTTAGGCTATATTGTGCACCAAGTAAGCTGATTGCTGAATTATTTAAATCGGCGTTGAGGCCAGTGCTGTTAACTTCGCTTATTTTGTCGCGATAAGTAATTGGCCCAGTAGCATTGAGTAAACCGCGTTGTTTATCGATTAGTGCAGTTTGTGCGGACAAACTCATATTAACGGTGTTAATATCAACATTACCAGTAAATTCAGCGCTTTGTGTGCCTAAAAGCTCTACGTCGTTAGCGCGAATATCAACCATACCTAGCTTTAAGCCAGGAAGCGGTTGCCAAGCTCTGGTTTGCATTGAAGTGCCACAAAACTTGTGTGTCAGTTCAGTTTCGGCAAGCGATGGTGCGCTCAGTACGCTTAGCATCAATATGCCCCAGGTTTTGCTCATTTATCGACCTTTATACGCTGTGATTAATTTCAAGTAGACATAATAAAGGAAAACAATGGCAAAGTAATTAGTGAAAAATAGATAGCTTATAAAATGACACGTTTTGAACGCTTACAACTCTTTATAAATACTCACTTTAGTGAGCAACAATGCACGTTAGCGGCAATTACTGCCGATGCGAGTTTTCGTCGTTATTATCGCTTAAATTGTGCTAATAACAGCTTTATAGTGATGGATTCCGATCCGCTTAAAGTAAATAATGCGCCGTATATCTCGCTTAATAGCGTATTTACGCAGCAAGGATTTTTATTGCCCGCTATTATTGCCAGTGACGAGCAGCAAGGTTTTTTTATTTTAAGTGACTTAGGCAGCACGCACCTAGCAGACATGCTTGATGATGAGCACCGCACCGAGTATTACCAGCAATTAATTAAGCTGAGCGTACAGTGGGCAAAAACACCTGCAGCCGCTGCTATGCAAGCTTATGATAAAAAGTTTATAGCTGTTGAGCTTGGCATATTCAGCCAGTGGTTAATGCATGACTTCATTGATTGTGAACTAACAGCAGAGCAACAAATGCTGTGGCAAACAAGCTGTGATCTGCTTAGTAATACCATGCTTGCTCAGCCTAGCGTTACCATGCACCGCGATTACCATAGTCGTAATATTATGCGCTGCAACCAGCAATGGGCGATCATAGATTATCAAGATGCTGTACGCGGGCCGTTATGTTACGACTTGGTATCTTTGTTACGCGATTGCTATTTTAAACTGCCAGAGAGCGAATTAACTCATTTAGTTAAATACGGGTACGATGAATTTAATCGCCAAGGTTTAATTGCTAATGTTACCTTTAATGAATTTAAATATTGGTTTGATTTAACCGGTTTACAGCGCCATTTAAAAGCGGCAGGTATTTTTTGTCGTTTGTATTTACGTGATGGTAAAAAAGGTTATTTGGCTAATATACTTCCTACACTTGCATACATTGTAGAGGTAGCTGCTAATTATTCAGAGCTACAGGCCCTTGGCTTATTTATACAAAATACCATTGCTCCTAAAGTGGTTGAGCGCTTGGCAAAGGAGCGCACATGAAGGCGATGATTTTAGCGGCCGGGCGCGGACAACGTATGATGCCACTAACGCAAAATATGCCTAAACCTATGTTGGCAGTAGCAGGTAAGCCATTAATTGAGCATCATATTGTAAATCTTAAAGCGGCGGGTATTACCGAAATAGTAATAAACCTTGCGTGGCAAGGTGATAAAATTAAAGATTATTTTGCCAATGGCAGCAAGTGGGGCGTAAATATACGCTATAGCCAAGAAGTGGCAGGTGGCCTTGAAACGGCCGGTGGCATTATTGCTGCGCTGCCCCTATTAGGCGATACCTTTATTGTTATAAATGGCGACATATATACCGATTACGACGTAAGCGCGTTAACTCAACTGCATTTACAAGCGGGTGAGGCGCACATAGTGCTGATAGAAAACCCACCGCATAATCCTAACGGTGATTTTGCACTCAGTCATTTGTCGAGTGATAGTCAAAAATATACATTTTCTGGAATTGGCCGATATCAAGCCGATTTTTTTAACGATTTTGAGCAAGGTGTTCGTCCGCTTGGGCCTATTTTAGCTAAAAAATTAACTGAACATTTAGTCTCTACCGAACTCTACATAGGCCAATGGGATGATGTAGGTACTCCTGAGCGATTATCAGCACTTAATCAACGACAAATTTAATAGAGGTAATAATTTAGATGTGGGGAAAAATACTCGGGTTTATTTTCGGTTTTATGTTTGGCAAAATATTTGGTGCTATTTTTGGCCTATATCTTGGCCATATGTTTGATAAAAGCTTAAAAAAAGATTTTGATAAAGCCGGTGGCTTTTCAAACTTATTTAAAGGTGACGACGTCAACGAGCGTCAAGCGCTGTTTTTTTCTAGCTGTTTTGCAGTTATGGGGCATATTGCTAAATCAAATGGGCGCATTAGCGAAGTACATATTAAAGCTGCAACGTTATTTATGGACGAAATGGGCCTACAAGGCGAAGAGCGCCGCGAAGCACAACATGCATTTCAGTCGGGTAAAGAAAATGATTTTTCATTAAAAGAAACAGTACAAGACTTTAAAGAACGTTTTGCTAAGCGTTATGATTTATTACAGCTATTTTTAGAAATTCAAATTCAAATGGCATTTTCAGATGGTGTACTCGCTGAGCAAGAAAAACTACTTTTACAAGAAGTGAGTAAACAGTTAGGCGTATCTAGAGCGCACTTTGCTTTTGTATTAAAGCGTTACCAAGCAGAGTTTAGCTTTAGGCAGCAGCAACAGCGTTATAAACAACAGCAACAAGGGCAAAGTAGCAGTTACCGTGAAGGTTCAGGCCATCATGTTCCACCTAATAATAATATAAACCGCGCACAAGCGTTGGCATTATTAGGGCTTAATGACTCGGCAACAGCGCGAGAAATAAAGCTCGCGTATCGAAAACTGATGGCGCAGCATCACCCTGATAAATTGGTATCGCAAGGTTTACCAAAACATATGATGGAATTAGCGGTCAAAAAAAGCCAAGATATTCAAGCTGCTTACGAGTATTTAAAAAAGTCGGCGTAAAAAGCCGTCTATTTCTTTACTTAGGCGTGCATGTTGATCGGGCTGATTGCGCAAACCAAATAACTGGCGTTGGCGATAATCAAATTTTGCGTTGCGGTTAACCCAGCGCTGACGATTTTTAAGGTTCATTAAAATCTCGTTGTTATCGTTAGCGTAGTAAATATCCAGTAATGGTGGGGCAATTAAAGACGAAGTTTGGCTTAAGTCTTGATTACGCTTACTGTTAGGTAAATAACTGCTTAAACTTATAAATGCATTAAGTCTTGAGTCGGGAAATTGCGCATAATGTTCAAGTAGCACGCCAGCACTGATCCCCTGGGCAATTACTACAATATTATTCGGCTCTGCCATTGCTGTATTATACAGTGCTTCATAGCGGGCGATTAAATTTACTTTATAGTTATCGAGTACCGCGTCACTCACTTTTTCAATGGCATTAACATGGTGTGGCTCAGCACTTTTGTTTACACCAGTATCCTCAATAGTAGCACTTTCAACTGCAGCACTTTCATTATCAGTGCTTTGATTAGCTGTATTTGCATTGTCAGAGCTTTGGGCAAGAATATTTTCAGCTGAGGTGCTTTCAGTTGCAGTGTTTTCGTTAGTTGCAGCAGTGGCTACTTCACTCGCCTGCCAGTTAATATCAGGTACTGTCATTGCGTAGGTAGTGTAGCCTAAATTATTTAGTTCTTTGCGTAAAAAGCTCATTCCGGCATTATTGGTCGCGCTTGATTGCCAATCAGGTATAAGCAGTACAGTGCCTCTAAAATCAGCACTCATATACTCGCTGTATAAAGTTAAAAATTCAGTATCGCCAGCTAATATAGGCTTTATTTCATCATTGGGAAGTAAGTGTTGAATATCATTATTTTCAATACTTGCATACGAGGGTGGGGCAATATGCTCTGCTGCAGTTACTTGCACAGTCAAAAGTAGCGCACAGCTTAGCAGTACGTTTAGTTTAATTACCTTTAAATACTGCGCCAATACCATAATCAACTCAAATAAAAAACATTATTTAGATATCGGCGCAGCAGCAAAAAAGTTTAGCGTAACAGGCTAAACTTTAATATTAAGTGTTAGCGCTAAAAATCAGGAGCAGCTTCAAATGTAAGTATTTGCTCAGTAGTGGGATGTTTTAAGCTGAGCATTTGTGCGTGTAATTGCAAGCGCGGCGCCGCAGCGAGTGCCTCTTTGTGCGCGTAAAGCCTATCACCTAAAATAGGATGGCCTAGGCTTAGCATATGTACACGCAACTGGTGCGAGCGCCCTGTAATAGGAGTTAGTTCTACACGGGTTGCATGTGGTTCACGTTCAAGTATTTTAAAGTGCGTAAGCGACGGCTTACCGTTTTCGTGATCAACCATTTGCTTGGGGCGATTAGGCCAATCGCAAATAAGCGGTAAATCAACCGAGCCGGTTTGCGCCTCAAGTTGCCCATATATCCGGGCAATATAGCGCTTGGCGGTTTCGCGCTCCTGAAACTGCATACTTACATGGCGGTGCGCAGCTTTATTCATTGCCAAGCAAAGTATGCCCGACGTTGCCATATCTAAACGATGCACTATTTTAGCGGTAGGAAAAACTCGGTTAACACGACTTATTAAGCAATCGGCATGTTTAGGGTCTTTACCTGGCACGGTTAACAACTCGCTAGGCTTATTAACGATGAGTAAATCCTCATCCTGATACAGAATAGTTAAATACGGATCTGTTGGGGGATTGTAGTTAATTAACACGGCCGACCTCAGTGATTTTCAAGGGCGCCATTTTAGTGGAGCGAGCACTAAGGCTCAAGGAAAAAGATTAAAGTTTAATTGCATGTTTTTCATACTGGTGTAAAATTACACCAGTATGATTTTTTGAGGTATATATTATGGCAAGGCAAAGCATTTCGCTCACTGAGAAAAATGATTTATGGCTGCGTAATCACATTGAAAATGTAGGTGATTACGCGAATAAAAGCGAATTAGTGAATGACTTAATTCGACGTGCAAGAAGGGCTGAAGCTATCAATAGTAAACTGCTTAAATCTGAAAAAAGTGGCTTTACTAATCAATCTGCTGATGAAATCCTGACTGAATTTAAACTAAATGTTAAGTAATGCGAAAGTTTAAACTCTCAAATGATGCTAAAGAAGACTTACGTCGTATTTATCAGTATGGCTGTAAGGAGTATTCACAGCAGCAAGCAGATACTTATTTTTATGCTTTTTTTACTCTGTTTGAAAAGCTAGCTGCAAATCCTTATCCCTACCAATCAGTTGCTCATATTCGTAAAGGTTATCGACGTGCCGTTTGTGGCTCAGATAGTATTTATTACAGAGTTTATGAAACTGATGTTGAAATAATGGCTGTTTTGGGTGGGCAAGATATAGAAGAGTGGTTGTGATTTACAAGTGATTTTAGAAAGAGTTGAATAGCACTTAACTAATCGTTTTATAGGGTTTTTATCAAGTTTTAAGGTGAGCTCAGTAATAAATTTTTTATTACAACAACGCATGCATTAAGTTGAAAATAAAAAGCCTGAGTTCGACACACTACCGAAATCAGGCTTTATTAGCTGCTTAGAAATGAATCCAACTTTATGGGGTCACTTCAAAATACCGCGCTTTCTTCATTCGCACATTAGCAATTTTTTACTAACGGCTGTCAGCTTATCGCCAAAGCGTTAGTGCGAAACCACAATCAAGCGTATCGCATCTAGTTTTAACTGGGTTTTTTCAATGTAGGTAGTCAAATCTGTGCGTTGCTTATCGTAGAAGGTAATTTCTTCTTGGCGAATATTAGGGTTAATTTGCTTAAGAGCAACTAATCGTTGCTGCTCTTCACTTAGTGATGTTTGCATTTTAGCCAGTGACGCAGCACGAATAACTTCAAGCTTTTCTTGTGCCATGTCTTTTGCGGTGCTGATCATTGGGTGAATAGCACTTTGCAATGCGCCAGCTAGTTTACTGGCTGTTTGGCGACCAACGGCAGAAAGCTGCTGATTAAAGCCGTCAAACGCGACGTTTTCACCTAAGTTATTACCTGCTTTATCGAGTAAAATACGAATTGGCGTAGGTGGTAAAAAGCGTCCTACTTGTAATACTTTTGGTGCCATAGCTTCGGCTACAAAAATAAGCTCAACAAAAAAGGTGCCTGGTGGTAGTTTTTTGTTTTTAAGTAAAGCAACCGATGCGCTACCAAAATCGTCGTCACAAATCATATCTAGGGTGCCTTGCACCATAGGATGATCCCAACTAATAAAGTGCACGTCTTCTTGCGAAAGCGCGGTATCGCGGTCAAATGTAACTGTCATGCCACCTTCTCTTAATGCCGGAAACGAGGCGTTTAACATATGCTCGGTTGGCTTTAAGATAATGGTATTTTCGCCTTTATCTTCTTGGCTTACGCCAAAGGTGTCAAATACGTTAATCATGTAACTAGGCAGTTCAAACTGATTGTCTAGTTTTTCAATATCAGCTACCAAAGAGTCGGCTGCGCCTTGGCCCGATGAATGCAGCTCAAGTAAACGGTCGCGTCCGCTTTCCATTTGCTTGCGCAGTACCGCATTTTTTTGTGCTACTTGCTCAAGTAATGGATCTAACTCGTCTTCGTCGCAGTTATGCGCTGCAATGTAATCAAGTAGGTCATCACGGAATTCTTTATACAACATTTGTCCCGTCGACGAGGTAGATTCGAATGCGTCTAGGCCTTCGTTGTACCAACGTAGTAATACTTCTTGGGCGGTGTTTTCAAAATATGGCACGTGAATGTTCACATCTTGAGTTTGTCCAATGCGGTCTAGTCGGCCAATACGTTGCTCTAGTAAATCTGGGTTTAGTGGTAAATCAAATAACACTAAATGATGTGAAAACTGAAAGTTACGCCCTTCAGAGCCAATTTCAGAACACAGCAGTATTTGCGCGTTGTCGTACTCGTCTGCAAAAAATGCAGCGGCGCGGTCACGCTCAATAATCGACATACCTTCGTGAAACACTGAGGCTTTAATTGCTTCGCGTTCACGTAGTATTTGCTCAAGGCTGATAGCTGTTTCGGCTTTAGCACATATTAGCAGTACTTTTTCACGCTTAAGGGTTTTAAGAGTGTCGATTAGCCAACCTACGCGAGGATCAAATGCTCCCCAGCTGGCGCTTTCGCCTTCAAACTCTTGAAATATTTTTTCTGGGAATAGTGCGCGCTGTGCACTAAGTTCGGGGTTTTGAATGCCGCTCATATTGCCCAGTACTGTCATTGCTGTTTTATATTGCTTTGGCAATGGCATAGGGTAAGCGTGTAATATACGGCTAGGGTAGCCGTCAATGCCGCTGCGGCTATTTCTAAATAAGATGCGGCCGGTGCCGTGGCGATCCAGTAACATGTTAAGTATTTCTTTACGCGCGGGTAAATCACCTTGCTGTGCTTTTGCCAGAATATCGGTAATGTCGGTTTCTTTTAATAGCTCAATTAAAGTCGCTTTAGCGCTCTCGTCTAGGCCTTGCTCTTGGAGTAATTGATTAGCAGCTTCGGCAACGTCTTTGTAATTTGCTTCTTCTTCTTTAAATACGTCGTAGTCGTAAAACCTGTCTGGATCGAGTAGCTGTAGGCGAGCAAAGTGGCTGCTATGACCAAGTTGATCTGGCGTGGCGGTAAGTAAAATAAGGCCCGGAATATCTTGGCTAAGCTCGGCCATACGTTGATACTCTGAGCTTGGCTTGCCATTATTAATACTTAAATGATGCGCTTCATCTATTACTAGTAAATCCCAGTCAGCTAAAGTTGCTTGTTCGAACCAACGTTTTTTCTTGGTTAAAAACTCTAGGCTGGTAAGTACCAGTTGTTCGGTATCAAATACATTTGGCGAGTCGGCAAACGCTTCATCGCAACGATCTTCATCAAAAATAGAGAAACGTAAATTAAAGCGGCGCAGCATTTCTACTAACCATTGGTGCTGCAAATTTTCGGGTACTACAATAAGCACACGGCTGGCACGGCCACTAATAATTTGCTGATGTAAAATCATTCCCGCTTCAATTGTTTTACCAAGGCCTACTTCATCTGATAAAAGTACGCGTGGTGCAAAACGTTTACCTACTTCTTGGGCTATATAAAGCTGATGCGGAATAAGATTAGCACGCTGACCAATTAAGCCTTTTATAGGCGACTGTTCACGTTCAAATTTATGTAACCATGTTTGGTAGCGCAGCGTGTAACGATCAAAACGATCTACTTGGCCGGCAAATAAACGATCTTGAGGTTTGTTAAATTTAATAAAATGATCTAGAAAGGTTTCTTTTAGTTTGGCTGCTTCACCATTATCAACACGAGTACCGTGATAACAAAGTAGCTCGCCTTGCACTTCAATAGACTCAACTTCTAATTCCCACTCTTCAACGCTTTTGATCACATCGCCAGGATTAAATGACACACGGGTTACGGGTGCTTCTGCCCAAGAATAAACGCGGCTTTCGCCACTAGCAGGAAATAATATGCTGACCTGACGGCCCTCAATGGCAACAACTGTGCCTAATCCTAAATCTGACTCTGTATCACTGATCCAACGCTGACCTAAGGAAAAATTCATATATGTCTCGTCTATGAAGAAAAAGGCGGCTATGTTACCTGTTAGACAACACCACTGCAAGGCGCTATTAGCCTCACTTTTAATTAATTCGGTAAGTGTGAATTATTCCTAACAAAACGGCTAACATCTGGATCTTTTTTGGGTAAATAAGTACACAGTAAGATAATAAATAGCTCTGCAGCTATTACTTTGAGCGTTAGCAGCATTAAAAATATTTCCTTAGCAAAACCTACTTAATTAACTTTTATAATGCACTATTTTAGTCAGTCGATTGCTTTGATTTTAAGGTTTAATTAAAACAAAATCGAGTTTGTAATAAAACGGACTTTTATGACAAATAGACTAAACTAAAATTATACCTAAGTAACTAACGAGCCATCACTACTCAAAAGCACTTAGTTAGTTTGGTATAGCATACTCATCATAAAAAGTAAGGAAAGTGCTATGGAAAATGCTTCGAACCTTAAAAGTAAAATGTATGTGCTAGATACCAATGTATTGCTTCACGAACCCCTCGCGTATTTATCGTTTCAAGAGCACCATGTAGTTATTCCGATGACAGTGTTAGAGGAGCTTGATCATATAAAAGATAGAAAACACGATGTAAGCCGTGATGCTCGCGTGGCTATTCGTGGTTTAGATGAAATATTAAAAAATGCCACACCAGAGCAAATGCTCCAAGGCGTAGCCCTTCCTAGCAATAAAAAAGCGAAAACAGCATCAAACGGCACTTTAATTATTGTAAACGATCATTTATTTGCCGACTCTATTTCTGGCCTGCCAGGCAATGAAAACGATCATCGCATTATTAACTGTGCAGTGCATTTACAAAAGCAGCACACAAATAGCAAAGTAATATTAGTCACTAAAGATATAAACATGCGCTTAAAAGCCAAAGGTGCAGGGCTTAATTATGTTGAGGATTACCGCACCGATCAGCTTATAGACGACATTAGCTTACTAACCAGCGGCTACAAAAAAATAGCCGGAGACTTTTGGCAGCATGTTGGCCAATGTAATACTGAGCAATATGGCCGTGAGACCTTGCATCATGTGGCTAAAAACTTAATCCCTGATGTATTTTATAATGAGTATTTAATTGATGAGGGGGATCAGTTTGCAGCGCGAGTTAAATCGTACGATGAGGAGCATATAACCTTAAAAGATATAGGTTATGAGCGATTAATGAACCAAGGTGCATGGGGTATTAAACCAAAAAATATTTACCAAGGTATGGCACTCGATGCTTTATTAGATACCAGCATAGAACTGGTTATTTTAACCGGCCCTGCAGGGTGTGGTAAAACTTTATTGGCGCTTGCTAGTGCACTAGAAATGGTGATCGAAAAAGGCATTTACGACAAAGTAATAGTAACGCGTAATACGCCAGAAATAGCCGAGTCAATTGGCTTTTTACCCGGCACTGAGGAAGAAAAAATGGCGCCATGGCTAGCGGCCATTACCGACACCCTAGAGGTATTACATAAGGGCGACGAAAATCCAATTTCAAGCCGTAATTATATTATGGAAAAAGCCAATATTCAGTTTAAGTCGGTAAATTTTATGCGTGGTCGCAGTATTCAAAATGCAGTAGTTATTTTAGATGAAAGCCAAAACTTAACGGCGGCACAATTAAAAACCATTATTACCCGTTGCGGCGAAGGTACTAAGCTAATTTGTACCGGTAACTTGGCACAAATAGACAGTAACTACTTAACACCGGTTACTTCGGGCTTAACTTATATTGTGGAGCGCTTTAAAAACTTTGAAGGTAGCGCAACAATAAACCTCAATGGTGTGGTACGTAGTCGCCTAGCTTCATTCGCTGAAGAAAACTTATAACTTGCGCTTAACATTATGGCTCGCTAGTCTATTAGCTGATTATTGAGCCATAAAACAGGCAAACAGTTGAAGTTTTTACCCTTAAAAGATTATTACCGCTCTTTAGTTGTGGCTTTGGCCGTGCCTTTGTTTGTGGCTTTATTATTATGTTTGCACCTTTACAATATTAAGGTTGAACGTGCGATAGAAAAGCGCCATGGCGATTTTGCTAATGTATCGGCGCAAATTGAACATACTATGGCTGGGGTAAATAATTTATTTACCGCTATGTTTAATTTGTATCACCAACCTAAGCCGCATTTAGCAGATAGCACAATGCCATTGCACGTTAATCAGTATGATGACTATTACTATCGTTATTTAAGTAATTTAAATGGCGAAATAGTAGGTGCTGGCGAATTTTCTCAATCGCAAAGTGCCTTATTACGCTGGCAAAAAGTCGTTATGTTAGCCCCTTCATTTAACACCACGTTAGCGCTAATACAGTCATTAAGTGCAGTTGCTTATGTTGATGAGCAAGGTTTTGCTTACGTTGCCAGGCGAGATCGTAGCCAAAGTGCCTTTTTAACTGATATTTTAAAAGGCAAATTTAAACCACCACTTTTAACCGAGCAACTCAGCTCTAGCCAAATTATTAAGGTTGCTAATAAAGCCTACTTTGCCATTGGCCGACAACAAGATATTAACTCCCAAGATTACATAGTTCTTATTTATGACTTACAAGCTATTTCTAATTGGCTAAAAAAAGTATCGCCGCAGCAAGGCGAATATATATTTATGAATCAGTATCATGAGGTTATTGCCAGCTCACAAAAGTTGATAAACAAAGCTGTTAAGTTAAATCAATATTGGCCGGCAGTATTAATAGAGCACAATAATACTAAGGAAATTAAAGGTAATCAGTTTTTAATGCAGCCAATTGGTAACTACCCTATACATGCTGCCTACCATGAGCCAATAGAGCAGTTATCTGCGCCGATTATTTACGAAACAGCGATAGAATTTATATTTTTAACCGTGTTTTTAAGCATTATGTTTAGCGTGTTTTTTTGGTTGAGCCAGCGTATTTTTATCAAGCCGATGACCTTTTTAATGCGTTATCTAGAGCATAACGACACTGTAACTGGCGAGCAGTTAAACTATAAAATTCCTTTAAATTGGCAGCCATGGTTTTTAAAGGTAAAAGCTATATTTGCTAAAAATACTCAGCTGGTCGAATCCCTACAGAACGTTAATAAAGATTTAGATAAAAAATTGCAGCTACAGTCTGAAAAACTAACCAGCAGCTACGAAGCCAAAGAGCGTCATTTAGCTTTACTTAATACTGTACTTAATAACGTTCCTGACTTTATTTATTTTAAAAGTATTGATGGCTTATTTTTAGGTTGTAATAAAGCTTTTGAAACATTTATTGGTAAAAAGCAAGCTGAGCTAGTTGGTAAATTAATAGAAAATGAGAGCAGCGATAGTAAAAAAATTAGTAAGCTAGAGCAACAAGTACTACACAATCGCACGCAAATTCAACAACGTATTGATAGCGCAGAACGCTCTTACTTATTAACCATAGCGCCATTTTATAATGAACAGCAACAACTGTTAGGCGTTATGGGGATTGGCCGCGACATAACCGAGCAACAGCAAACCCTACATGCATTAAAAGAATCAGAAACTAAATTTAGAAGTGCGATAGAGTTTGCGGCTAATGGAGTGGTGTTACTTTCGCTTGATCATACTATTTTACAAGCGAATAAAGCGGCTAGAGAGCTATCTTCTGAACAAAATTTATTGGCGGGAGCGCCTTTAAATCGGGTGTTTAGTAACCCCCAATGGCAAGAAATTAAAGCCACGTTAGCGCAATTACTAAATAATAAAAAACGGGTATACCATTTAACTTTAGCGCACGGCGAACTGGCAGATTGGTTACAGCTGAGCGTGTCGTTAGTGTGGAATGAAAATGCCGAGCCGCTGTATTATGTTATTCATATTCAAGATATAAGTATATTAACCAAAGCAAAACATGATGCAGAGCGCGCCACATTAGCAAAAAGTCGATTTATTGCTAATTTAAGTCATGAGATCCGCACACCGCTAAATGCGGTATTTGGTTTACTTGATATGCTTATTGAGCAAGGACTTACGCCAAAACAATTAGAGCAAACCGCGCAAGCTAAGCACGCAGCACACAGCTTGTTGTTAATGCTTAACAGAATGCTGGATTTTGCACGGGTAGAAAGTGTGGCAGCGCAGTTAAAACTCGCGCCATTTAGCATTGTTGAGTTGGTTGATATTTGTGAAAGTTTAACGGCACCTTTATGTGAAAACAAAGGGATTGAATTAATTATTGATATTGATCCCTTAATTGCCCCCAACCTTATATGCGACAGCATTCGCTTACAGCAAGTATTAGGTAACTTATTAACTAATGCCGTTAAATTTACTAAAACCGGTAGTATTACCCTTAAAATGGATTTATTACCAAGCGA
Source organism: Pseudoalteromonas sp. NZS127 (assembly GCF_015864805.1). NCBI lineage: Bacteria > Pseudomonadati > Pseudomonadota > Gammaproteobacteria > Alteromonadales > Pseudoalteromonadaceae > Pseudoalteromonas > Pseudoalteromonas sp. NZS127. Next base: position 216,223 of record NZ_JADYWN010000001.1, on the reverse strand, counting down.
TACCTCAGAGCAACAACATATTTGCTTTAAGGTAATAGATACCGGAGTTGGCATAGATAAAGCCGATCAAAGGCGCTTATTCGATGCCTTTACCCAAGGGGATGAGTCATCTACGCGAACTCATCATGGCGTGGGCTTAGGGCTGGCTATTGTAAAGTCGGCAGTGCTGTTAATGGGTGGCGAAATAGCGCTAAATAGTGAAAAAGGCGAAGGGTGTGAGTTTTACTTTAGTGTTTTATTAGATGTTGTACCTGCTTGTAAGCAGCTACCTGATAATACATTAGTTATTTTATCAGCGCATAGTCACGAATTAACTCAGGTTATAAATGCATTTCCTACGCTAACTTATACTAATTTAGAGCAATTATTAAAATCTCCTCGGGAGCATTTAAAAGCCAAGCAATTAATTATAGGTGCAGCAGATTTACCTGCTTTATTAGCGGTAGCTGTAATTAAAGATATTTTATTTGCAAAAGCAATTACGCTTATTGTTGTAAGTAATCAACCAAGGTTAAATTTGCCGATCAGCATGGGTTTAACTGTACAGCATATTAAAACGTCAGCGCTTGCACAGCGATTGTTTAATTTAAATTTAGAGTCAGCTTTAAAAATAACGAATACAACGAAATTAAACCCAAGTGTGTCGGGTCTGTTAGTGTTAGCGATTGACGATAATCAATTAAACTTAGAAATAATTAGCAGCGTGTTACGCCAAGCAAAAATTAATGTGGTTACAGCCACTAGTGCCATTGATGGTATGGCATTATTACCGAATTTAATGCCAGACTTAATTTTAATGGATGTGCAAATGCCTCATTTAGATGGTTGCCAAGCAACAACTTTAATTAGGCAGCAGTATAGTGCAGAGCAATTACCTATTTTTGCACTAACCGCTCATTGTGAGCCTGCAGATATTGAACGCTCTTTAGCGTGTGGCATGAATAAGCATTTAACTAAACCTGTGGTTGCAGAAGTGCTTATAGGTGCAATAACCGATTTAGCACCTTATAAGCCGAGCTTTTTTGAGTACTCATTTGCTTTAACTCAGTTTAGTTTAAACGAAACACTGCTTAACACTATGATCGGTAAATTTGCTAGTGTGTGCAAAAATCAATTAGCGCAGCTCAAAATAAGTAATAATAAAGATGACTTAATTCGTATAGCGCATAGTATTAAAGGCGTAGCGGGTAATTTAGGCTTTAGTCGGCTGTCGCAATGCGCACAGCAAACTGAAAAAGATCTTAAAACAACCGATAAAGCTGTTGAAATAACAACGAAAGAGCTTATTATGCAGTTAGAACAGGTGGTTGTTTTTATAAACGTTTTAGGGGCAATGGATGTCAAAAAAAGCTAAAGTATTAATTGTTGATGATGATGCTCTTAATCGAATTGTACTCGAAAAAACACTTAGCGATGAGCATGAGGTGTTTTTAGTTAAAAGTGGTGACGAAGCGCTTACTTTTATAAAAACAACACAAGTTGATTTAATTATACTCGATATTGTTATGCCAGGAATGAATGGCTACGAAGTACTGGTTAAATTAAAAGAAGATTCAGCAACGCAAATGATCCCGGTTATTTTTATATCGGCAAATAGCAGCCATGATGACGAGTCTAAAGGTTTAGAACTAGGTGCAATGGATTATATAACTAAGCCATTTTGTTCATCAATTGTGCGCGTAAGAGTACGTAATCAACTGCTTATTAAGCAAAAAAATGATTTGCTTGAAATGTTAGCTTCGATTGATGGCCTAACCGAAATACCCAATAGACGCAACCTAGACGAAAACCTATCTCGTGAATGGCGTAAAAGTAAGCGCAACAACACACCACTTTCAGTGCTACTTATGGATATAGATCACTTTAAGCGTTACAACGATACTTATGGGCACCGAGCTGGCGATGACTGCTTAAAAGCGGTGGCTCAAGCACTTGCGGCACAATGTGAGCGTGGCAGTGACTTTATTGCACGCTATGGCGGAGAAGAGTTTGCAGCCGTTTTACCCGGTGTAGATAAAGCTGAAGCGACAGGCTTTGCAAATAAGCTACGTAATGCTGTTAATGCATTAAATATAGCGCATAAAGCATCGCTTAATGCTGAGCATGTAACTATTAGTATTGGTGTAGCTAGTACTGAAAACGCAAGTATTGAAACTGAGCAGGCACTTTTAGAAGAAGCTGATTTAGGTTTATATGCAGCGAAAGAGGGTGGCCGTAATCAAGTTGTTGCCCGCTAATTAAACTTTTATTTGTAAAGTAAACGCCAACGTTATTGGCGTTTAATAGTTAATTTTCGGATGAACACGTTTTAAAAAGTGTAGCGCTTTTTAGAGCTACACAGCTGGGCATTACAGCAGGGCACTACAGCAAGGTATTACACTAAGCGATTACGTGATTGCTGCTGCGTAAACACCACAATATTTAAACTTACCTCATTTACCAAACGTACAATTGACTCTGTGCTTGCCCAAGCAATATGTGGCGTAAGCAGTAAGTTATTGCCTTTATAATTAGCCAGTGGGTTAGTTAGTTCAGCGGGCTCTTTAGTCAGCACATCAACCCCGGCACCTGCAATTAAGTTTTGCTCAAGAGCGGTTGCTAAGTCTGCTTCGTTAATAATGCCGCCACGTGCAGTATTAATGATAATGCTACTTGGCTTCATCATTTTAAGCTCATTGAGTGTAATTAGATCGCGAGTTTCATCGGTTAATGGGCAGTGCACACTAATTATATCGGCGGTTTTAATTGCTTGTTCAAAAGGGATACGACCTTCACGGCACTGTGTCCCTTTGCGCTCGGCAGTAATTACATTTGCGCCAAAAGCGCTAGCAACCGTTGCAACCGCGCTACCAAGTGTTCCACCACCAATAATAGCGAATGTTTTGTCTTGTAAATCGTTAAAGCTATAATCTAGGCGGCAAAACATTTCACTTTTTTGCCATGCACCTTGTTGGCAGTCCGCTTGGTAGCGATGTGTATTACCTAATAAATTAGTGATTAAAGAAAAGGTATGTTGTACTACAGAGGGGGTTGAATAGCCGGCAACGTTAGTTACTGCAATACCAAGCTCTTTAGCTGCTACTAAATCTACATTATTAGTACCAGTGGCACTAACACAAATTAGCTTTAGTGATTTTAATTGGCTCATAGTTTCACGGTTTACAACTGCTTTGTTGGTAATTAAAACGTCAGCATTTTTACTATGAGCAACAACTTGCTCCGCACTTGTTAATTCATGAACGGTAAGCTCACCTAATTGAGCAATACAATCAAGTGATGTTTTAGCAAGAGTCGCATTATCGAGAATAGTAATTTTCATATTTTTTCCTAAAATTAAACCCCATTTAAGAGAGTTATTTGCAATGCTTGCATTGCTTGATTTGAGGTTGGAAATATTTGCAGTACTAATGAAAGCAAATACAGCGCAGCATACGTATGCAAGATTAATACACTAAAGTACTATAAAGCATACACTTTGTTAATTTTAAAGTCGTAAAAACGTAGGCCAACTTAAATGTGGTCTGCCCACTAGGTTAGTTGTTACATGCTACCCTTTACGGCTATTTTGTTGTACTGCCGTCGCCATGCAGCTTTAGTAAAGCTATTTGCTTTAACTAATATTCACTATAAATAACAACAGGGCAATGTAAGTTGCATCAAGTGTGCAAACTTATAAACTTGCCGACTAAACTATAACTCTATTTGAACTAGGTAAATCGAACTTTAGTATTGCTAGTTTCGTATTTTTGATTGAGTTATAATCAAAATTAGACACGACGGTGCGCTTTGGCGTGCCGTTTTTAACTTTGTAGATGCGCTAAATGATTGAATTAGAAGATAAGTACGCTGACATAAGACCTTACAATGATGATGAAGTTGCCACTTCGCTGAAGCGTTTAATTGACGATAATGCATTTATTGATGTAATTGCAAAGTACAATTTACCACGCATTTTATCGGCAATTCCATTTGTTGCACGACCATTAATTAGACAGCAACTACGTAAAAAATGGGGCCAAATTAATAGCGTTGAAGATGTACAAAATGAAGTTGCAAAGTATTTAAATAAGTTAGTAAAACGCACTACGTCAGAAGTCACTTTTTCAGGGTTGGATAAACTAGACCCTAATCAGGCCTATTTATTTATATCGAATCATCGTGACATTGTGCTCGATCCGGCTTTAGTAAATTGGGGATTGTTTCAACATAAAATGAAAACAGTGCGCATTGCAATAGGAGATAATTTATTGCAAAGACCCTATATCACTGAGCTTATGCGATTAAATAAAAGCTTTATAGTAAAGCGATCTGCAAAAGCCCCTAAAGAAATGCTTAAAGCATTAACGCAGTTATCTTCCTATATTTATGACTCACTAACAGCAGGAAACTCTATTTGGATAGCGCAAAAAGAAGGGCGAGCAAAAGACGGTGTAGATCAAACCGATCCGGCACTACTAAAAATGCTACAACTAAATGGGCGTAAGCAAAAAAAAGAATTTGGCGATTATATTAAAGAGCTAAAAATAGTGCCGGTATCAATATCGTATCAATACGAACCCTGCGCAATTGCTAAAGCAAAAGAGCTTTATCATAAACAACACCATGGTCAATATGTAAAATCTGTAGGTGAAGACATAGCCAGTATTGTTGAAGGTTTTAGCTCATCTAAAGGACATATTCATTTAGCTTTTGGACAGCCGATAGAGTCACATTGCGACAGCGCAGATGAGCTGGCTAAAACAATAGATAAACAAATAATAGATTCATTTTATTTGCACCCAGGTAACTTTATAGCAGGCGGCTGTACAGAAGCAGTCATTAATAAAGCCGACGCTGCAAAGTTTGCAAAACGTATGGATAAAGTGCCCGAAGAGCTTAAACCTTTGGTATTAGCTATGTATGCAAAGCCATATCATCGTAAAGCAGAAGTAAATATTAAAAGTTGTGAGCATTAAAAGCTAAAGCTGCTTTTTGTTACGGCACTTTAGCTAAAGCGAAGTAAATTTGTATTACAGCTTCAGCGCATGTTGGGCTGTGGTTTATGCCCCGGCTGATACCTACATTTTATCTGGTTAAGAGATTTACTAAACGTCCAGAGCTAATTACTCACAAAGCTGCTCTTTGAGTAAATAACGCTATACTTAACCTGTATCTTTATAAGTGTGGGGAGGGGCAATGCAACAAATTGAAATATTTGATATTCCAAGCCCTTGCAAGAGTATTTGTTTGGTTAATAATAGGGGATATTGTAAAGGTTGTTATCGTAGCCGCGATGAGCGTTTTTTATGGAATTCGTTAACCAACGCACAAAAGAAAAAAGTATTAAATTTGTGCCAGCAGCGCTACAAGCGTTTTATACAAAAAAACTAGACGTTACTGCCGCTAGCGAATTAATTAATCAGCAAGGTTTTGACTTTTAGTTAGGGGGCGTGCCCTTTGTTGATTAAATTCGTAATTATCTGAGCCAATAAGCTATTAAATCCCCAAACATAATATAGCATTTAGCTGACTAAGCTTGTTGGCCTAGATGCTTTATTAAAGCAGCATTCATAACTATTTATAAGTATAATAAAACATCTTTAGTAAGTAATAGGAGTTACTGTGAGTTTTAATTTATGTAATTTACCTCGTGAACAAAAGTATCAAATTCAGTTAGATTATGAGGCTTCTTTTTGGGCGTATCAAATTAAGCGCGGGAAAAAAACACGTGAGCAAATATATAACACCCTCCATAGTCGCCCTATTGCAGAGCAAGCTTCTTTAAAGCAACAATTTGAAAGGTATTTAGCGCTAATGTTAGGCTAATGTTGTGCTTACTTGAGCAGCTCGAGTTGATTTAAAACCTCTTTAGTTTATAGGATTTATACATTCATCTCTAAAAGTAGACCTGATTTATACCGCATTATTGGTTTTAACTCGATATTAACATATAATCATTCCTTAGTAGTGCTTTTGGTGTGTACCAATATCGTATATCGTCGCAGTCAAATACCTATCAAAAGCAACATAATAAGTGGGATCAAGAATGGGTAAAGCTATTAACAGAACAATAAGTTGCTTGCTCGCACTTATGCTAATAATGAGCAGCCAAATAAACGCACAAGTGAAGCGTTTATCTCCTAGTGAGGGGCTATCTCAAAGCTATGTTAATACTATGCTTATTGATAATAACGGTTACTTATGGCTGGCAACAGAAGGTGGCCTTAACCGTTATGATGGCTACCAAGTAATGCCAATTAACGGGCCTAATGGTGAGCTTGAAGAAGCTATTATTGACCGCATATATCAAGACACCCAAGGGCATATTTGGATTGCCTCACTGCTGGCAGGGCTATTTCGCTATGATCCAGCTACCGATTCTTATAAACAGTTTTTAGAAAAGCCGCTAAGCGAAGAGCAGATAATTAATCAATCTGTTTTTAGCATGTTAGCAATAGATGATAAAACCCTCTGGATTGGCCGAGGCCGTGACTTTGCAAAGCTTGATATTGAAAGTGGTGAAATAACCACTATTTTTGAGCTTCCGAGTAAATACAAAAGTACCCTAGTTAGAAAGTTATTTTATTATAATGGCTATATATTTATTGGTACGAGTCATGGTGCTTATGTGTTTGATATTGCCAGTGAAAAAGTGCGGCCATTAGAGCATTTACGCGCAGAGGCTGAGCATATTTACCAAAATAATGTGAAGTCATTTGCTATTGCTAACAATAATCAGCTATTAGTGGGCGCTGTTAAAGGGTTGTACCAAGTTGATATTAGCAATTTATCGAGCATGTTTGAGCGCCCCGATGTGGCATTTAACAATAGTGTATTGCTTGATAATTTAAACATTTGGCAAATTACAAATGACCATGAAAAAATTGATTTAGCCACTGATAAAGGGTTGTTCAAGTTTAATTTAAAAACGGGGGAAATAATAAAAAACACCCGCATTAACCAAAGTAAATATACCCTAGCCGATACGAGTATTATTGATATGGTTAAAGATAATTCTGGTGGAACATGGGTGGCCACTAAAACAGATGGGGCGTTTTATTTAGCCAATAATAACTATCAGTTTACCAATGTTGAGGGCAGCATGCTTGGCGGTGACGGCTTATCGCATCATTCTATTTGGGGTATTACTGAGTATAAAGACAAGCTATGGCTAGCTACGCATAATGGTTTAACTGAAGTTGATTTAAAAACAAATATAGGCAAAACGTATTTACAAGATTTTAAAGTTGATTTGCTAACCACTGAATTTACTATTTATAAAATAATGCCTTATAAAAATAAATTATGGCTGCACTCCAACAGAGGTTTATTTATTTTTGACCCTGTTAGCCTGCAATTAACTGAGCCGCAAACACAAAATCCGAGCAACCAAAAGCTGATCGCCGGCTGGGTTCATGGTGTTACTTTAATGCCCGATGGTAACTTGTACTATGTGCACTCAGATCATGGCATGCTTATGTATAATATTAATACCCAGCAACTAACCCAGTTAGAGGGCGAGTTTACTCAGTTTGACCCTTTTTTAGCGCATGGGTTTTTACCACCATTATCGACACAACCAGATAAACCTTTATTTTTTAGTGGTGGGATTTTATATCAAGTTAATCCTCACAGTTTAACTCTAAAAATAATATATAAGGTTCCTAAACAACATGAAAATGTTGCCATAAATGTGCTGTCGTATGAAGTTGATCGTAATAATATTTTATGGCTCTCGTTATCCAACTTTGGCCTGATTGGCATTGATGCCTTAACGTATGAACTTGTTCATACTATTGATTTAGACAAAAACAAATTGGGTACCTTATTGTACGATATGGTGCTTGATGACGATGGCATGATTTGGATGAGTAGTCATAAAGGCATTTGGCGTTTAAACCCGACTACACTGCATTTTCAGCAATTTACTACGTCAGAAGGGCTGCTCTCTGCAGAATTTAACAGCGGCGCTATGGCACATTTAAAAGATGGGCGTATTGCTTATGGTAGCCTAAAAGGCTTTACCTATTTTCACCCAATGAACAATCAAAACACCAAAGCGTTAATTGATCACGTTAATATTACTCGGATCAATTTAATGTCGCGAAACTTGTCGCTTAATTTACAGCAACCACTTGAAGAAATAACATTAAATCATGACGATATAGGTTTAGAAATAGCTTTTTCGGCAATGTCGTTTAGTTTTCAAGAGCGGATTATTTATGAGTATCAGCTCGATAACGGGCAAAAAAGTTATACCCGTAACAACAGAGTGTTATTTCCAAAATTAAATCCGGGTAACTACCAATTAAAAGTGTGGGCTAAAGACCCATTAACCGGCGAATATACGTCGCCCGCTAGTTTAAAAATAAAAGTGAAATACCCACTATGGCGTGCCCCTTATTTTGTGGTGCTATATGCATTATTGTTAATTGCTTTAGTGGTTGCTTGGGTAATGCGCCGCAATAAAATACAGCGTATTTTATTGGCAGCTCACAAAGAAAGTAAAGAAAGCGAAGCGCGTTTAAAACTGGCACTAGAGGGCAGTGAATCCGGGGTTTGGGACTGGCAGTCAAGCAGCCTTAGTATTTATCAACCGCGGTTAATAAATGAATTAGGCTACAGCGTTGAATGCGTAAATTTAGATGACTATTTAGTAAAAATACACCCACAAGACAGACCTTTATTTAGATTGGAGTGGTTAGAGTTTTTATCTACAGATAAAGGATCTTTTAATTGTACCTACAGGCTTAGGCATGCAAAAGGGCATTGGCGCTGGTACAAAGATTTTGGCAAAGTAGTAGAGTGGCATAATAAATTACCGCAAAAAGTGGCCGGAACTTACACCAATATGACCCGTGAAATGGTGTTTGAAGAGCATGCTCGCTTATTCGCAGCAGCCTTTGAGCAAACTCGCGATTGGGTATTTATACTCGATAAAAACTTTAATATACGCGCCTCTAATAAATCCTTGCAAACTGCGTTTAACTTCCCAGCTGAGCCGCGCTCTAGTCGAGTACTTAATTTAGGAATTTCGCGCAGCAGCCGCTTTGATTACTTGCGCATTATGCAAAAGCTCAATGTAGGGGAGCACTTTTCTTGCGAAGACACAGTAACATTGGTTAATAACGAGCAACGCCACGTGCTTGTTAAAATAAGTGCAGTTGCCGATAACGAACACAGACTAACCAGTTACGTTGTTATTTTAACCGATATTAATGCACAAAAATTAGCAGAAAATGAGCTGCATATACTCGCCAACTACGATCAGCTAACTAGCCTGCCAAATAGGGCATTATTTAATGACCGTGTAATACATGCCATTGATCAAGCACAGCGCCATAACAGTAAGGTTGCTTTGCTGCATATTAATATTAAACGCTTTAAACACTTTAATGATTCGTTAGGGCGAGAAGTTGCCGATGAATTGATTAAAACAGTGGCAGAGCGATTAAAAAGTACCTTACGCCCCAGCGATAGCGTAGCTCGATTTGGTGGTGATGAATTTGTTGTGTTGGTGGAAGATATACAGCAAATAGAAGAGGTATTGCTCGTTTGCACTAAATTAATGGGCTGTGTTAATAAAAATATTGCCCTTAATGGTCAAATAATTAATATTAATTTAAGCATTGGTGTTGCCACATATCCAGGTGATGCGCAGCAATATAAAGATCTATTAAAAGCTGCCAATATTGCTTTATACCACGCTAAAGATAATTTAGAAGGGAGCTATAAGTTTTATAAGCAAGAGATGAATCAACGGGTGCAAAAAGCACTGCACCTAGAATCGCAGTTAACTAAAGCGCATCAAGAGCATGAATTTTGTAATTATTATCAACCTATTATAAGTGCTAATAGCCAAAAAACCGAAGGCTTTGAAGTATTGCTACGCTGGCCAAAAAATCAATTAGTGAACACTCAAGAGTTTTCGTTAGCGGCAGAGAGTATTGGTTTAATTACAAAAATAATGCTGCAAACATTGGGCCGTGCTTTAGAAGAGTTAGTGGCTTGGCGCAAAATTGCTCCCGAGTTATATTTGTCGATTAACTTATCGGCACTCGATTTTGAATTTGAACACTTGGTGCCTGAAATTAAAAAGGCATTAATTAAAGCAGCTATCCCTTCTAAGGCGATTGTATTTGAAATAACAGAATCAATATTAATGCGCGATTCAAAGCAGGCCTTATCGAGTATGGATATGTTAAAACAACTAGGTTGTAGGCTTTATATGGATGACTTTGGTACAGGTTACGCATCGTTAACTTATTTGAAGCGCTTTCCTATTGATGTATTAAAAATTGACCGTAGTTTTGTACAAGATATAGGGGTTGATTCTAATGATGAGGCAATTATTCAATCTACGCTTACTTTAGCCCACAGCTTAAATAAAGAATGTGTGGCAGAAGGCATTGAAAGTACCCATCAATTAGTATTTTTAAAAGCACTTGGTTGCGACTATTTTCAAGGTTATTTATTTAGTAAACCTGTGCCCACAAATGCTGTTATTCCTTTAATTACTCGCGATTGGAGCGACGTGTTTAAGCAAGATTAAAGGAAAGCCCTTAGTGTGCAGTTGCCAGCTAAAAGCTGACAACTACTTTTAACCTATTTATGGGCGCTTGCCACAGTTTCTACAAAACATGTGTTCGCTGCGCTCGTTAAGCTGAACTTTTATGGCTTTATTGGCCTCTAGTTTACTCAGCCCTAGTTTGTAACGCAGATCTTCAAGGTGACTGAGGTGCTCCTCGCTGAGAGTGCCGTTAGTGATCTGTTCATGTACTGCATTTTCGAATACTTGACGGCGTTTGCGTACTTGCTCAGAAAAGCTCGATGCAAGTAAACCGGTAGGCACTGCAACCATTCCCATACTCACTAGGGTTATTACCCCACCAAATAGTTTACCAATAGGTGTTATGGGCACTACGTCGCCGTAACCTACGGTAGTTAGCGTTGCCATAGCCCACCACATTGCCGCAGGGATAGAGCCAAATTTATCGGGCTGTATATCGTGTTCAAGCAAGTAAATACCACAAGAGGCTAAAATAAGCACCACGGCCATAATAAAAAATGCCGCTAAAAGTGTACTGCCTTCATCAATAAAGGCTTGTAACAGCAACTGCATAGCACGCGAATAACGGGTTAACTTAAATACTCGCAGTAACCTTAAAACTCGTAAAAAGCGCAAATCTAGCATAAAGAAAAACATCAATAAGCTAGGTAATATAGCAATTAAATCAATTAATGCTAAAGGCGAAAAAATATAGTGCAAGCGTCGTTTGGTATTTGAGCCCTCAATAGCTGCATATTTAACTCTGTCTACACAGGTCCAAAGCCGTATTATGTATTCAATAGAAAATATAGTTATGGAAACAATTTCTAATAAGAAAAATTCTTCATGGTACTGCTTAGCAATACTCGATACAGACTCAAGTACAATGGCAACTACGTTGACCATTATGAGACAAACCAGCATTACATCAAGTATGTGCCCCGCGCGCTGATACTCTCCAGAGGCTTCAAAAGTGTGCGCAATTTTTTGTCTAAGTTTTCGTATATAGTTCATTTATAGTTTAAGTACCATATTTATACTGCCTTCTTCAAAGTCGCGGCTTATTTTAAAGCCCAATTTACGCGCAAGCTCAATCATGCCGGTATTCTCTGGTAAAGTAATCCCTTCAATAGATTTAACTCCTTGGCGCTTACAGTGCTCAATTGCGGCTGTCATTAATATACGACCTAGGCCAAGGCCTTGGCAGTCTGAGCGCACTACAACGGCAAATTCGGCCTGTAAATTATCAGGATCCATAATAACGCGCGATACGCCAAGAGTGCGAGGCTGCCCTTGATATGTTTGAGATACAATAAAGGCCATTTCACGGTCGTAATCTATTTGCGTCATTTTAGCGAGTTGGTCGTGATTAAACTGCCTTAACTCCCCAAAAAATCGTTTATAGCGATCCTCTTTAGTTAAAGACTGATCGAACTGCTGATGTGCTTGCTCATCTTCTGGTTTAATTGGGCGCAGCGTCGCTTGGGTATTATTTTTTAACGTTACGGCCTCTACCAATTCAATCGGGTAGGGGCGAATAGATAAACGTTTACGATGCGTTTGCACTCGATAGCGGTTAATGGTCATGGTGGCGTCCAGCACTAAAAATTGCCCATTACTGGCTAATATAGGGTTGAGCTCTAAGGAACTAATGTCGGGCTGATCAATTACTAACTGCGAGATGCGAGTAAGCAGTGCGCAGAGCCGGTATTTATCTACTTTTTCAGGTAGAATACGATCCTTTAGTACGCCTTTATCGTGCGCCGCGGCAATTAAGTATTTTGCTAGGTTCATATTTAGCGGGGGCAAAGCTACTGCTGCTTGTGCGTATTCAAGGCCGGTGCCTGCTTCTCCTAGTAAAATAACGGGACCAAAATTAGGCTCTGTTTTTATTGCTATTCGCAGCTCGTTGGCTCCGGCACGCGGCGCCATTTTTTGTAGCGAAAAACCATCAATAATGGCATCGGGATAAGTGTTCTTTATTCTTAATAACATCGAAAAAGCAGTTTGCTCTACTTCTTGAGCGTCATTTAAGTTAAGCACTACGCCACCCACTTCAGATTTTGAAGGAATGCTTGGGCTAATTAATTTTAGCGCCACCGGAAACCCTAACTCAATGGCTTGCTCTTTTGCTTCTGTTGGCGTGTAAGCCACTTCGGTTTGAATACACTCAATACCGTAATGACTTAAAATTTGGCTCGCTTGATGGGTCGGTAAATAACTTTGTCCTTCTTCTAAAAATTCATTTACTAAGGCTTTAGCTGCCGACTTATTAATTTTTGTATCTACGGTATTCGACTCAGGTGTTTGGGTTAAATGCTTTTGATTGCGTCGATAACTAACTAAGTGCATAAAGGCCCCAACAGCGCCCTCGGGAGTACGATAAGTTGGGATCGCGTTATTAGCGCAAACACGCCTAGCAGCATAGGCGGCATCTTCACCGGTAAAGTTAGTAATAACATACGGGCGCGCCATTTTTGGGAGTGCTTGTAAGGTTTTAACAATAATATTTGCATAGTCTTCGCTAGGTGCTAGCGCAGATGGAGTGTGAATAATCAGTAAGTTTTTTACTTCAGGAGCTTTAAGTAGAATTTCTAACGCCTGCTTATAGCGGCTCGGGGCTGAGTCACCAAAAATATCCACCGGGTTTGAGGCCTTCTCTGAGCGAGGAATTACTTTATTGAGTGCATCACATGTCTCTTCACTCAATTGCGTTAATTTACCTGAACTTTGTATTAGCTCATCTACTGCCATTACGCCAGGGCCGCCACCATTGGTTAAAATAGTGAGCTGCTCTACTTTTAATAATTTTGGGTGCATGGCTAATGTTTGCGTTGCAGCAAATAGCTCGCGTAAATCGTTTACTCTTAACATACCCGCGCGCTGAAATAGAGCATCGTATACCGCATCTGAGCTATGCGCTATTCCCGATTGAGCTTCAGCGGCAATAGCGCCCGCATGGGTCCTGCCCGTTTTAATTACAATTACGGGTTTGCTAAAAGCAGCCGCTCGAGCGGCTGAAATAAAGCTGCGACTGTCCTCAATGTTATCTATGTAGAGCAAAATAGCCGTAGTTTTAGCATCGCGACCTAAAAAGTCGAGCAATTCAGTAAATTTAATATCCAGACAATCGCCCATTGACACAAAGTAAGAAAAGCCAATTTCTTTATTTTTTGCCCAATCTAAAATGGTTGAGCACACTGCCGCCGATTGTGAAACGAAAGCGAGTTTGCCAGGGCTCGCTACGGTATGTGAAAAGCTGGCATTTAGGCCAATATGAGGAATTAATAACCCTAAAGAATTTGGGCCCAACAGCGTAACTTGATGGCTACGTGCGCACTCTTTTAAAGTTTGTTTTTGTGCGTTACTTAAGCCGTCAGCAATGATGATGGCATTATGACAGCCCAGTTTTCCAAGTTGCTCAATAATAAGATCTAAAGTGTTTTTATTAGTACAAATAACCGCGAGATCAGGTACTTTTGGCAAAGCATCAATACTAGGGTATGCCAGTACACCATGCACCGCAGTGTGGTTTGGCGTTACTGGCATAATTGGCCCTTTAAAACCACTTTGCAATAAGTTGCGCATAACTACATAACCAGCGCGGGTTGGCGTGTTAGATGCACCAATAACGGCTACCGAGCTTGGGTTAAAAAACTGACTGATCCGCTTGAGACTCATGGCTTTTCCTATGCTGATTAATCTTTGCTATCTATTATTTCACAATGTACTCTGTTTATATTATATTTTCGAGCGTTTAGGGTTGTTTTAGGCGCTTAACAAGGGAGTTTTAATGAATAAAGTATCTAACTTTAATATTGTTATTGCGGCTATTTGTTTAAGTATAGGCCTAATTAGCTTAGGATTTATTTTAAAAGGTGCTGCGCTTGATATCAAAGGTATGGAACGTACCGTACAAGTAAAAGGATTGGCTGAGCAAGAAGTGCTGGCCGATACTGTGATCTGGCCACTGCAATTTAGTGATGCCGACAATAACTTAGAAGCGTTAGTGAGTAGAGTTGAGGGCAAAAACGATGCAGTAATTGCATTTTTAAAGTTACACGGCTTTGATGATGAAGAAATTAGCACTGGCAGCCAATCAATTATAGATAAACAAGCTCGCGAATACGGCAGCGAAAATCAACAATTTAGATATATAGTGCGCTCTAATATTATTGTTTATTCAAATGCGCCCGACAAAGTAAAAAATGCCCTGAGCAAGGTAAGTCAGCTGGCTAAGCAAAATATTGCCATAGTGCAAGATAACTACGAAACCCGTGTGGAGTATATGTTCACTGGTTTAAACGACATTAAACCAGCAATGGTACAAGAGGCCACCGAAAAAGCCCGTGAAGTTGCGACTAAATTTGCCAAAGACTCAAATTCAAAATTAGGTAAAATAAAAACGGCTCGCCAAGGGCAATTTAGCATTAGTGATCGTGACTCTAATACGCCGCAAATCAAAAATATTCGCGTGGTTACGAGTGTTGAATATTATCTTTCTGACTAAGTAAATTAATCACTTGAGTTATTGAGCGCTGTAAATAGGCAGCGCTTAATAAAAGCGTGGTTTCGTTTACCGTATTGCTTTGTAATACATTTAATAATTGCTGTTTTGCTTGTGCATTTTGCTTTTGCTCCATTTCCATTAATGCGAGTAGCGCCGAGAACTCATGCTTTATTGGCGTAGTCGGTTTATTTGCATAAGCAATATAACAGGCAACTGGCGTTAACCCTTGCAGGTTAGGCTGTGCCAGCGCTTTTAGTAAGTCATCGTTAGATTCAAATAACATTAACGAACGTACATAGTTAAACGGTAAATTATCTGCATCAGGGTGTTTAAATACAGTATGCAACACAGTGTTACCGGCCTCATTTTGCGCCAAAAAACCCTTGTTAACTTTAAGCGCAGGTGTAAAAAAGCTTAATGCGTCTAGGGTGCTTAGTTGGCTAATAAACGATGTTGGTAAAGGGTTACTGGTTAAAATACGGATTGCCACATTTTGCATAAAGTTATATTTAACACTCATTCGCTGCGCGCTTTGATACAAGTGCATTAATTGGCTTGCTTGCTGAGCAGGGGTTAACTGCTTAAAGTCGTTATCAAGCTCGTCGAGTTGATACTTAGCAAGGCGTGCGTTAAGTAATTGTATGCATAATTCCATGGCTTATCTCCTTAGTTTATTATTACCTAGCCTGAACACTGGTTAAGAGATTTACTAATGTATTGAATCATAGTTATATTTAATTTTATTATCCGGAGCTCAGGTTACCTACTCTAGCTTAAACAATTGGCTTATAAAACAAAAAAAGGCCGCATAAGCGACCTTCTATATTGTTACTGAGTTATTACAAGTTAAGCTTGTTTACTTGCTATCCACTGATTAACAAAGTTTTCTAGTACGTTAAGTGGTACAGGGCCATTTTTAAGCACTACGTCGTGGAACTGGCGAATATCAAACTTATCACCTAGTTGCTGCTTTGCATTTTCACGTAGTTCTAAAATCTTCAGCATACCCACTTTATAAGCAGTTGCTTGCGATGGCATTACAATGTGACGCTCAACCATTTTAACCCCGTCAGAGGTCGCATTAGGTGTGTTATTTACGTAGTAATCAATACCTTGTTGGCGGTTCCACTGCATAGCGTGAATACCTGTATCAACCACTAAACGTGCTGCGCGCCATAATTCCATCGAAAGGCGACCAAAGTCAGAATATGGGTCTTCGTATAAGCCCATTTCTTTTGGTACTAGCTCAGAGTATAAACCCCAACCTTCAATATAAGCAGTGTAGCCACCAAATTTACGAAACTTAGGCACGCCTTCTAGCTCTTGCGAAATTGCAATTTGCATATGATGCCCCGGAATGCCTTCATGATAGGCTAGTGCTTCCATTTGGTAAGTGGGCATAGCTTCCATGTCGTAAAGGTTGGCGTAGTAAACACCTGGACGAGAGCCATCTGGTGCAGGTTGTTGATAAAACGCTTTGCCAGCTGCTTTTTCACGAAATGCTTCAACGCGTTTTACAATCATATCGGCTTTTGGTTTTACAATAAATAACTCATCAAGACGCGACTTCATATTATTAATTAGGTCGGTTGCTTGGCTAATATATTGCTCTTTAGCTGCATCAGTATTTGGTAAATAAAACTGCTTGTCGGTTTTCATAAACTGCATGAAAGCGGCTAAATCGCCTTTAAAACCTACTTTATCTTTAATGGCGCGCATTTCGTCATGAATACGAGCTACTTCAGCAAGGCCAATAGCGTGTATTTCTTTTGCTGTTAGGTCTGTGGTGGTGGTGCGCTTTAACGCATTGTTATAAAACGCTTCGCCATCAGGAAATTTCCATGCACCGTCGCGGTTATCTGCGCGCTTTTCAAGTTGGGCTATATAATTAATCAGTTTAGAGTAAGCAGGTTTAACCGCCGACTTTAAAGCATCTACTGCATCAGCTGTTAAGCTGTCTTTTTCGCTTTGATTGATTTCTAGTTTATTAACTTTGCGTTTAAAGTCGCTAAGCAATGTAGAGTCGTCGCCTTGCTCAAATGGAGCGCCTTTTATAATATTTTTACTTGAGTCGATAACATGCGGGAATACAAACTTAGGGGCAATAATGCCTTTTTCAGCACGTACTTCTAAATCAGTAATTAACTGATCAAATACTGCTGGCACACCGTTTAAGCGAGATATATACGCTTTAGCGTCTTTTACATCACTTACTTGATGCTGGTTAATTAAAAATGCCGCGATCATAGAGTGAGTGCCGTACATTTGGTTTACCGGGTAACTGTGGTAACGCCATTTGAAGTCAGCAATTGAGTTTTCAAGATCTTGCTTTTTTAAGTCGTAACTTACTTTAGTTGCATCATCAAGCTGAGCACGATTAATGCTATTAAGCGTTACTAAATCAGCTTTGGTTTGTGCAAAATCTTTTAATTTTTTAGCTTCGCTACCATCGTCCCACTTGTCGTAATCTTGCTTAATACCCATGTAAGTTTGATACACAGGGCTGCTCATTACGTCACGAGTAAAGGTATCTTCAAAAAATGTATTTGCTTTGTTTATTTCGCTTTGTACTGGTTGTGCCTGTACCGCAGGTACTGCTGTTACTTGTTGTGTAGCTTGCTGGCAACCCGCAAGTAGTGCAACGCTTACTGCAGCTGCAATAAAAGTAAATTTACGCATTATTTATCCTCTTGATGTTAGAAATTTATTATTATAATTTTGTAGAGCCTAGAGCCTAGAGCCTAGAGCCTAGAGCCTAGAGCCTAGAGCCTAGAGCCTAGAGCCTAGAGCCTAGAGCCTAGAGTTAAACAAATAACTCTAGCAGATCATTTAAAAAGCGCTGACCTTTCAGTGTTACTTGCCAATGGCTATCGGTTTGTATTAATAAGCCCGTTTTAATTGCCTGTTGTAGCGCGTGTTGTTGGCTTTGTAATGGCTGCTGTGTAAGCGCATTAAAGTCGTTAATAGGGCAAGGCTCTACTAGACGAAAGCGATTCATAAAAAACTCAAATGCTAAATCGTCTTGTTCAACCTGCCAGCTTTTAAACAAGTAAGGTTTGATCAGATCCATGTAACCACGCGGGTGCTTAACTTTTTCGGTGCGGGTTATTATGCCTGTATTTGCATCAGTTACCTTACCATGCGCGCCACAACCAATACCGATATAATCGCCAAAACGCCAATAATTTAAGTTGTGTTGGCATTGATAGCCGGGCTTTGCATAGCCTGATATTTCGTATTGCAGGTAACCTGCTTGGGCAAGTAACTCTTGGCCTTGCTCTTGAATGTCCCATAGGGTTTCGTCTTGTGGCAGGGTAGGCGGCTTAGAAGCAAATTGTGTATTGGGCTCAATAGTAAGCTGATACCAAGAAATATGCGGCGGGTTAAAGGCAATGATTTGCTTTAAATCACCCAGTGCATCATCGAGAGTTTGCCCAGGTAAGCCATGCATTAAATCAAGATTAAAGCTATTTAACCCCGCTTCTTTAGCTTGCTCTGCGGCGTAGTTTGCCTCGTCGCTGCCATGAATACGGCCAAGCGCTTTAAGCTTGTCGTTTTGCATGCTTTGCACACCAATAGAAATGCGGTTAATACCTGCTTTTACATAATCTTTAAAGCGGCCAGTTTCAACGGTGCCTGGGTTTGCTTCAAGGGTTATTTCGCAGTTATCTTCAAGCCCAATAAGGCTTTTAACCTCACTAAGTAGGCGTGTGTAAGCTGCGCCAGTTAATAAGCTAGGTGTGCCACCACCAATAAAAATACTATGAATTTTACGCCCTTGCACCAAATGCAGGTCGGCTTTTAAATCATCAATTAAATGCTGCACATATTCAGCTTCAGGAATTTCACCTTTTTGTCCGTGGCTATTAAAGTCGCAATATGGGCATTTTTGCACGCACCAAGGTACGTGCACATATAAGCTTAGTGGTGGTAGGTTCACAGGCCGCCTTTTAGCTTAAGTTGCTGTAGTAAATTTTGTAATGCTTGACCGCGATGGCTAATGGCATTTTTTTGCTCTTTTGTAAGCTCGGCACTGGTGCAATTAAGCGTTGGTACAAAAAATACCGGGTCGTAACCAAAGCCGCCTTCGCCATTTTGGGTTAGGGTTATTTCACCTTCCCAACTGGCACTACAAATAAGCGGAGTTGGGTCATTAGCGTGGCGCATTAATACCAGTACACACCAAAAGCGTGCGGTTCTAATTGGGTTATTACCCAGCTCAAGTAGTAGCTTATCTATGTTATCTTGATCGGTTGCACCTGCACCGGCAAAGCGCGCCGAGTACACACCTGGCGCACCATTTAAACCATCTACTTCTAATCCCGAGTCATCAGCAATAGCAGGCATACCGGTAATTAGGGCAGCATGGCGGGCTTTAATAATGGCATTTTCTACAAAAGTGGTACCGGTTTCGGCCACCTCACCTACGTTAAAGTCGCTTTGCGGCACAACATTAATATTGAGTGGGCTGAGCATGTTTGCAAGTTCATTTACTTTGCCAGGGTTGCCTGTGGCAAGTACTAAAGTTTTTATCATAAGTTATTTAATCTACGTAAAATTTTTGCTGAAACTGTAATTTTTGAAATTGTGAGTCTTGCTGTATTTCAATCTCAAAACGTAAAACTTCTTCGTTAGTGTAGTTAACTTGAGCAAGGTAATAAATTGCATCGCCTTCAATTACTTCTTTAAAGTTAAGCGTTTGTTTATTGCCTAGTAGATTTTTAGCTGTGCCTTTTAGCACGGCCTTTTGCGCCGTGTTATTGGTATCATTAGCTAATATAGATATATTAACAATCCCTTTGTAGCCGCTACGCTCAAGGCGATAAGCTTGGGCTATTTTAGGTTGCACAAAGGTTGAAGGAAAAGCGATGTAATGTACTTGCCATTGACCTAACTCTTTGTACTGCGCGCCGGAAACTTGCTCACTGTGGGCATTAAAGGTAAAAGCTAAACAGGTAATAAAAAACAATTTAATTAACCGTTGCATAATTAACTCCTAAAACATAAAAAAGAGGTCTTGTGACCTCTTTAGCTAAAATAAGCGCTTAAACTAACAGATCCATAAGCAGCATTTGTAAAAACTGAATACCAATAATAAGCACTAAAACCGATAAATCTAAGCCACCTAGCGATGGTAGAATTTTACGAATAGGTTTTAACATAGGTTCAGTCAGCTGGTGGAATACCGCTTCTATTGGGTTGTAGCCTTGGCTAACCCAGCTTAGAATAGCGCGAATAATAAGTACCCAAAAAACTAAGTTTAAACCTTCTTTTAGTACGGTGATTAATGCTTGAATAAGTACTGGTTGTATAGCCCATGACTTATAAATAAGCCACATAAGCACACTTATTTTGGCTGCGGCAACAAAAAATGCCAGCAATAGCGAGGCTAAATCAAGGCCTCCAAACCCAGGAATAACTTTACGCAGTGGCTTTACTGCGAAAGAGGTGGCTTTAACCACAAATTGGCTCATTGGGTTGTAAAAGTCGGCTTTTGCCCACTGTAGCCAAAAACGCAGTAATACCACCATTAAAAATAGATCAAACAGGGTGCTGATTAAAAATTGCATGGCATTCATAATTTAACCTTCTTAAAGTTCTTGTTCCATTTGCTGTGCACGCGTAATACACGCATCCATGGCATCGGCAACGGTTTGGGTTAAGCCTTTATCTTTTAAATGCTCAACGGCTGCATGCGTAGTACCACCTTTAGATGTTACGTTTGAGCGTAACTGCGAAATGGTTATATCGGGTTGGCTTAGTGCCATTTCGGCAGCGCCAAGTGCTGTTTGTTGTACTAAGCGACGTGCATCTGCATCGTTAAAGCCCAGTGCTTTGGCTTTCTCTTCTATGGCTTCCATAAATAAGAAAAAATAAGCAGGCGATGAGCCTGTAACTGCAATAATATCGTTAATTTGCGATTCTTGCTCAACCCACACTACAATGCCAGTGCATTCAAAAACTTGTTGTACAAATTCGTGCTCGCTTGGCGTTTCGCCAGTGCCATATAAACCGGATACACCACGGCCAAGTAGCGAAGGTGTATTAGGCATACAACGTATCATTTTCACGTCTTGGCCAAGCATTTCGCGCAAACGTTTTACGGTTAAACCAGCTGCTACTGAAATAAACAGTTTATCGCTAAAGTCGACACCCGACTCTTGAAACGATTTACATAAATCGCCCATCATTTGTGGTTTAACAGAAAGTACAATTACGTCAGCATCGCGCAGGGCTTCGTTATTGTCACTGGTGGTTTTCACCTTGAAATCGGCTGCCACTTTGGCCAGCTTTTCTTGGTTACGGTTTGTGGCAATAATATTGTTTGCATTAAACCCATTTTTTACCATGCCACCAATAATGGCGTAGCTCATATTACCTGTGCCTATAAATGCGATTGTTTTATCTGACATATATCTGTTATCACCTTTTAAGTTCGTGTGCCAAAAATGTCTGTGCCGATCCTCACCATGGTTGAGCCTGCACTAATTGCAGCTTCAACATCATTGCTCATCCCCATCGACAAAGTATCTACTTGAGGATATTGGGTCTGTAGTTTATCAAAGCAAGTTTGTAATTGCTTAAAATATTGAGTTTGCGTTGTAATATCATCGCTTTTAGCCGGAATAGCCATTAGTCCGCGTAAAGTTAATTGTTCACATTGGTTAATAAAACTGGCCAGTTCGGCTACTTCATTAAGCTGGCAACCCGACTTAGCCTCTTCATTACTAATATTTACTTGAATAAGTACATTAAGCGCGGCTTTATCGGCTGGTCGTTGGCTGTTTAAGCGTTTCGCTATTTTAATCCGATCAACACTTTGTACCCAAGCAAAATTGGCGGCCACTAATGCGCTTTTATTTGATTGAATAGGGCCAATGAAATGCCAAATGATATCGCTATATGCGTGTAGTTGCGCTATTTTATCTACAGCCTCTTGAACATAAGACTCACCAAATTGGCGTTGGCCATGCTTGTAGGCAGCAATAATATCGGCACTTGGTTTGGTTTTTGATACTGCAAGTAAGGTTATTTCGTTACTATTTCGTTGGGCGTTTTTTGCCGCTACTGCAATTCTAGCGTAGGCGGATGTGAGTCGTTCTGCTATTGTAACCATATATTTATCAGTTAGTTGTGGAGTCATAAATGGATATTACCGAATTATTGGCGTTTAGTGTGCAACACAAAGCATCCGATTTACATTTATCATCAGGGGTTTCACCTATGATACGCGTAGACGGCGATGTGCGGCGTATTAATATACCAGCACTAGGAGACAAAGATGTAAACAACCTAGTTTACGATATTATGAACGATAACCAGCGCAAGGACTACGAACAAAATCTCGAAGTGGATTTTTCATTTGAAGTGCCTAATTTAGCACGTTTTCGTGTTAATGCCTTTAATACTCATCGTGGCCCAGCCGCTGTATTTCGTACGATCCCCAGTGAAGTGCTCACACTAGATGATTTAGGTGCTCCCGATATTTTTAAAACCATTGCCGATAATCCTCGCGGCTTAGTATTAGTAACTGGCCCTACAGGGTCAGGTAAGTCGACAACATTAGCGGCTATGGTTGATTATATAAATCAAACAAAACATCACCATATTCTCACTATTGAAGATCCAATAGAGTTTGTCCACGATAACAAATTAAGTCTGATTAACCAGCGAGAAGTACATCGCGACACACATAGCTTTAAAAATGCGCTACGCAGTGCACTTCGTGAAGATCCAGATGTAATATTAGTTGGTGAATTACGTGATCTGGAAACCATTCGCCTGGCAATGACAGCAGCCGAAACTGGTCACTTAGTATTTGGCACTTTGCACACCACCTCTGCACCTAAAACCATTGACCGTATTATAGATGTATTCCCAGGTGAAGAAAAAGCCATGATCCGCTCTATGCTCTCGGAATCATTACGTGCGGTAATTTCGCAAACCCTGCTTAAAAAAATTGGCGGTGGGCGAGTAGCTGCTCACGAAATTATGCTTGCAGTACCTGCTATTCGTAACTTAATTCGTGAAGATAAAGTGGCGCAAATGTACTCGTCTATTCAAACTGGCGCTTCGCATGGAATGCAAACAATGGATCAATGTTTAACAAACTTAGTTAATCATGGCATTGTTACCAATATTGCAGCGCAAGCTAAAGCGCAAGACAAAACTCAGTTCGGTGGTTAAGGAATACTAATGGCTTTATCTTTAAATAACTTTTTACAAATAATGATAGATAAAAAAGGCTCTGATTTATTTGTTTCAAGCCAACTGCCTATCAGCGCTAAAATTAATGGTGAATTAACCCCGCTTGATGATGAGCCGCTCAGCGATGAGCAATCACTTGAGTTGGTTGAATCGGCAATGAGTGAAAAACAAAAAGCCGAGTTTCATACAACGAAAGAATGCAACTTTGCGATTGCCACTGACGAAGGACGTTTTCGTGTTTCGGCATTTTGGCAGCGCGATAAAGCGGGCATGGTTATTCGTCGTATTGTTACTAAAATACCTGAAATTGGCGAACTTGGGCTGCCGTCTACACTTACCGATGTGATTATGTCGAAACGTGGTTTAGTGCTATTTGTGGGGGGAACCGGTACGGGTAAGTCAACCTCACTTGCTGCACTTATTGGCTATAGAAACCGTAATCAGCGCGGACATATATTAACCATTGAAGACCCGATTGAGTTTGTACACGAACACCGTAAAAGTATTATTACTCAACGCGAAGTAGGGCTAGATACCGAAAGTTTTGAGTCAGCGCTTAAAAGCTCGTTACGCCAAGCACCCGACGTAATATTAATAGGCGAAATACGCTCACAAGAAACCATGGAGTATGCATTAAGCTTTGCAGAAACAGGGCACTTATGTGTGGCTACCTTGCATGCAAACAACGCTAACCAGGCGATAGATCGGATCATGCATTTAGTGCCAAAAGAAAAGCACGATAAGCTTAAGTACGATCTAGCATTAAATTTACGCGCTATTATTGCCCAGCAGCTGATCCCCACATCTGACGGGCAAGGTCGAGTTGCTGCTATTGAAATATTACTTAATTCACCTATGGTTGCAGAGCTAATTAAAAATGGTGATATAGGCGGTATTAAAGAAACCATGGCTAAATCGAAAGAAATGGGTATGCAGACCTTTGATCAGGCCTTATTTGAGCTGTATAAACAGCAACGAATCAATTATGCAGATGCATTGCACCATGCCGATTCGGCGAACGATTTGCGCTTAATGATAAAGCTGCGCAACAATGAGCAGCAAGGGGCGGGCTTTTTACAAGGGGTCACTATTGATGGCCTTGATGATAAAGGCAATATTAGTTAAGTTAAAGAGAAGGCTTTGGGTATCAGCTTAAAAGCTCTGATATTCAAAGCCTAACACCTAATATTTTTACTCACCGTAACTTGTTTCAAAAAAGCTCTCTAAAATAATCACCGCAGACATGTTATCTACTTTGCCTTTGCCTAAGTTTTTATAACCGCCTTGCTCAAACAAGCGCGCTTTAGCATCGGCGGTGGTTAAGCGCTCATCTTGTGTTTCTACCGGTATGGCATAGTGATTGTGTAATCGATTAGCAAACTTTTTAGCTTTAAAAGTTACCTCTTGGGCGGTGCCATCCATATTTAGCGGTAAACCTACCACCATTAAATCGGGTTGCCATTCGTTTACTTGTACTGCTATGTCATCCCAATTAGGAATGCCATCTTGTGCTTTTACAGCTTTAAGGCTCGATGCGCTGCCAGTGAGCTCTTGACCTATAGCAATACCAATACTTTTGGTGCCAAAGTCAAAGCCCATTACAGTACGCTGGCCTTGCGGCTTGAAGTTTTTTTTTGTCATAAGTTTATCTTGTTAAGCATGACCAGCTTCAGGGCTGAGTTGACTTATATCAAAGCCCAGCATAGAAACTGCTTTTTCCCAGCGTTTTTCAACGGGGGTGTCAAAAATAATTTTCGGATCAGCTTTAATTATCAGCCAGCTATTATCCAATAGCTCTTGTTCTAATTGACCTTGCTCCCAGCCAGAGTAGCCCAAAGTAATAATAAATTGTTCAGGTGCTTGTGCTGTGGTTAACGAAGCGAGTACATCTTTAGAGGTGGTGATCATGATATCACTGCTGAGCGTTTGGCTCGCAGAGTAACCATGCTTTGGAGAGTGCAGTACAAAACCACGGTCGGTTTTAACCGGCCCGCCAGCATATACGCTAACTTGCGCTGCTTGCTGAGTTTTGTCGTTATCAATTTCTATTTTATCGAGTAACTCACCTACGGTAATATTAATAGGTTGGTTGATTACCAAGCCCATAGCCCCGTCTTCATTGTGCTCACAAATATAGGTAACAGCACGTTTAAAAAAAGGGTCTTGCATCGACGGCATTGCGATTAAAAAATGATTTTCTAATGACTGCATAGATTTCACCCTTTTTAGTTAATGAATTTTTAGTATGGCACATACCCATGTTTTTAAAACAAAATAAGCACTTTCATACGATTTAAAAATAATGAATACCTTAAACCTTACAATATGAAAGCGCTTTTAATAACGCTAACTTATTTAGCGAGTCGTTTTTCAATTGCGTCAAATAAAATACCCGTAATTGAAATATCGTACGCCGCTTCAATTTCTTTAACACAGGTTGGTGCGGTTACGTTAATTTCGGTTAATTTGTCGCCAATAATATCTAAGCCGACAAAAATTAGGCCTTTTTCTTTAAGTGTTGGTGCCACAGCTTGTGCAATTTTTAAATCGGATTCACTTAAAGGACGTGCTTCGCCGCGTCCACCTACGGCTAAGTTACCGCGTGTTTCTCCGTTTTGTGGAATACGCGCCAAGCAATATGGAATTACTTCGCCATCAACAACCAATACGCGCTTATCGCCTTGAGTGATCTCTGGAACATAATTTTGTACCATGGCAAAGCGACTGCCGTGCTCGGTTAATGTTTCACAAATTACACCAATGTTAGCATCGTCTGCTTTAACTCTAAAAATCGACGCGCCACCCATGCCATCAAGCGGTTTTAAAATAATGTCTTTATGCTGCGCTAAAAACTCACGAATTTGCTTTTGGCTGCGCGTTACTAAAGTGTCGGGCGTGTGTTCGCTAAACCAAGCTGTAAACAGCTTTTCGTTTGCGTCGCGCAGGCTTTGTGGCTTGTTAACTATGAGTGTACCTGCTTGTTCGGCACGCTCTAAAATATACGTTGCGTATATGTATTCGGTATCAAAAGGGGGATCTTTACGCATTAAAATAACGTCTAAATCGCCAAGTGCAATAGTGGTTTTTTGCTCAAGCTGGTACCAATTGTTTGGATCGTCAAAAACCTGTGCTTTTGCAGCTGTAGCATATGCCTGACCTTGGCGTAGTGAAAGATCATCCATTTCCATATAGTAAATTTCATAGCCACGTGCTTGCGCTTGCATCATCATTGCAAAACCAGTGTCTTTTTTAATATTAAATCCGCTAATAGGATCTGAAATAATGCCTAACTTAATTGCCATGCGCTGTGCCTTAATATGAATATTAATATATATATGTGGGTACTTTTAGTTATTTCAATTAGCTAAGTCGCCAAACTGCAGCTGTAATGCACTTAAAACAGTTAATGCTGCTGTTTCGGTGCGTAATACGCGCGGGCCTAAGCGAATATCTACAAAGTTTTGTTGCTTTGTTTGCGCCATTTCCTCATCAGTAAAGCCGCCTTCAGGGCCAACTAAAAAGCGTACGCCATCTTTTGGGACGGTAATTGTTTTGATACTGTGCTCGGCACGTGGATGCAAAGTGAGCTTAATTGCTGCACTTTGCTGTGCAAGCCATTGCTTTAGATCTACCGGCGGATGAACAACAGGTACAAAATTACGCCCAGATTGCTCTGCGGCGGCTATGGCTATTTTTTGCCATTGTTGGTGTTTTTTATCAAGTCGATCGCCCATCAATTTAACGCCGCAACGCTGACTAAAAATAGGGGTGATTTCGGTAATACCCAGTTCCACCGATTTTTGAATGGTAAAATCCA
This sequence comes from Pseudoalteromonas sp. NZS127, assembly GCF_015864805.1. Classification (NCBI taxonomy): domain Bacteria; kingdom Pseudomonadati; phylum Pseudomonadota; class Gammaproteobacteria; order Alteromonadales; family Pseudoalteromonadaceae; genus Pseudoalteromonas; species Pseudoalteromonas sp. NZS127. Next base: position 189,160 of record NZ_JADYWN010000001.1, on the reverse strand, counting down.
TTTTATCGCCACGCGATACGCATTGGCCTAAGTGAATTTTTAAGGGCGACTCTACATCATGAGTATTTAGCTGTTGTGGCATAACCACGACATTTTTTTTAGTCACCTCAATAATTTCACTAAGGTATTCACCGCCTTCACCATTAAAAATAGACACGTGCTCGCCTACTTTCATTCGCAATACTCGGCCAATATGCCCTGCAGCGTCGTCATCTAATGTAACGGGAGTGTTTAAGGCAATACTCGATGCCTGATAAATATGAGGAACTCGCATGTGGTGTCACTTATTGGTTAGTGCATAAAAGTTATATGCCGCTATGGTAAGTAAGCTGTGAGCTAGGTGCAATTATTTATTTTTATTAAATTGCTCATCAGTCTCTATTAGGTTTAGTGACGCTTGTGCTATATCGGTATGGCACGATAAGTGATTTGAATGCCCTGGGTCTGTTACTGGGCTAAACGAAAAGCCATTTTCGTCTTGGCTAACTAAAAAGCGACTTTTGTGTAGTGAGTTATAAATAAAGCGCTGTTTATCATCGCCAAGTAAGTAATCAACACGGTTAAATAATACGCCTTTAATTTTATGATGATCATGCAAGTAGGTAGCGAGCTCTGATACACTAATTTCATTTTCAAAGTCGCAATAGCAGTAATCTTTTATAAGTTCATCAAACATCATTTTTACTAACTGCCGGGTGTGGCTACCAGCTGCTATTAACCCGCTGGGTGATTGGCTCTGAGCATGATTAAAAGAGTACTCAGCAAATGCTCTGCTAAACTCATTATCTATATCAACTAACAGATAATTGGTTACATCAAATAGCATAAGGCCCCATTACACTTAAGCAAAGTGTTCACAAGCTGATTAAATATTATATTTAATCAGCTTGGTGTTAAATTGAAAACATACTAATAAGCAAATAACCTACAGCACAAAAAACCGCAAATTCGATACAAGCAATACCAATATTATCTTGATGATCAATTTCCAGCGAAGTATCGATATTTGGTAACGAAATCTTTTTTATTACATAAGTTAAACTGTAAAGTAGCACCCACATTACACCGCAATGCATCACGAGTGTAAATAAATTTTCGACCATCTTACCATTTTGAAACGCTGCGCTGGACAAACCAGCATACGCGGCCAGCGATAAACCAATTGATTTACCCGCGTAACGAATACCAATAGAGGTATTTTCAAGGCCAAAGTTACTTTGTAGCGATGCGCCTTGGTTAGCTTTGGCAAAGTGGTATTCACGTATTTTACTATCAAAAGCAAACATACCTTGTAGTACAAAAAAACTTACAAAGGCAATGAGTAAACTGCTAAAACCTTGAGTGTGAGTCCAAGTGTAAAGCCCTAAAGTAATAATACAGTTTGCAATTAACATACCTGAGTCGACTAGTGCGGCGCAGACATTTTGTTTTAAAATAGCGGCTTCTTCATTAAAGCGATGCAAAATCCATTTGCGATGAATTAAGTGACCTACTTTAATAAATAAAAATAATAAAACGATTAAAAAGATCACTTTTAATGGGTTCGATTGCGCTGTGCTTATGCTTATTTCATCAAATAAAAATGCTACTGAGGCAATCACCACCGATATTTCTGAGGCAAAACTAATCCCCATTGCAAAGTTATCATGCTGCGCTAACTCATCTTTAAGCGCTTGTTTTGCTTTTAGTTGAGTGGTTATTCTTAAGCTCATTATGATCACGCAAATAACAATAAAACTAATAGCAATCGCAAGTAAACTAGTGTTAGATAATGACAAATATGACATGGTTTTCCTAAGTAGTATTTACCTTAATAGGTTTTTAATCATTCTAGTACGGTTATTGATGATATAAAAGAGAGTATTGATGAGTAACGTAAAGCAACTTCCCATTCAATTACAAAAACTTGGCGAAACACGCTTCGAACAGCTTTATCCACAACAAAAGCAAGAATTAGCGCTGGTACGGTTATTAGCCTTGAGTGACTTTGCATGGCGCTGTTTAACATCGCAACCTGAGCTAAAAAACTGGTTATTATGTAACACCGAAATTAAAAATAGGGTGATTGCAGCTCCTTTTATTGACTTAGACCTAAATAATATTGATGAGCGCGATTGCCATAAATTACTGCGGCAATACCGAGAAAAGTACTGGCTTAAAGTGGCTTTTTTAGATTTATGTTGCGACAACCCAATTGCCGATAGTATCAAGTATGTAAGCCAATTAGCAGATAACCTAATAGAAAGTGCAAATCAGTGGGCTTATACACAGGTGGCAAAAACCAATGGTGAGCCTTTAAATGAACAAGGTCAGCCATTGCCTTTAATGGTGTTAGGAATGGGTAAGCTTGGCGGACAAGAGCTAAATTACTCATCAGATATAGATCTTATTTTTGCCTATCCTCGCAATATTAAAACCCAAGGCGGGCGTCGCTCGCTCGAAGCCCAAGTGTTTTATACCAAAGTGGCGCAAAAGTTAATAACCGCACTTAATCAAGTGACCGTTGACGGCCAAGTATTTAGAGTAGATATGCGACTGCGACCTTTTGGTGAAAGTGGCCCGTTAGTTATGAGCTTTAATGCAATTGAAGATTATTACCAAGAGCAAGGCCGTGATTGGGAACGTTATGCCATGTTAAAAGGGCGCTTAATTGGCACGCCTAACATTTATTTTAGCGAGTTTAACCAGCTATTAAAGCCGTTTGTATATAGACGCTATATTGACTTTTCGGTGATTGAGTCGCTGCGAAAAATGAAGTTGATGATTGCTCAAGAAGTACGTCGTAAGCGCCTAACCAACAATATAAAGCTAGGCGCAGGCGGAATACGAGAAGTTGAATTTATTGTACAAGCACTACAAATGGTACGTGGTGGGCGAGAGGCTAATTTGCAAACTCAATCATTATTACACGCCCTTAAAGAGCTTAGCTTAAGCCAAGTAATTGATGAGCTTGAAGCAAAAGATCTGCAAAAAAACTACTTATACCTGCGTAAAGTAGAGCAGTACCTACAAATATTTGATGACCAACAAACGCAAACCCTCCCGGATGAGGAGCTAAATCAGCAACGTTTAAACTATTTACTCAATCAGCCCGACTTTAGCGCTACGTTAAGCTATTTAGAGCATGTAATGGGGCAAATTCATAATGAGTTTAATCATGTAATAGGGGAGGAAACCGAGCCGCTAGATACTTGCGAAGGCGCATTTATTAGTACTTGGGATCATGGTGATGTGAGTTTTTTAAATGATCCCAGGGAAGATTGGCAAACACCACTACACGACTTTAAACAACGTATATCTAAAGCAAAAGTGGGTAATCGAGGGCGTAATATTCTTGATAAATTAATGCCGGTTTTACTCAAACAAATGAACGACTTTAATGCCACTGCCGAAACATTTAATGTTATTTGCCAAATACTCAATAAAATAATTTCGCGTACCGCCTATTTAGAGCTGTTATACGAAAACCCAGGTGCCTTAAAGCAGTTAGTATTATTGTGTTGTTATAGTAAATGGATAGGTGAGCATATTTCGCTTTACCCTATTTTGCTTGATGAGCTAATAGACCCCGCAGTACTTTATAAGCCAACACCTTTAAGCGCCTATAAAGACGAAATTAGGCAATATTTTTTACGTATTGAGCCCGACGACTTAGAAATGCAAATGGAGGCGTTACGACAGTTTAAACAAACGCATCAGTTACGAATTGCCGCTGCCGATGCCACCGATGTTATGGATGTAATGAAGGTGAGCGATCATTTAACGGCACTGGCGGAGGCTATTGTCGATCAGGCCGTTAATATTGCATGGCACAATTGTGTAAAACGCTTTGGTATGCCACCTAGTACTAACGACGAAAGCAAAGGTTTTGCGGTTATTGCCTATGGTAAAACCGGTGGCTTTGAAGTGGGTTATGACTCTGATTTAGATTTAGTCTTTGTACATAACCACGATGGCAGCAGCCAAACTAATGGTGTAAAGCCAATAGATTCAAGGCAATTTTATTTAAAATTGGCGCAACGTTTAATGCATTTATTTAATACCCGAACCGCTTCGGGGATTTTATATGAGCTTGATACACGACTACGCCCTGAAGGCGCATCGGGGTTACTGGCAATTAACCTAGAGAGCTTTAATCATTACCAACAAACACAGGCATGGACGTGGGAGCATCAAGCGCTAGTGCGAGCTAGGCTGATTTTAGGGCAAGCTGAATTTGTTGAGCGTTTTGCGCAAATTCGTAAAAATATACTGTGTCAGCCGCGCGATAAAAAAGTGCTCAAAGACGATGTAATAAAAATGCGTGAAAAAATGCGTGAACATTTAGCAACAGGAAATGAGCAGCAATTTGATTTAAAGCAAGATGTTGGCGCAATGACAGATATTGAATTTATTACTCAGTACTTAGTGCTAAATTATGCGCAACAATTTGAAGAGCTATGTGTGTATTCCGATAACGTCAGAATTTTAACTGATGCTGCAAAGCTTGGCTGCATTACCAAGGCGCAAAAGCAGCAATTAATTCAGGCGTATATTAATTACCGTTCGCGCTATCATGTGTTGAGTTTAGATCAGCAAGGGCGCCGCGCAGAGCGTGCACAATTTAGTGATGACATTAAAAATGTAACTGCAATCTGGCAAACTGTGTTTGAATTAAGTTAACTTGAACTTTGGTTAAGCGCGCGTCACTTTGATACTCAGATGAGTATCAAAGTGCTAATTATTAAGTTCAAGTTTTAAGTTGTAAGCAGTTAGTGCGAACAAATTCAGAAGGTAGTTCAGTAATTACGGCCGCGCGCTGTTTATGACATAAGTAAGTGTATACTTCGTTTTCAAAGTCGTCGTTAATTGCACGCCCTACTTGATACAAGGTAGAAGTGAAATTGCTATCGACTCTAAAATGATCTTTAACGACGTAATCTTTACTTAAATACCAATATAACTCTATGCCTTCATTACTGGCATATTGCGATAACGCCTTTTTTAGTGTTGACCCGTTTTCAAAGCGTCGAGGCTCAATTTTACCTGTCCAGGTTTTTGGAATCGGTTCAATAATACGCATGCGCTCAGCTAAAACACGCTCAAGAGTTTGTTCTGGCTTTTTAAGCTGCAATACAAACTTACCTTGCTCGTCGCTCACTTTATTACGAATTGAAGAGTAAAACCGACTTAATCCTTGCGCCGCTGCATTGTTTGATTCTTTAAAATCAAATACTGGACCATCACCTAATAAAAAGTAGACTGCGAGAATTATTAGCCCCGCAGCCAGTGATAAATGTTTAATCCAGAACCACATAGTTGGTACTCATTTTTATTTTTATTATCTATTGTTATACCATTACTTTTAATAAAAAGAAGTGCTATTTTCATCGGGGCGTGTTTTAAAACGGCGGTGTAGCCACATATATTGCTCAGGAGCGGCATTAATTGCTTGCTCTATGCGTTGGTTAACACGAGTGACATCGGCTCTGTTGTCGCCACTGGGGAAGTTTTCAAGTTCAGGTAATACCTCTAAGTGGTATTTACCGTGTTCGTCGCGACGGCTAACTAAACTAACTGTTTCACAGTGTTTACTGGCTGCAAACATTAGCGTTCCTGTGGTTGTTGCTGTGTCTGGTACGGCAAAAAATGGCACAAATTCACAATGCTTACGACCATAATCTTGATCAGGTAAGTAGTAACATATTTTTTTGTTTTTAAGCGCTTTTAATAAACCTTTTACGTCTTTTCGGCCAATTAAATATTCGTTAGAGCGCAAGCGACCATTGGTAGTAAAGTATTCCATAAGCGGATTGTTGTGCGGGCGATAAAAACCTAAGCCTTGGTATTTTAATCCCATTACACGGCTCGCCATTTCAAGATGCAAAATATGCGGAACTAGCATTAACACGCCTTTGCCCGACGCTTGAATGCGCTCAAAGTGCTCAAGCCCTTTAATTGAGCCGTAAGCTTTTTGTACTCGCCACTTTGGCCACCACCATGCCATACCAGTTTCGACCATAGCCATTCCGGTATTTTCCATGTTTTTTAATACTAATGCTTGCTGGTCTGCTTCGCTCATATCTGGGAAGCAGTGTTTTATATTTACCTCAGCAATATGGCGGCGTCGTTTCATATATTTATGCACTAATCGGCCAAGCTGCTTGCCCATTGCTAGTTGTAGCTTTTGTGGTAGCCACGAAATTAAATATAAAAAGAAAACACCCACCCAAGTTAACCAGTAACGAGGACCCAAAAAAGATATTTTAAAAGGAGATGAGGTAACCACAAAAAATTCTCTAATAATAAAAACGCTAGTTTAACGCTAAGCGCTATAAAACACAAAAAGCCAGCAAAATGCTGGCTTTTTAGTTACTAGACTAAGCTGTGTTAAATTGCGTTTAAACCTTTATTAATCGCCATTAAGTCAGCATTTGTCAGTGTTCCTGTTGCTTGCTTTAAACGCAGCGTAGATACCACGTAGCGATAGCGAACATTGGCAAGGTTACGTTTTGCATTGTACAAATTTTGTGTGCTAACAAGTACATCAACAATAGTACGAGTACCTACTTCAAAACCTGCTTCAGTTGCTTTAAGTGCACTTTCGGCAGATATAACCGCTTGCTCTAGCGCTCTAAAGGTCGCTATATCTGAAACCACCTGATTATAAGAAGTAATAACTGTGCGTGTAACTGCGCGATAGTTAGTTTCGTAATCTTGGCTTGCAGCGACGTAAAATGCACGTGCTTGATTAGTTGCAGCAACCGTGGCACCACCTGAGTAAAGAGGCACACTAAAGTTAATACCTATAGTGGTCGAATCGGCACGAGGTTGGTTATCAAAACTTGCACCGTTTATGTCGCGATTGGTTAAAGAATCACCGTAACGCGCATCAAGTGTTAATTTTGGGTAGTGGCCTGCTTTCGCTAGCTCAATTTGATCTTTAGCTATATCAACTGTGACTTTTGCTACTTGTAAATTTAAGTTTTTTTCTTCAGCCACTTTAACTAAGTCGCTAGAGGGTTTATTTGGCTTTACAGTTGAAAATGTTTCGGTATTTAAAACGTCAAGTTTTGCGTGGTACTTACCTGTTATTTCGCGCAGTAGTTCACGTGCTGTTTCTACGGCATTACCGGCAACAATTTCTTGTGCTACTGAGTTATCAAACTGAGCTTGAGCTTCGTGTACGTCGGTAATAGCAGTTAGGCCTACCGCGTAGCGTTGCTTTGTTTGCTCTAATTGGCGTTCAATAGCGCGCTTTTCAGCTTTAACAAATTCAAGGCTATCGATAGCACTTAATACATTAAAGTAACCATCGGCAACACGTACTATTAAATCTTGCTTGGCAAAATCGTACTGTGCACTGGCTTGTAGAGCTTGTTTATCAGCAATACCTAGGTTATTCCATGCGCCTAAATCAAACAGTGTTTGGCTTAAGCTAACACCACGAGTGAATTGGTCAGTATCGCTTTCTACTTTAACTTGATTTGATAAATCGCCAACACTTTGAAAAGAGGTAGAGTCACTTTTTTCGTAGCCTAAGCTTAAACCTATTTGAGGTAATAATGCGCTCATCGCACGATCACTTTGATAAGATTGTGCATCCGCTTGGGCTTTTGCCTTTAACACGGTAGGATCGTTTGCTGTCGCAATTTCAAAAACTTGCAGTAAATCTTCAGCGTGAGCAGCTGTAGCGCCAATTGCGCATGATAAACTAACCAGCGCCGCAAGGATGTTCTTTTTCATGTGTGGTTCGGTCCTTAGACAAATTTTATACTATTGGGCATGTTAACCTGTTTTGGCTCATAACTAAAAAAAAAATGAGTAAAACAATGTTTGTAAGTGTAACAGAATATATTAATCCACTTTAGTTTATTAAAATAAGTAAGAGGTAGTTATATGACCAATAAAAAGTTGATCGAATTTACTCACCAAGATGTGAGATTAAAACCTATTACTAACCTTTACGATGGTTTTTTTAAAATTAACTTATATCAATTTGAACATGCATTATTTGCCGGTGGCGAGTCGCAACTCATTAGCCGTGAAATTTTAGAACGCGGCGATGCTATTGCCGTGCTGCCTTACGACCCTGTAACCGATACAGTGTTATTAATAGAGCAAATACGCATTGGTGCAATAAAAAGCAAACATTCGCCATGGCTGTTAGAATGTATTGCAGGTATGACCGATGGCAGTGAGGATTATGCAGCGGTAGTAAAAAAAGAAGCCTATGAAGAAGCCGGACTTAATTTAACCGAGCTCGAGTTTATGCTTTCGTATCTTTCAAGCCCCGGCGGCACTACTGAGCGGTTACATTTATATTTAGCCCGCGCCGATTTAAGCCAAGTAAACAGCGGAGTTTACGGTTTAGAAACGGAAGGGGAGGATATTAAAACCCATATATTAACACTAGATGATGCACTGGCACGGCTTAATAGTGGGGAAATAGACAATGCTGCAACGGTTATTTGTTTGCAATGGTTAGCGCTCAATCGTGATGGTATGATCAACAAGTGGGCATAAATTTTATACATAAATAGTAATTTATAAATTGTAATGGCGGTACTTTGACAGCACTTTTAGCAACCCAAAGATATATTCAAAACCTTCCAAAGTATTTAACACTTTGCGAGCATAATTACGTGCGGCTTTTAAAGTTATTACCAAGCGAGCAAACTAAACAAAGTATTCGCGAGGTAAAGTTGGGTAACAGTGAGTTTGCTGTAAAAATAGATGACATGGCTAAATACACTATGGATGTGTCCATTAAACAGCTATCAGGAATGGTAAAAGGCATTACCCCATTATACTTAACCGTTAGGCTTTATAATGATGCGAAAGTGGCCGAAATTATTCATCACGACTATCATCAGCGCATAAAACCTTCTTACGGTTATCCTAATCCTAAAATGCATCAAAAAGATGAAAAATATCAGCTTAACGCCTTTTTATATGATTGGCTGGTGGCGTGTGTTGAGCATGGCCAAGCCACGCTAAATTGGGATGTAAATAATGGCTTGGTTTGATGATACTTATACTTTTAATAAGCCATCTTTACGTATTGCTCATGTTACAGATTGCCATTTATTTGCCGATAGAAATGCTGAGTACTTTGGGGTAAATACAGCCACATATTTTCAACAAGCGCTTGAACATATGGCGTTACAACAACTAGATGCAGTGGTATTTGGCGGTGATTTAACACAAGATCATAGTGTGGAATCTTACTTATTATTTAGTGAGCTTATAAGCAACAGTACACTTACTTGCCCAGTATTTTGGCTACCAGGTAATCATGACGAAATTGCCTTGCTTGAGCAAATCAGTGGTGGACAAATAAAAGCGGCAAAACGCTTAGTGGCTAATAACCTAACTAATAGCCTAACTAATAACGCAAGCACTGATATTGAGCTATTACTTATTAACTCCAAAGGGCTCACTCCAGCCGGTTGGGTGACAAGTGAGCATTTAAATGAAATATCCGATTGTTTAGCGCAGCCAGTTAGTAAGCAACTGGTATTTTGCCATCATAATCCGTTGCCAATAAACGGTTATTTAGATAAACATATGCTTGAAAATGGCCCACAACTATTAAATACTTTGGTTAATAATGGCAATGTTGCTGCGCTTATTCATGGTCATGTGCATAATGATTATACGCAATGTTTTAGAGAGCTTGATATTTACGCTACGCCGGCAAGCTCAGTGCAATTTACTAAGCACAGTAAAGCGTGGCAACAGCAAAATAATGGCCCAGCTTATAGAATGCTTTATATAAACTCATCGCAAGGGCAAGTGCATATAAATACGGACGTGATATGGTTAAGCGCGTAATTTATATTCACGGTTTTAATAGTTCTGAAAAATCATATAAAGCTGTGCGCTTTGGTGAGCTTATGGCACACTATGATGTTGACTATTATGTACCACGTTTAAACCACGAACCTCTGCAAGCTATTATCGAGTTAGAGCAGTTAATCACACCTAATACCGCGTTATTAGGTAGTTCATTAGGCGGTTTTTTTGCCACCTATTTATCGCAGCGTTATCATATTCCTGCGGTGGTTATTAACCCAGCGGTAGCACCGGGCAATTTATTACAGCCTTTACTTGGGGCAAATTATAATCCGTATCAAGATTATAATTATGAACTAAATAACCGTCATATAGATGCTTTAAAAGTATTAACATTGAGCGAGTTAAAGCACCCTGAGTTGTTGTACTTGTTGCAACAAACGGGTGATGAAGTGTTAAATTTTCAACACGCAGTAAATTATTATTCACACTGTAAGCAATTAATAGAATTTGGTGGTGATCACAGCTTTATTGGCTTTGAGCGCACTATTGCAAGCATTGTCGATTTTCTTAAATTAAATAAAACTAGTTAGCGCATATAAAGATAAAAATTATGAGTCAGCAAAATTATAACGCCGAAGCTATTGAAGTACTCAATGGGTTAGATCCGGTAAAACGCCGCCCCGGTATGTATACAGATACCTCGCGGCCAAATCATTTAGGCCAAGAAGTTATCGATAATAGTGTCGATGAAGCAATGGCCGGCCATGCCACTCGAATAGATGTGATCTTACACGAAGATAACTCGCTCGAAGTGAGTGACGATGGCCGTGGTATGCCTATTGATATTCACCCAGAGGAAGGTATTCCCGGGGTTGAGCTAATATTTACCAAACTGCATGCTGGTGGTAAGTTTTCTAACAAAAACTATCAGTTTTCGGGTGGTTTACACGGCGTTGGTATTTCGGTTGTAAATGCGCTATCAACCCGCGTAGAAGTGACCGTTAGACGAGATGCCCAGCAATACAGAATGGCATTTGAAAATGGCGAAAAAGTTGAAGACTTAAGCGTAATTGGCGTGGTGGGTAAGCGCAATACCGGTACCACAGTACGTTTTTGGCCAGACGTTAGTTACTTTGATTCGCCTAACTATTCAATCACTAAACTAAATCACTTATTAAAAGCTAAAGCCGTGTTATGCCCAGGCTTACGCATTAAGTTTGTTAATAAGCAAACTAAAGAAACCCAAGAATGGTTTTACGAAACGGGTTTAAAAGATTACTTAATTGAAGCCATTAAAGGCTACGAAACATTACCAGATGTGCCCTTTGTAGGTGAGTTTTCAAGCTCAATTGAAGGTGCTGACTGGGCATTGATTTGGCTACCTGAAGGGGGCGAGTCAATAGCTGAAAGTTACGTAAATTTAATACCTACCGCACAAGGCGGTACTCATGTAAACGGTTTACGCCAAGGTTTACTTGAGGCAATGCGTGAGTTTTGTGAGTTTAGAAATTTATTACCACGAGGTGTAAAACTCACCCCAGATGATATTTGGGAGCGTTGTAGTTATGTGCTTTCAGTTAAAATGCAAGATCCGCAGTTTGCCGGTCAAACTAAAGAAAAGTTATCGTCGCGCTCATGTGCGGCATTTGTATCGGGCGTAGTAAAAGACTCCTTTAGTTTATGGCTAAACGAGCATACCGATATTGCAGAGCAACTCTCTGAATTGTGTATTTCTAATGCGCAGCGACGTTTACGTGCTGCTAAAAAAGTGATCCGTAAACGCGTAACCGCAGGGCCTGCACTTCCGGGCAAATTAACCGATTGTAGTGCCGCAGATAACGATCGCACCGAGCTATTTTTAGTGGAAGGTGACTCGGCAGGTGGCTCGGCTAAGCAAGCGCGAGATCGTGAGTTTCAAGCAATAATGCCGCTGCGTGGTAAAATATTAAATACCTGGGAAGTTGATTCGGGGCAAATATTAGCATCGCAAGAGGTGCACGATATTTCGGTGGCATTAGGTATAGACCCAGATTCAGACGATTTAACAGCGCTGCGCTATAATAAAATATGTATATTAGCCGATGCTGACTCGGATGGGTTACACATAGCTACCCTATTGTGCGCCTTATTTGTGCGCCACTTTAAGCCACTAGTAAAAGCAGGGCATGTGTATGTTGCTATGCCACCACTTTTTAGAATCGATATTGGTAAAGATGTTTATTACGCACTAGATGAAGACGAAAAAACCGGTATTTTAGCGCGCATTGAAGCTGAGAAAAAACGCGGTAAAGTAAACGTACAGCGATTTAAAGGCTTGGGTGAAATGAACCCGTTGCAACTGCGTGAAACTACTATGGATCCAAATACCCGGCGTTTAGTGCAACTCACCTTGGATGAAGAAGAATTAACCATGGAAATGATGGATATGTTACTGGCTAAAAAGCGCTCTGCAGATAGGCGTCAATGGCTAGAGGATCACGGTAACAAGGCACAAGTTTAATTAGCGTCTGCGTTTAAAAAACAAGGAGAATATATGAATACGGTACTAAAAATAGTGCTATTACTAGGTTTAACTAGCAATACCGTAATGGCTAAAAATATATTAGATAAACTCACGGTAGCCCCGGGGTTTGAGCTTAGCTTATTTGCCAGTGATGTTGAAAATGCACGGCAAGTTGTAGTATCAAAAAAAGGCATAGTATATGTTGGCTCGCGCAAAGCAGGCAATGTATATGCACTTATTGATCATAACAGCGATGGCGTAGCAGATAAAAAAATGCTGGTTGCAGAAGGCTTAAATATGCCTTCAGGTTTAGCAATGAAAGATGGCGATTTATATGTTGGTGAAGTACACCGCATCATTCGTTTTAAAAATATTGATACGCAACTAAAAAACCCACAGTTTGAGGTGCTTTACGATGCGCTGCCATCAGAGCGACATCATGGTTGGAAATTTTTACGCTTTGCCCCAACTGGCGAGCTAATAATTCCGGTTGGTGTACCTTGTAATATTTGCGCTGAAGACGAGCGTTTTGGCCGTATTTTTGCGTTAAACGTAGAAACCAAGCAAATTACTACACTGGCGCAAGGCGTACGTAACTCAGTAGGGTTTGACTTTCACCCTAGCACACAAGCGTTATGGTTTAGCGACAATGGTCGCGACATGATGGGGGATGACATTCCGCCAGATGAGTTAAATAGAGTCACTAAAGAGGGCGAGCATTTTGGTTTTCCGTATGTTCACGCAGGCGCGATTATTGACCCTGAATTTGGAAAAGGTAAAAAAATTGCCGACTATACTTCACCTGCACTAGCCTTACCGGCGCATGTAGCGCCTTTGGGTATTCATTTTTATAACGGTAAGCAATTTCCAGCAAGCTATAAGCAGCAGTTATTTGTTGCTGAACATGGCTCGTGGAACCGTTCTAAAAAGTCAGGTTATAAAGTGGCATTAGCGAGCATTGAGCAAGGCCGTGTAACTAAATATACGCCATTTATTACAGGCTTTATGCAAGACGAAACAACATATGGACGCCCTGTTGCATTTGCAGAATTAGGTGACGGCAGTCTATTGGTAAGCGATGATTACGCCAATGTGATCTACCGTGTAAGCTATAAGAAAAACTAGGTAAGCTTTAATGAGTGATACAGATACCTTGCTAATGCAAGGAATTGAGCAACAAACAATGGGTCGTTTTACCGAAGACGCCTACTTAAACTATTCTATGTACGTAATTATGGATAGGGCATTACCCCATGTGGGCGATGGCTTAAAACCAGTACAGCGACGTATTATTTATGCTATGAGCGAGCTGGGGTTATCGGCTAATGCCAAGTATAAAAAATCAGCCCGTACCGTAGGTGACGTACTAGGTAAATACCATCCCCATGGTGATAGTGCCTGTTATGAAGCCATGGTATTAATGGCGCAGCCGTTTTCTTATCGTTATCCATTGGTTGACGGGCAAGGAAACTGGGGCGCGGCCGACGATCCTAAATCGTTTGCGGCAATGCGTTATACCGAAGCACGTTTATCTAAGTTCTCTGAAATACTCCTCAAAGAGCTAGGCCAAGGGACGGTAGATTGGACGCCAAACTTTGACGGCACCATGGATGAGCCTGTGGTACTGCCATCGCGTTTACCGCATATATTACTCAATGGTATAACGGGTATTGCAGTTGGTATGGCAACCGATATTCCGCCTCATAATGTGCGTGAAGTAGCCAGTGCCTGTTGCTTATTACTTGATAAACCAAAAACTGAGCTTGAAGAATTACTTACTTTAGTACATGCGCCAGATTACCCTACAGACGCAGAAATAATTACCCCAAAAGCCGATATTCACAAAATATATAAAACTGGGCGTGGTTCAATCAAAATGCGTGCTGTTTATACACAAGAACAGGGTGATATAGTTATTACCGCACTGCCACATCAGTGCTCTGGTGGTAAAGTACTGGAGCAAATTGCAGCGCAAATGAACGCTAAAAAGCTGCCAATGGTAGCCGATTTACGCGATGAGTCAGATCACGAAAACCCGACTCGAATCGTCATTATTCCGCGTTCAAATCGCATTAAAGCTGAGCCGTTAATGGCGCACTTATTTGCCACCACAGATCTAGAAAAAAGCTATCGTGTAAACTTAAATATGCTTGGCCTAGATGGGCGTCCGCAAGTTAAAAATTTACTGACTATTTTAACCGAGTGGTTAGTGTTTAGACGCGAAACAGTACGTCGACGTCTACAATATCGTTTAGATAAAGTGTTAGCGCGTTTACATATTTTAGAAGGCTTATTAGCAGCCTTTTTAAATATTGACGAAGTGATTGAAATTATTCGCAGCGAAGATAAACCAAAGCCAGTATTAATGGAGCGCTTTGATTTAACAGACATACAAGCAGAAGCTATTTTAGAGCTAAAACTTCGTCATTTAGCTAAGTTAGAAGAATTTAAAATACGTGGTGAGCAAGATGAACTCGCTAAAGAGCGTGATAAATTGCAGCAAACGCTAGGCTCAGATCGTCGTATGTCAACGTTGCTTAAAAAAGAAATTCAAGAAGCGGCTGAAATATATGGCGACGACCGTCGCTCGCCAGTTGTTGAACGCCTAGAAGCAAAAGCGTTAAATGAAAAAGATTTAATCCCATCAGAGTCGGTCACTGTGGTGCTTTCAGACAAGGGCTGGGCACGCGTTGGCAAAGGACATGATTTAGATGTGCAAGGGTTAAGTTATCGAGCCGGTGATGCTTATAGAGCCTCAGCTCGGGGTAAGAGTAACCAGCCCGCCGTGTTTTTAGATTCAGCAGGACGAGCGTTTGCAACCGATGCGCATAGCCTGCCCTCAGCACGTAGCCAAGGTGAGCCCATGACAGGGCGTTTTAACCTTAGTGCAGGCGCTAACTTTGAGCATGTAGTAATGGGTGAAGATAACCAAGTATTACTTATGGCATCAGACGCAGGTTATGGCTTTATTACTGACTTTAAAGACTTAGTGAGTAAAAACAAAAACGGCAAAGCATTGGTGAGCGTACCTAAAGGCGGTTTATTACTGTCGCCAATTAGGGTTAACGAGGTCGCTAGTGATTATTGTATGGCCATTTCCAACGAAGGGCGGATGTTGTTATTTCCGCTGCGCGACTTACCAAAACTAGGTAAAGGTAAAGGTAATAAAATAATTTCTATTCCGGGGGCTAAAGTACAAGCCCGCGAAGAGTTTGTAAAAGTATTAGCAGTAGTGCCTGAGGGCAGTAGTGTAACGCTGCATGCAGGTAAGCGAAAACTAACGCTTAAACCAAGTGATTTAGAGCATTATTATGGCGAGCGAGGGCGTAGGGGTAATAAACTACCACGAGGCCTACAAAGAGTAGACGAAGCTGTTGTAGAGTTTAGCCCGCAAAACGACGAGCCAATTGAAAATGCTATTGATGAGTAGCGATTAATTCACATTCGCTCATATTAAACGGCTTGCTTATGCAGGCCATTTTTTTGTTATAAATTTAGTTTGTTATAAAATTGAGCGTACACTTGTGCGCTATTTTCTCGTGTAGATCATAAAATAACGTTATAATAGCCGCTGGCTTAACGCGATTATATTTGGAGACGCTCTGTTGCTTGCTGTTATACGTATTTTTATTATGCTGTTGTTTATATTATTAAGTTGTATTTTTGGGTTACTGTTATCAATAGTGAGGCCATTTCATCCTAATAATGTGCATATTATAGCGAGCTGGTTTGGCTCAGTAGCAAAAATGCTGGGCGTTAAAGTTGTACGAAAGTACCATCCGGATAGCGTAAATCTTGGTCCTGCGGTTTATGTGGCAAATCATCAAAATAGTTATGACTTATTTACTATTCCTGCAATGGTGCCTAAAAACTGCGTGAGCGTAGGTAAAAAAAGCTTAAAGTGGGTGCCATTTTTTGGTCAGTTGTATTGGCTTTCGGGGAATATTTTAATTGATCGTACAAACCGCTCAAAAGCTGCGGGAACTATTTCTAAAGCCGCTGAAAAAATAAAGAAAAATGGCTTATCAGTATGGATGTTTGCAGAAGGTACACGCAGTTACGGACGCGGTTTATTACCTTTAAAAACAGGCGCATTTCATACCGCTTTAAGTGCGCAAGTACCCATAGTGCCCGTATGTATGAGCACAACGCATAAAACCATTAAACTAAATCGTTGGGATAATGGTACAATTTATATTGAAATGTTAGCCCCCATATCGCTTGATAAAAACATCAGCGCGCGCGAGCACGCTAAAAGTGTGCACAGTATTATGGCTGCTAAAATAACTGAATTAGATGCTCAAGTGAGAGAAAATTAATGGAAAACTGGCGTGAAATAAGTGAAGACATCGTATCTTCATTACTCGAAGATGGTTCAGACCCTGAAATACTTTACGAAGTAGAACATCACTTTGTATGTGAAGACTTCCCTAAGTTAGAGCAGGCCGCATTAGCCGCTTTTAAATTAGGCTACGATGTAGAAGAGCCAGCAGAGCTTGAGCTTGAAGACGGTGCAAAAATTTGGAGTTTTGACATAGTTGTAGAGTCAGAGCTTGATGTTGACGTAATAATGGAAGACGTTGATAAGCTGGCAGCACTTGCTGTTGAATGCGAAGTAGAATACGACGGTTGGGGCACTTACTTTCAAGAGTAATTAGCTGACTGTTATAAAAAAGGCGAACATTGTAAAATGTTCGCCTTTTTTATATTGGTATAATCTCTACAAACTGTATTAGATCGTTAGTGAGCTATATTTTTACCGTGCTAACTTGGATGGCGGACTTTCCGATTATTCTATTCGTGTTTTTACCTGTTCGTTGATGAATAGCTACAAAGTATTCTATAGGGTACTTTATTTTAGAAAGCTGCTCTTCAGAAGGAGAGTGCGCCTTATCTAATATGGTTGGCCATACTATAGACTTTTTGCCTTTGGCTTTATTCAACTCACAAGGTGATTTTTTACCATTCGACATTGAGATTGTTGTGCCATCTAAAGCTAAAAACTGTACAGAACAATTATATAAATTGTTCGTATCTACGTATTCAGATATTTCATAATCAAAAGATATTTCTAGCTTATGCTGCCTTTCATTTAAATTATGAGTTTCGTTAATTTTAAGCTTTGATATTACAGCTTCACTAACGTCAAAGTCTGAATAATTTGTTGACGCACAGCCTGCTAAAGCTAATAAAGCAATTGAAATTCCGAGTTTTCTCATTATTTTTCCTTAAAATATAAAGCAACCAGATGTTGCAGTTTAGTGTTTTAAATATTCACGTTTAATCAGTATTAAGTTATATCAACAAGTGCCTTTAATTCTGGGTTTATTTTAACCTTAACCGGAATTTTAGTCGGGTTAGTTATGGAAGGCTTATATTGTTGTATTGGCATTTTATCTAATATTTTTTGTGTCATCCAATCATTAGGTATGGAGTCAATTAACTCTCTACTAACCAAAGTTCCGTTAGAATCAATAGTAATAAAAAAAGATGCTTTACCCATTCCTTTAGGTATCCACTTTGGACGCCCAGGTAAGAAAACTACCTTAGATGTTTTAGCAACCCAATATTGGTTCAAATCAGCTACATCAATCACTACAATATCGTTATTAAAGGTTGGCTCTTTAACCGAGCTACAACCTAATAAAGTCATAGACGCAAAAATAAACCACAGTACTAATTTGGTCACACAATAACTCCTAAAGCGGTCACTTGCTTAAAGGCATTATAGAGAAAGACTAGGAGGCAATACTATCAGAGCTTCCTAGTTATTATTTCCTATATTAGTAACAAATAGTTAAGAGTTTTGCTAGTTTATTGTAATTAAATTGTTGCTTTATTTTGGTGTAGTTTGTTTTTAGGAGAATATAGAGGGTTTTATATTTGAATTTTTTTGCGTGTTTAGAGCCGCATCAGATTTTTATTGCATAAAAACCTGATGCGGCTCACCTTAAATTACCTAGCGTATTTATAAGCTATCTTTGCTTATTGCTTTACCCGTAGCGCGTTACTTCCACTAAATAATTAATTTATATTGTTACAGCCATTTTTTATTTTTAAAGTACACGCCAATACTGCCGGTAAGTACAACTAAAAACACGACGAATAAAGTGAACGCATAAGGGCTTTCTGTGCCAGGTATGCCGCCTACGTTTACGCCTAATAAGCCGGTTAAAAAGCCCAGTGGCAAAAATAATGCAGCCACCACCGACATAACATACATACGCTGATTTAGCTGCTCAGATACTTGGTTAGTGACTGTTTGTTGAATAATTTGCGCCCGATCTATTGAGCTGTCTAATTCTTCAAGGTAACGAGTTAGTAAATTAGTGGTTTCATTAAGCTTAGCTTTATCCTCATCGAAGAGCCATGAATAGTGATGATTAACCATGCTAATAAGCGCTTCTTTTTGTGGCTTTAAATAGCGTTTTAAAGCAATAGTTTGCCGACGTAATTGCGACAAACCTTGATTATCAAACTTTTTGCTTGGCTCATCTATTTCTTCTTCAAATTCATCTAGGGTTTCATCTAAAGCATCAATAACACTTTCCATACGGGAAGTGAGTTTTTGGGTGATAGTGCAGACGAGTTCAGAAATACTGCGCGGACCGGTATTGTTACTAAATGAAGCTAAAATATCTTGAATAGATAGTAAGCGACGCTTTCGGGTAGTAATAACAATATCATCGTTAATAAAAAGGCGAATTGAAACCATGTCTTCAGGGCTTTGTGCCGGATTTAAATTAATACCGCGTAAAAATAACATATGGCCGTTTGTAGCAGAGGTGATACGTGGACGAGTTTCGTCTGCAGTTAGCGACTCTAATTCGTAGTCGGTTAAAAATTCACAGCCTTTTAGCCAAGTGACAACGTCAGCTTGGCTATAATCCATGTGCACCCAAAGCTTGCCTTGCTCTGGTTGCCAATTATGTAGTTCGGCGCTGTTTTCTATAGTGCGCGCACCGCCTTGCTCATCAAGTACAAGGGCGTGAAGTAAGCCATTAATCATAATAATTTCTCATAGATGGTGTGTTTTTAATACCGTTTACTATAGTGTATTTACTTTAGTAAATTAAACTTATCTTTCTTTTTTAAGAAGTTAAATTTATTTAGCGCTTCGAACAAGGGGGTTTTTGGCCCTTAAAGTTGACTAGTTTGTTACGCTTATATTGTTAAACTAGTCGGCTATAAAGATCAATCAAATCAATTTGTCGACTTGATAAATTTATTTTGTTGGTGTTTTTTTTCCGGTAGCGTATAAGACACTTTTTTATTAAGGGCACATTTATGACAGCAAAGATTACCGTTGGTTGGCGTGAGTGGTTGAGTTTACCAGAGCTAGGCATCGAGAAAGTAAAAGCAAAAATTGATACCGGTGCCCGCACCTCATGTATTCATGCACTTAATATAGAAGAGTATGAAGTTGATGGCGAAAAGTGGGTTAAATTTATTACCCAACCATTGCAAGAAGATGAAGAAACACAAGTTGTTTGCAATGCAAAAGTTAAAAAGAAGAAGCACGTAACCAGCTCTGGCGGGCAAAAAGAGTTACGTTACTTTATAGAAACAACATTGCATGCGGGTAAATATAGCTGGCCTATAGAAATTACCTTAACTAGCCGCGCAACAATGAAGTTTAGAATGTTACTCGGGCGTACAGCCATGGAAAATCGTATAGTCGTTGACCCGGCTTTATCTCATTTATTATAAGGATGTATTAACTTTTAGAGGGACTAAGCTTCTAAAATAATACGTACTTATTAAGGTTTAAATTATGAAAATTGGTATTTTATCTCGCAACAAAAAATTGTATTCAACGCGTCGTTTAATTGAGGCGGCTGAAGCTCGTGGTCACGAAGTTAAAGTAGTAGATGCACTGCGTTGTTATATGAATATAAACTCTGAGCTACCAGAAATTCACTATCGTGGTGAAAACTTAAAAGGCTTTGATGCAGTTATTCCGCGTATTGGCGCATCAGTTACGTTTTACGGCTGTTCGGTGCTGCGTCAATTTGAAATGATGGGCGTGTATCCAGTAAACGAGTCGGTTGCTATTTCTCGCTCTCGCGATAAGTTGCGCTCATTACAGCTTTTATCTCGTAAAGGTGTAGGTATGCCAGTGACTGGTTTTGCTAGTAAACCAGATGATGTAAAAGACTTGCTCGAAATGGTAGGCGGTGCGCCGGTAGTAATTAAACTACTAGAAGGCACGCAAGGTATTGGTGTGGTATTGGCTGAAACGCGTAAAGCGGCTGAGAGTGTTATTGAAGCATTTATGGGCTTAAAAGCTAACATTATGGTGCAAGAATACATTAAAGAAGCCGGTGGTGCTGACATCCGTTGTTTTGTTTTAGGTGACAAAGTGATTGCAGCAATGAAACGCCAAGCACAAGAAGGTGAGTTCCGCTCAAACCTTCACCGTGGTGGTAGCGCTACATTAGTGCGTATTACGCCAGAAGAACGTAAAACAGCCGTTGCAGCTGCTAAAGCGATGGGCTTAAATGTAGCCGGTGTTGATTTACTTCGCTCATCACGTGGTCCTTTAGTGATGGAAGTTAACTCATCACCAGGCCTTGAGGGCATTGAAATAGCAACAGGTAAAGATATTGCAGGCATGGTGATTGATTTCATTGAAAAAACAGCATCAAGTAAAGGAACAGCAACTCGTGGCAAAGGTTAAAATTAACCGTTCTTTTACCTTATTAGGTGAAAGTGTTGGCGTAGGCGAGCGTAAAACGCTGGCCTTAGAAGCGGCAAAACTTTATACCCACTCTCCACTTAATATTCCAATTGAAGTGGTTAATGGTGTTATGGAAGGGCCGGTACTTATGGTGTGTGCGGCTATTCATGGCGATGAGCTCAATGGCGTAGAAGTGGTGCGGCAATTACTTGCTAAAATAGATCCTAACCAGTTGCGCGGCACGCTGATTGCGGTGCCGATTGTAAATGTGTTTGGCTTTATACATAAGTCGCGCTACTTACCTGATAGACGCGATATGAACCGCAGTTTTCCGGGTTCAGAGCGTGGCTCGCTGGCTGGTCGTATGGCGTATATGTTTTTTAATCAAGTGGCAGTACATTGTACCCATATTATTGATTTACATACGGGAGCTATTCACCGCACTAACTTACCGCAAATACGCGCTAATTTAGCCGATGAAGCCACCGCACAAATGGCTAAAGCATTTGGTACACCCGCAGTGATAGATGCCTCGTTACGTAATGGCTCACTGCGCAGCGAAGCCGCTAACTTAGGGATCCCGGTTATTACTTATGAAGCCGGTGAAGCACTGCGTTTTGACCCATTTGCGATTGCTGCAGGTGTACAAGGCGTTGACTATGTTATGCGCCATTTAAAAATGATCCGTGGTAAGCGTCCTAGAAAGCTTCCTGAGCCTATTATAGCCAGCTCTACAAGTTGGGTGCGTGCTAATGTAGATGGCATTGTGCGTGCGCAGGTATCGCTTGGAGAGCGTGTTACTAAGGGGCAAGTACTTGCTTATATTAGCAGCCCACTTGGCGACTCTGAACTTGAGTTACCAGCACCACGCAGTGGAATTATTATTGGCCAGCAAACTATGCCATTAGTAAATGAGGGTGATGCGGTGTTTCATATTGCGTATTTTGCTCATGCAAATAGCTTGGTTGAACAACAGCTTGGCACTTTTATTGATGAAATAAATGATTTAGATGATGAGCTTAAAACAGCTGAGTTAAATAACTAGTTATAATAGTAAGCTACTAAATATAGATAGAATAAATTGTAAAGCCGTTTTAGTTAACCCAGTTGGGATAACAAAACGGCTTTTTTATTACTATTTATTTGGCTTTTTGGGGCCAATAATACGCCTAATTACCGGTGCTTTTGTTGGCTTAGGTTCTTTGTTTAAAACCAGTACCGGACGAGTTACAAATAAGTTATTAGGGTATATAACTCTATGCCCGTCAATGTGCTCAAGCACTACATTCATTAAGCCCATTTCTATAATGCGCCCTTCAATACTATTTGCGCCATCAACAATACGTACCCAATAGCCAACGCGGCAGTCATTTTGAATAAACATCAGTAAAAAAGCGGTGAGATTACTAAGTAATGACCAAGCGGCAAACAGTGCAACACCTAGCATAGCAAATAGCGACGAACCTAGTACTAGGAGTCCACGTAGCTCAATACCCCAAAATACCAGCACTAAACATAACATCACAAATGCGAGGATAATTTTAAGTAATAGCTCAGCACGATATTTTCGGTGTAGGTCTATTTTTCCTTTAATAGCTTTTTCGAGAAGCTTTTTAGTACCTTTTAACAGTATCGGAAAAAGTAATAACGCAATAAGGGTAACGACCAGTTTATATTGGGTGCCAAGCAGAGCTAACAATTCCAAAGTTATAGTCTCACAATAATTATATATGCCCAGTTTAACGCTTTAGGGTGCGACGAAATAGCCATTTAAAAAGAATTTTTAACATTTACCAGCCACTGTACCGAATCTACGCCATCGGCACTATCTAGCGGTGCAGCTATATCTATATGGATCATGGTGCCGGCATTTGCACGGCTTGGTGCTAAGCGCAGGCCTATACCTACATTTTTAAGAACGCGGCTATCTTCAACATTGTTTGGGGTGTTAGACCATGCTCGGCCAACATCAAGAAAAGCCGCGCCGCCTACTTTAAATAATTGCAGCAAATCATATTCCCAATAGTAACGCTTTTCTAAACTCACTAAAAAGCTGCGATCTCCATGCTGATAATCCATAGGGTAGCCACGTAGGCCGGTTTCGCCGCCGAGTGTAAGTTGTTTATCGTTAGTGAGGTTTTTAGCGTACTGCACCCGAGCTTTTACATACCAAGACTGATCAATGCTGGTATTTAAATAATATTGTATTTGGCTGGTGGAGATCAGGTTTTCAAATTTGTCCTGCTCTTTATTCCAGTAACCATCAATGTCTGCACTAAAGCGCCATAAGGTATTATCGCCACTAAAGTGAGCTTTTTTAAAATTAAAAGAGTAAACCGCGCGGCTATCATCGTTACTAACAGATTCATCGGAGTAGCCTAGTAAGGCTTTTATGTTCCAACCTAAGTTTAAGTCCTCAGTACGATAAATACTGTCGAAATTGCGTACTTTTATAAAGTTATCTTCAAACCAGTGTCCGCTTACATAAGGGTAGCTTAAGCTGCGATCGACGGCTAAGGGGGCAAAGGTAGAGTCTATTGCAGCAAAAGTATGTTGCTCATCAACGTAGCCCAGGCTGAGGCGCTGGGTCCAGTTACGGCTTAATGCTTTGGAGTGACCAACAAAAAAGCTGTTGTAGTCGGTCGTTTGATCAAACTCGCTAAACTTTTCACCGCGCTGATATAGCGCTTCTTCGCGTTGCTCTGAATAGCTTAAAATACCGTAGCTAAAAGGGGTGTCTATAGCAAAAAACGGATAGGTAAGTTCTAGCAGATGGCGTTTACCATCGTTATTATCGGCGTACTCTAAACGCCCACGATAGCGGGTTGATAAAATATTAGGATCGTCGTATACAAATAAATAACCATTACGATCGCTATCTGTAGTGCGCGACAACGACAAACGCTTACCCCAGCCAAATAAGTTAGATTCGCGAAAACCAATACTCGACTTGTTTTCTCCGCCACTGCGGCTAAAGCTTATTTCTGGTAGTAGTGTCCATAAGTCACGCGTAACGACGGTAACATTAACGTTCCCTTCGCAGTTTTCGGTGGCAATGACTTGAGCATCGTATAAATAGTTTTGTTTACGCAGTAAGCGTTCTGATTCGGCGAGCTTTTTAGGATCAAAATTATCACCGCTCTCAAACAATAAAATACTTTTAATAACCTCTGGCTCAGTTTGAATATGCGCGCGGTTAGCAAAGCGAAATAGGGCGTTATTTTCGGCTTCGAGTTCAGTATTAAATACGTTAAGTTGCTGCGAAGTAATATTGGCAATTTTTGCATTACTACTTTGCTTTAACAGTGGCGTTGGTTGATCTAGTTGACGGCGTAAATTATTACTACTTGATGGCGTTGGTTGCTCGCTTGCGCAATCATTTTGCGCATGAGGGGTTTCTTGCGCAGCTAAACTGAACATAAAAAAGCTTGGAATACAGAGGCTAAAACAACAAGATGAAATCCATTTTTTAGTAACCATTCAAACCCTTTACTGCTACGTAGCAAATTACTACCGTAATATCAGCTTACATCATTGTTACTAAAATGTAAGTTAAAAGTAGAGAGCTTGAAGTTATTTAATTGCTATTAACTTAGGTAAAAAGTAAGTGCGGCTAATAAATGTTCAGCGTCATGGCCTTCACCGTTAATCCAAATACTTTGGCTGTAGTGTTCAAAGTTTAAATTAAATGTTTGCTGCTGATAAGTGAAGCGCAGTTGATGGCGATCGGCACCAGCAGAGTACTCATTAATGGTTATTTCATCGTGGTGTAAAAACAAGCGACTCCACAGTTCAAAGTCTTCGTCGTGGGGCGGCTCTACCGGCGTAATAATAATGCATTGATGGGTGTGGTGATATTCTATTATGGTCATAATGCTCTTAGTTAGTAGCAAGGTAGTTGCGAATTGCAGTTAAAAACTCACCGCCATACTTATTTAATTTAGTAAAGCCAACACCCGACACCTTTAAGAATTCGCTGTCGTTGGTCGGCATTAGCTGCGCCATTTCTGCAAGCGTTTTGTCGTTAAATACCACGTACGGCGGTACATCGTCGGCATCGGCTAACTCTTTTCGCAGCGCCCTTAAGCGAGCAAATAGCTTTTTGTCGTAATTAAACTGAGCTAATTTATCTTGATAAACATGCTTCGCTTGCAGGCGAGGCTCTGCGAGTTGCAACGCATATTCGCTTTTTAAAATAGCGCGCGCGGCTTCGGTTAAACGCAGTGATGCACCTTGGGTTATATCTTGGCTTAATAAGCCTTGATGAATAAGTTGGCGTAAAATACTTAGCCAAAATTCACTACTTTTGTCTTTGCCAATGCCGTAGGTGCTGAGTTGATGATGGTTATTATCGCGAATACGACTAGTGTTTGCACCGCGTAGTAACTCAACAATATATCCAAGGCCAAAGCGTTGCTCTGCTCTGTATACACACGATAGCGCCTGCTGCGCTACTAAAGTGCCATCAAAGCTTTTGGGCGGATTTAAGCAAATATCGCAGTTACCGCATGGCTCACGTTGATACTCACTAAAATAGTTAAGCAGTATTTGTCGACGGCAGGTTTGTGCTTCGGCAAAACTGGCCATGGCATTAAAGCGCTGCTCTTCGACGCGGCGACGTTGCTCGTCGTCAATATCTTCAAAAAAGCGTCTTACGCGGCCTATATCAGCCGGATCAAAATACATTATAGCCTCAGCGGCAAGTCCATCTCGCCCAGCGCGGCCAGTTTCTTGATAGTACGACTCTATGCTTTTGGGAATATCGTAATGCAATACAAAGCGCACATTGGGTTTATTTATACCCATACCAAAGGCCACTGTAGCAACCACTATTTGTATATCGTCGCGGGCAAAGCCGGTTTGCACAAATTGGCGCTGCTCGTTACTCATACCTGCATGATAGGCGGCGGCGTTAAGTCCCGCGTCGGCTAACTTTTCGGCTATGTCGTCTACGCGCTTACGGCTGGTGCAATAAATTATGCCGCTTTGGCTTTTTTGTTCTTTTAAATAGCGCAGCAGTTGCACCATAGGTTTAAATTTTTCTTCTATGGTGTAGCGAATATTAGGGCGATCAAAGCTGCCGGTATGAATATAGGGTTGTTGTAACTTTAATTGCTCAACAATATCAAAACGAGTGGCTTTATCGGCAGTTGCAGTAAGGGCCATCATAGGTACATGAGCAAAGCGCTGTTTTAATTCGTTTAAACGAAAGTAATGGGGTCTAAAATCGTGCCCCCAATGCGATACACAATGCGCTTCGTCAATAGCAAATAAGCTGATTTTTAAATGCGATAAGCGCTCTAAAAACTCGCGCTGCAGCACTTTTTCAGGGGCAACATACAGTAGTTTAATTAATCCCTGATGGAGTTGTTGGTATACCTGCTGCTGCTCTTCGCGGGCTAAGCTATTATTTATATATGCGGCTTTAACGCCCAGCGCTTGTAGTTGAGTTACCTGATCTTGCATTAGCGATATTAGCGGAGAAATAACAATAGTTACCCCTTCAAGCACTAAAGCGGGTATTTGATAGCACACAGATTTACCGCCACCGGTTGGCAGCAATACCAACGAATCTTGGCCGTTAATGGCTGCATCAATAACCGTTTTTTGGCCGTCGCGAAATTCACTATAACCAAACACTTGTTTGAGTACAGCTTCAGGGGTGCGCACAAGTGAGCTAGAGGGTGGTGTTAATGTATTCATTGCGGGGTATTTTAGTGTTTTTTGTACAGGATGTCTTTAGCGAGTGTTGAATGTTTTTTGAATAAATTTATAACGTGTGAATTTACTCGCTCAGGGGGGTGATATTAGCTGACTTTAAGCGGCTAATAAATTTAACTGTGTTGCTAGTTTTATCCTAGTTATGCTTTACTCCTCTTACCAGATATAACATAGAGAATAATAATGAATAAAGAAATGTTAATAGAGCATGTAGGCTCGCTGTTTGTAAATAATATGCCGTTTAATCAGTTTTTAAAAATATCGGTAGAATCACTTAGCCCAGAACAAGCAAAAATATCGTTTCCTTGGCAGGATATACTCATAGGTAATCCGGCACAAAAAATACTCCATGGCGGCGTTATTTCGGCAGTGCTCGATAACGTAGGTGGTATGTTAGCTGCAGCAAGTGTAATAGATAAGCTAAACGATGTTGATATTTTATCTGTGCAGCAAAAACTAGCCACCTTGGGCACTATAGATATGCGCACCGATTACCTACGCCCAGGCAAAGGCGAGAAATTTATAGCCAGTGCCACTTTAATTCGCTCGGGCAATAAAGTATGTGTTTGTAGGATGGAATTGCATAATGAGCAAGCAGTACAAATAGCATTTGGTACGGGTACGTATTTAGTTGGCTAATAAAAGTTTGCGGAGTAAACTGGCGACCTTTTGAATAACTAAGTGTTTATTTATGCCGATTGATACCGAGAAGCGCAAGGGCGCCATTTTGGCTTGCATCGCTTTTACTATATGGGGTTTAGCACCTATATACTTTAAGCAACTCCAGCATGTTACTGCATTTGAAATTTTAACGCATCGTGTTGTGTGGTCGGTGATGTTTTTAATTATTATTGTGAGTATTTTAGGCCAGTGGGATAGAATTAAACGCATTATAGTACAGCCTAAATTATTGTTAATGCTGGTTTTAACCTCGTCGATACTGGGGTTTAACTGGGGCCTATTTATATGGGCAGTTAATAATAATCATATGCTCGATGCCAGTTTAGGTTATTACATTAATCCGTTACTAAATGTATTACTGGGAGTGTTATTTTTAGGCGAACGTTTACGTAAGTTTCAAATGGTTGCTGTTGCTTTAGCATTTACCGGTGTACTGCTGCAATTAATAAGTTTTGGTTCATTTCCTGTGGTTGCTTTTTCGTTAGCTATATCATTTGCAATATATGGTTTACTGCGTAAGAAACTGCCAGTGGAAGCATTGTCCGGTATTTCAATAGAAGCATTTATACTCTTGCCCGTAGCGCTTATTTATTGGTATTTAATGGTGCCTACAGCAACGTCAAGCTTGCCTGCTAATGACTGGCATACCAATGTGTTACTCATTAGTGCCGGGATCATTACCACCTTACCACTACTGTGCTTTACCGGCGCTGCTAAGCGTTTGCAATACACCACTTTAGGCTTTTTTCAGTACATAGGGCCAAGTTTGATGTTTATATTAGCTGTAATGCTTTACGGTGAAGTGTTTGATGCCGAGCGAGTAGTTACATTTGTTTGTATTTGGAGTGCATTGGCTATTTTTAGTTGGGACTCTTTTAGGCAATCTCGGAAACGTAAAAAAGCCGCTATTGTTGCCTCAGGCGTGGTTTAAAAGTTAGTTAACTTAAGTAAGCCCGTAGCGCGATGTATTTTGTACTCGCGCTAGGCTTGGTGTATGTTTAACTATTTAAGTTTAAAACGTAAAAATTAAATAGTTTAAGCAATTACATACTGTCTGACTCGGCGTAATAGTCTTGGCTTATTGGTGCTGGGGTCGCTATTTTTGAGCGGCCAAATAATGTATGGAACTTTGCTTTGCTGGTTGTTAACTTTAAGTATTTAACCCAAGCGCGCTCAATTGCATTGGTTGGCTCTAAAGCACCACTAATAACAGCGACAAATTGTTGCTGATGTTCATTTTGTGGCTCTAGGGCTTTATTATGTAAGCCTTTTAAAACAACACCGTGTTGCTCTAATATACTGGCTTCTAATAAGGTAAAGTTTCCGCTGCGACCAAATCCGCGTGGGAAGTTTTGATCATCAAAAAACTGACGTTGACTAACAAATGCTTGGCGAAGTAGTGAAATATCATTGCTCATTGTTGTACCCTCATACCTTGGTAATTGCTGGAGTATGCGGCAAGTTTGCAAATATTTTAAACAAGTTATTTTTATCGTGAGGATAAAAAATTGGATATCGATTTATTAAAAACATTTGTTGAGGTAGTACGCACTCGTCACTTTGGCAAAGCGGCTGAAAACCTTTATATCACGCAGTCTGCAGTAAGCTTTAGAATTCGTCAATTAGAGCAAGGGCTTGGTGTTAATTTGTTTATTCGCCAGCGCAATAATATTCAACTAACAGCGCCAGGTGAGCGTTTATTACCCCATGCACAAATGATCATTACCGGCATGCAAAGAGCAAAAGTAGATGTGGCACTTGCCGATAATATGCATAAACAAATTTGCCTAGCGGGTACACCAAACATTTGGGATGCATTTTTACAGTTTGGTATTACTAATATTGTATCGGCAATGCCCGGTGTGTCTTTGGTGGCTGAGGTAAAAGCACAACAAGAAAGTACCCGCCTGTTATTAGAGCGCACCTTAGATTTAGCTATTTTATTTGATCCACCAAAAGTTGATGAGCTGGTGGTTGAGCGAATTTGTGAACTACCCATTATACCGGTAAGCGCGTTTGATACTGCCAGTTACGATAACTTTTTTGATAACCAGTACGTATATGTTGACTGGGGCACGACATTCTCACTGTGGCATGCTCGCCAGTTTACTGGCAAAACCCCACCTTACTTTAGAACAAGTACAGGGCGTATAGCACTTGATTTAATATTGCAATGCGGAGGGAGTGCATTCATTCCTCAAGTACTTGTTGCAGCGCATTTAGAAAAAGGCGAGTTATTTCATGTGAAAGACGTAGAAACCACCTCGCGCGATATATTTGTTGCCTATCACAGAGACAATGAGCAAAAAGAGTTAATAGAAACATTAGTAAATTTATTAACCCAAATGACTCCTAAGTTACCCGTTGAGTAAGGCCAATGGTTTTGCTGTATATGTACGTTTGATTGCAACTATTATGTGTTTTTATGAATTTAAAAGTGTAAAAATATGACGTCTGTAATATTTTTGTCATTTAACAATGCCAAACTCCTGTTGCATTAAAAACGAGTCTGTTGTGATTATCGAGGAAATAACATGAAATTTGTAAAGTCGAGCTTATGTGTAGCTTTATTAGGTGGTTTGTCTTTTAATGCGCTTGCTGAAGTGGATTTTTACGGTAAAGCGAACGTAACACTACAGTCGTCGGATGATGGTGAGGGGTCTTTTACCGAAATTAAAAGTAACAAATCACGTTTGGGCTTAAAAGGGTCTGAAAAAATATCTGATGGCTTAGAAGCTGTTTATAAGTTTGAATTTCAAGTTGATGTTTCTGACGCCGACTCAAAAGGTGATAATGACGACAATATCTCTGCTCGTAATCAGTATATAGGTTTAAAAGGCGCGTTTGGCCAAGTTGTTATTGGCCGTAACGATACCGCGCTTAAGCAGTCACAAGGTAAAGTTGATTTATTTAGCGACCTTGAAGGCGACATTAAAAATGCCTTTAAAGGTGAAAATAGAATGGGCAGTAGTGTTTCTTATGCCTCTAATTCTTACCAAGGTTTTAAGCTTTTGGCTACGTTTGTTGCAGAGGATAGCGATTCAGCAGGTGCTGAAAATGGCTATTCAATGGCAGTAACTTATGGTGACGCAGCCCTTAAAAAGAGCGCAATATATGCCGCTATTGCTGCCGATAGCGAAGTGAACGGCTACGATGTATTGCGCGCATCAGTACAAGGTAAAGTAGCCGATTTTAAATTAGGCGCTATGTATCAAACGCAAGAAAAAGTTGATGGCAGTAGTGAGGCCGACGGTTATTTATTAAGTGCGGCTTACACTATGGCTAGCAATACCTTTAAATTGCAGTACCAGGCAATGGATTTTAAAGGCAGTGATGACAAAACGGCTATTTCGGCAGGTGTTGATCATCAGTTAAATAAAAACACTAAATTATTTGGTTTTTATTCTAATTTCGATATGGACAACAACGTTGACCAAGACTACTTAGGTGTAGGTATAGAATATAAATTTTAAGCAGCGCTTAGCACTGCCTTTTTAAGCCGTACTTTGTTAAGTGCGGTTTTTTTTGCTTTAAATTATTTACTTAGCCGCCCATAATAGAGTATTCATTTGGAATGAGGTGCAACTCCTCAACTGTTCCCGCAACTGTAATTAGCATAACGCTTTAAGTCAGATACAAATAAACTATTTTAACGAGCGGGTTTACTCATCTTCAAATTATGTACTAGCCATAGTTAGTTGCATTGTTAGTGAGCGCATTCCTGCCTAGGGCTAACTATTGCAAACTCAAACGCCATTAAATACACCATTGTTAAGCGTTAATCACGTGTCGTGGAATATTGGCAGTAAAACTATCCTCAACAATGTTAATTTGCAAATAAAGCAAGGTAAGTTCGTTGGCTTAATTGGCCCCAATGGCGCAGGTAAATCTAGTTTACTGCGGTGTTTGTATCGCTTTAATCAGCCCACTGCAGGGCAAATTAAATTTAATAATACCGATATTTGGCAGTTAAAAAGCCATGAATACGCAAAGCAGGTTGCGGTTGTTTTACAAGAAACCCCATCACAATTTAATTTAACTTTATTAGATGTGGTTGCACTTGGGTTAACCCCGCATAAAGCATTATTTAGCACCACCACAACAGCCGACACACAAAAAATAAACCAAGCTATAGCGCGAGTTGGCTTGCAGGATCATGCAAGCCAACGTTTTGAGTCGCTTTCGGGAGGAGAAAAACAACGTGCATTAATTGCTCGGGCTATGGTGCAGCAACCGCAACTATTAATTATGGATGAGCCAACCAGCCACTTAGATGTGAAGTATCAAATTCAGGTAATGGAGTTGGCTAAATCGCTTGGCGTTACTGTGTTTGCATCGTTTCATGATTTAAATTTAGCCGCTGCTATGTGCGATGAGCTGGTGGTTATAAATCACGGCGAAATTGTTAATACAGGCTCTCCCATCGATGTGCTCAGCGAGGACATGCTCAATGATGTATTTGGTGTATGTGCACAAGTAAGCCACCACCCGCAAATGTCTAAACTAGGTGGTGTTATTCCACATATTACTTACTTTTATGGGTATGAATAATATGCGCATGCTTAACAATCATTCAATAGCACTTTTAGTCACAGTACTAGCTGCATTATTTACGTTATTTACGGCGCTGAGTTATGGCGCTGCCGACATATCATTAACTGATGTATTTAAAAGTATTTTCACCTCAACAGAGGGCTCCTTTAACACTCGAATTATTGTTGAATTAAGAATGCCACGCACATTACTGGCATTTTTAGCTGGCAGTGGTTTAGCCATTGCCGGGCTTATTTTGCAAACCGTGACGCGTAATCCGTTAGCAGATCCTTATTTATTTGGGATATCGTCTGGGGCGTCTTTGGGGGTAGTTATACTCATGGCGTTTGTGGGCATTAGTGCGGGCTTTGCATTATCGGCAGCGGCATTGGCTGGCAGTTTAGTGGCTATGAGTTTACTTATATTGATTGCAGGGCGGCAGCAAAGTGGGCAAGTAGAATCTATGCTGCTGGCAGGTGTGGCCTTGTCATTTTTATTTAGCGCATTTACCAGTTTATTACTTTACTGGAGCGATCCTCAGGCAGTTGCGGCTATTTTATTTTGGACGCTCGGCAGTTTTGCACGAGCGCAGTGGGCAACGCTGTGGTTACCTTTTGTGGTTATTGTATTGTGTACATTTACAATGCTTAGTTTTAGGCGCCAACTAAATGCCATGCTGCTCGGCGATGAAAGTGCTATAACACTGGGTGTGCGGGTACATCGCTTTAGAATATTGATGCTAGTTTTAAGTTCGCTGATAACGGCAGTGTTAGTGGCTATGTGTGGCGGAATTGGCTTTGTAGGATTAATGGTGCCGCATATAGTGCGTTTTTTTATCTCCCAAGGTAGCTTATCTGGCTTACTGGTAACGAGTTTGGTGGGCGGTACTTTTATGGTTTGGGTTGATGTGCTAGCGCGCACGTTATTAACTAATCAAGAGTTACCCGTTGGGGTTATTACTGCAGCTATTGGTAGCGTGTTTTTTTTAAGCTTATTGTATTTTCGTAAGCGCCAGGTGTAGGGCTATAAAATGAAAACGTTAATGGTGCAAGGCACCACATCCGATGCGGGTAAAAGTACACTGGTTGCGGCGCTGTGTAGAGTATTTGCTAATAGAGGGCTAAATGTAGCGCCATTTAAGCCACAAAATATGGCATTAAATAGTGCAGTTACAGATGATGGTGGTGAAATAGGTCGTGCTCAAGCACTGCAAGCTATAGCGGCAAAGGTAGCCCCTGAAACTGACTTTAATCCCATATTACTTAAGCCAAATAGCGATACTGGCGCGCAGGTTATTATTCATGGTAAAGCCATAAGTAATATGGAAGCTGGGGCGTATCACGATTATAAAAAAGTAGCTATGGATGCAGTACTCACGTCGCATAACCGTTTAGCAAAACGTTTTGATTTATTGCTGGTGGAAGGGGCGGGCAGCCCAGCCGAAATAAACCTCAGAGCCAACGACATTGCTAATATGGGCTACGCCGAAGCCGTTGACTGCCCCGTAATTATAATTGCCGATATAGATAAAGGCGGTGTGTTTGCTCATTTAGTGGGTACTTTGGCATTGTTGAGTGAGTCGGAGCAAGCGCGGGTAAAAGGCTTTGTAATAAATCGTTTTAGAGGCGATATAAGCTTATTACAAAGTGGACTTGATTGGCTGGAACAGTACACAAGTAAACCGGTGTTAGGCGTATTGCCGTATTTACACGACCTTGCATTAGATGCTGAGGATGCAATTGCTATTGATAATACGCTAACTAATGCCAGCGTTAATATTGCCGTGCTGCTTGTGCCGCACATCAGCAACCATACTGACTTTGATGCACTGCGCTTACATCCCAATATAAATATTAATTATGTAGCGCATACACAAGCGATCCCCGATGTTGATTTGATCATTTTACCGGGGAGTAAAAACGTATTAAGTGATTTAGCCTTTTTAAAAAATGAAGGCTGGGATACACAAATAAAACGCCATTTACGTTATGGTGGTAAAGTGCTCGGTATTTGTGGTGGTATGCAAATGCTTGGCAATAGTATTAATGATCCCCTAGGTGTTGAGTCATCATTACAGCATATGCCGGGGCTAGCTTTAAGTGATTTTACCAGCACACTTACAGCACAAAAAATATTGAGTAATGTAACCGCGACTATGCAATTAAATAACCAGCAAACACTTTGTAGTGGCTACGAAATTCATGCAGGCATTAGCCAAGGTGAAGCACTTAATAAACCATTTTTAAGCTTTAATGAACACCCAAATGGCTTTACAGCCGATGGGTTTATTAGTGATGATAACGCCATAGCGGGTACTTATTTACATGGCTTATTTGATCAAGCGAGTGCCACATTGCAAATATTAAAGTGGCTCAAAGCCGATACAGTTATTAATCCGGTTAATATTAACCAGCACCGTGAGCAGCAACTAGAGCGTTTAGCTGCCATGTGTGAAACGCATTTAAATATTGCACACATTATTAAAATTTATGAAGGGCATAATCATGAGCGAACAAAGTAAAGATAAACATCAGCAACGCCAACAAAAATTAAAAGATCAAGTTGATGCACGAATAGCTGCAGCGCAACAAGAAAAAGGTATTTTTCAAGTTATAACTGGTAATGGCAAAGGTAAGTCGACCTCAGGATTTGGTGTGGTAGCACGTTGTGTTGGCCATGGAAAAAAAGCCGCTGTGTGTCAGTACATAAAAGGCACTTGGGAATGCGGAGAGCGTAACTTGTTACAGGGTGCGGGTGTGGAGTTTGTGGTAATGGGCACAGGCTTTACATGGAATACCCAAGACAAAGAGAGCGATACCGCAGCCGCGCAAGCTGCTTGGCAAGAATCAAAGCGACTGCTTAGCGATGCAAGCCTAGATGTAGTGCTGCTCGATGAGCTTACCTACATGGTAACCTATGGGTATATTGATGTAGATGAAGTGCTAGAGGCGATTGGCAACAGACCGCCAATGCAGTCGGTTATTATTACCGGCCGCGCAGCCCATCGTAAATTAATAGAACTGGCTGACACAGTAAGCGAAGTGCGTAATGTAAAACATGCATTTGATGCAGGTGTTAAAGCTCTGCAAGGTTTTGATTACTAATGTTTAAACAGCTTGTTGTTGGCCTATTGTTACTCTGTTTATCCCAGCATGCGCAGGCCAACAAGGTACAAATTGATAAAGTACAGCCAGCTAAAACACTGCGTATTGTGGCACTGGCCCCGCACATAGTAGAAAACCTGTATGCAATAGGCGCGGGAGATAATATTGTTGGCACAGTTGATTACGCCGACTACCCTGCAGCGGCAAAAGGTATTACCCGTATTGGCGGTTACTATGGTATTTCAATCGAAAAGCTTTTAGTCCTTAAGCCTGATATAGTAATTGCTTGGAAAAGTGGTAATCAAAGCGATGATTTAGCACAAATAGAGCGCTTAGGTATTAAGCTTTATTTAACTGATCCAACGACAATTACAGGTATTGCCGATGAGTTGCTTATGCTAGGAAAACTTACCGGTAACATTAAAAAAAGCGAGCAAGTGGTAAAAGCATTTAATGCTAAACTTGCAGCCATTAAAGCCAAGCAACAGGGTAAAAGTAAACTCACTGGCTTTTATCAACTCTGGTCTGAGCCGATGATGACAGTGTCGAAAAATACCGGAATAAGTGAGTTAATAGCCACTTGCCAAGTAACCAATGTATTTGCAAATAGCCGCACCGACTATCCACAAATAAGCATAGAAAATGTGATTGTGGCTAAGCCGCAAATTATAATTATTCCGGATGAAAAATCAGCAACACCGCAACCTACTATTAATTGGCAGCAATGGCCAGAAATACCCGCAGTAAAAAATAAGCAGTTTTTATCTGTAAATGCCGACTTACTACATCGTTTTTCAGCGCGTATGCTAGATGGGCTGGCCGATATGTGTGATAAAATAGACGTATCACGTCAACAAATAAAGAGCATACAATGAGCGATTGGACTGCATTTTTAAAGCAAGAATTACAGCAAGCATATATGCAGCAAACACTCGACTACGTTGCTAAGCGCCGCAGTGAAGGTGTTGCTGTTTATCCTCCAAAAGAGCAAGTGTTTAGCGCATTTGCTGCAACACCGCTTAGTGATATACGCGTTGTTATTTTAGGGCAAGATCCTTACCACGGTGAAGGCCAAGCGCATGGTTTGTGTTTTTCAGTATTACCTGAGGTTAAAAAGCTGCCACCTTCGCTTAAAAATATTTATAAAGAGCTGGCTAGCGATATAAACGATTTTGTTATTCCTACCCATGGTTACTTGCAAAGCTGGGCAGAGCAGGGAGTGTTTTTACTCAATACAGTACTTACGGTAGAGCAAGGCCAAGCCCATTCGCATAAACACTTAGGATGGGAGCAATTTACCGATAAGGTTATTGCGCATATAAACACCCATTGTGAAGGCGTAATATTTATTTTGTGGGGTGCTCATGCACAAAAAAAAGGTAAGGGAATTGATAGCGCACGCCAGCATATTTTAGCAGGGCCGCACCCATCGCCACTGTCTGCTCATCGAGGTTTTTTTGGTTGTAGGCATTTTTCAGCCACGAATGCGTTATTGCAATCTCAAGGTAAAACGCCGATTATTTGGCAAGTATAATTTTAACTTTTAAAACCAAAGGCCCGCACAGTAATGCGGGCCTTTTAGTTAGTCGTTTAAAAGTCGAGCTCATTAACGGCTATACTGTCTGTAAAGTAGTCCAACTCCTGTAGTTCTTTGCGTAAACGATACTTTTCTTGTATTGCTTCGATTTCGCGCCATCTTCTTTTTTTATTTTTTTGAGAAGCTTCCTTTTTTGTTTCAGGACCTTCTATTATATTGCTCAGGCTATCCATGAATATCTCCTTTAGACTGCATTTGATACCAGTCTTATTAAAAACATAAGCTATAACGGCTCACTAATTTAACGCAATAGGTATTAACTTCGCGAATACCTATACCATAGGCCTAGCTAAAATAGAATATAAAAGTGACATTTATGTTACTAAAGTGTGATCTGTTGATGAAGCTTTACTTTATGATGGGTTTATAAGTTTTTTGCATATAAATTACCAGCATAAAAAAACGTCGCAACTGCGACGTTTTTATACAAGCGTTTGAGCCAATTACATGGCTTTAAAGCGTGCTTCTAATTGCTCTTGAGCATCAGCAAAAGAGCGAATACCTTCAGCTAACTTTTCAGTCGCCATAGTATCTTGGTTATGCAACCAACGAAATTGAGCTTCGCTAAGCGGTGCCGGTTTTGGCTGCTGCGCAACATCTTTTGCTAGTAAGTATTCTGGTGCATCTTCAAGGTTACCCAACTCTTCTAAAAGATTGGGGCTAATAGTTAGCTTATCGCAACCAGTAAGGGCAATAATTTCGCCGGTATTACGAAAACTTGCACCCATAACTACCGTTTTGTAGTTGTGGCGTTTATAAAATTCAAAAATGCTGCGTACCGATTGTACCCCAGGATCTTGCAGTGGGTCGGTCGGTTTTTCCATACCGTTAGCAACGTGCCAATCTAAAATACGACCAACAAATGGCGAGATTAAAAATACGTTAGCATCGGCGCAAGCACGTGCTTGGGCATCACTAAACAATAAAGTAAGGTTACATTTAGTACCTTCTTTTTCTAGTTGTTCAGCGGCTTTAATGCCTTCCCAAGTAGAGGCTACTTTAATTAAGATTTTATCTTTGCTTACGCCTTCTTTTTCGTAAAGACTAAGTAGCGTGTGCGCTTTATCAATAGTTGCTTGGGTATCAAACGAGAGACGTGCATCTACCTCAGTAGAAATATAACCAGGTACAATAGCGCTAATTTCTTTACCTAATAATACCGCAAAGTAGTCGCATGCTAGCGCTAGTTGCTTCGCTGGATCTTGCTCGGTTTCTTTGGCGTAGCTCCATGCTTTATTTAAATAAGGCTTATAGGCTTCAATCTCGCTCGCTTTTAATAACAATGACGGATTGGTCGTTGCGTCTTCTGGTTGATGCTTTTTAATTGCTTCAATATCACCCGTGTCGGCCACGATTGATGAATGTTGTTTTAGCCTTTGTAGCGCGTTAGTCATTTGCTTTCCTCATTCCAAGCAAGTTAAAAGAAAATCTAAACTACTTTAATATTACACCATACTGCAACAGCGAAGTAATGCTTGATAGGTCTTATGTCCTTATCAATATAAAAACGGTTATGTATGAATTATTAAGGTAGGATCAGTCTGTTTAATATTAAACAAAACGTGCTTTTCGTTTCATTTAATGTTGAAATTGACATTAAATAAATTACAAGTCAATAGCTAACTATGATCACTGTTATTTCACCTGCAAAAAATCTTGATTACACCACGCCACCTGCAACCGATAAGTTCACTCAACCGGAATTACTTGAGCACAGCGAAGCACTGATGCAAGTATGCCGTGAACTAACCCCTGCGCAAATTGGCAGCCTGATGAAAATTAGCGATAAGCTCTCAGGGCTTAACGCTGCTCGCTTTAGTGAGTGGGCACAGCCATTTACCACAGAAAACGCTAAACAAGCGGTACTGGCCTTTAATGGCGATGTATATGGTGGTTTAGATGCTAGCACGCTAACGGCTAATCAGCTTGATTACGCACAAAGCCACCTACGCATATTATCGGGCTTATATGGGCTTTTAAAGCCGCTTGATTTAATGCAAGCGTATCGCCTTGAAATGGGCACCAAGCTTGAAAACAGTCGTGGTAAAAACCTGTATGAGTTTTGGGGCAGTGTAATTGCCAATAAACTTAACGAGGTATTAAAAGCCGAGGACGCCCAATACTTAGTTAACCTTGCTTCAAACGAGTACTTTAAAGCGGTTGATAAAAAAGCCCTTAATGCACAAATAATTACTCCACACTTTAAAGACTGTAAAAATGGTCAATATAAAGTAATTAGTTTTTACGCTAAAAAAGCACGAGGCATGATGGCGCGTTACCTCATCGAAAATAAAGTAACTCAGCTAAGCCTGCTTAAAGAGTTTACAGTAGCGGGTTATTACTTTAGCGCCGAAGCAAGTGTGAAAGAGCTTGAGCCAGTATTTTTACGCGATGAACAAAGCTAAAACTTAAACCTTTACCTAATCTATAAAAGCCATGCACAGCATGGCTTTTTTAATACTGGCGCTATACTTGCAATTGATATGCGAATTCAAGATTGATTCTAATCACATTATAAATCAATAGGTGCAAGTTACATGTTTAGTATTCCCTCAATTAGCGACGCCGAAAAACTTATCGAAGAAAAGCTCGGAGGGTGGTTTGATGTCGTTATAAGCCATATTCCTAATTTTATTGTGGCAGTTATTATTGTCATTCTATTTTCTATGCTGGCTCGCTTTGCCGGTAACTTAATGAAAAACTTATTGCGCCGCTCCCTCGATTCAAAACAGATAGCTGATTTAATGGCTTCTATATTTAAAGTGCTGATATTAAGTGTAGGAGTGTTTATAGCACTGGATTTTATGGGCTTAAAAGGCACGGTAACGTCATTACTAGCTGGTGCCGGTATTGTTGGTTTAGCGATTGGTTTTGCATTTCAAGATATGACCGAAAACTTAATAGCAGGTATTGCTATGGGTATTCGTAAGCCATTTAAACCAGGTGATGTAATAAAAACTGATGATGTGTTTGGCTCTGTGCATTCAATAAACCTACGTAATACACTAATAGAGAGCTTTTATGGGCAGCAAATATTAGTGCCTAATAAAATACTATTTAGAAATGTATTGCGAAACTACAGCACGCTAGGCGTTAGACGCATAGAAGTGCCGGTAAGAATTTCATTAACAGAAGACATAGAAAAAGCCGCAAACGTTATTGTGGATAAAATTAATCAATTTGAGTTTGTAATACGCCAAGATGAAACGGCCGTATACGCAGAGAGTTTTGGCGACAGTAGTATTAATTTATTATTGTGGTTTTGGATTAAATACCCTGGTGAGCCAGACTTTATGACAGTACGCCACAAAGGTGTTGTGGCAGTACAGCAAGCACTAAATGAGGCTGATATTCGTATTCCATTCCCAATACGTAGTTTAGATTTTGGGGTTAAAGGTGGCGAAAACCTCGATGCAATAATAAGTAATAAAGTAAATACACAATCGTCAAAGCAAGAAGGAGCCGATGGCTCTACAATCAATAAAGAAGACTAGATAACCTGAACGCTGGTTAAATTATATTGCGTAAAAGTTACTTTTAACCAGCGCGTATTTACACAGTAATGTGCGCTGGTTTATTTATTAAACCAGCAACCAAGTTGCGGTGCCTAAAAAGGCAAATATACCTACTATATCGGTTACTGTAGTGAGTATTACACTGCCAGCAAGTGCAGGGTCTATTTTCATACGTTTAAGTATTATAGGAATACACGCACCCGCCACACCCGCAACAACTAAGTTCATAAACATTGCAAACGCCAGTACCGCGCCAAGCATTAAGTCCCATTGCCATAGGGCTATAACACTGGCAATTAAAACAGCCCATAAAATACCGTTTAATGCACCAATGGCTAGCTCTTTTATCATTACAAAACGTTGGTTAGTTTGGTTAATATGACCCACTGCTATACCACGAATAACCAAGGTTAATGACTGGCTACCGGCCACCCCACCCATTGAGGGGACAATGCCGTTAAGCACGGCTAAAATAGGCAGTATTGCTAAAGTGCCTTCAAAAAAGCTGGCAACAAAAGCGGCTGCCAGAGCCGTTAATAAGTTAACACCTAGCCAAACAGAGCGTTTTTTTGAGCTTTTTAAAACCGGTGCGAAGGTATCTTCTTCATCATCAAGACCCGCTAAACCTAATAAGTGATGCTCTGCGTCTTCACGAATTACATCAACAATGTCATCGATAGTAACACGGCCAAGTAGCTGGGCGTTGTCGTCAACTACTGGGGCTGATATCCAGTTATGACGTTCAAATAACTGCGCCACTTCGCTTTCATCCATCGAAATAGGAATAGACTCACAGTCTTCATCCATTAGGTCGTGAACAATTTTTTCGGGCGAATTGGTTAGTAAGGTGCTTAACGATAAAGCGCCTAAAAAACAGTTATGCTTATCGACAACGTAAAGGTCGTCGGTACCCTCAGGGAGTTCGCCGCGCAGACGAATGTAACGCAGTACCACATCTAGGGTTACATCAGGGCGAATGGTTACTGTATCTGTGTTCATCAGCGCGCCAGCAGAGCGTTCCTGATAGGAGAGTGCTTGCGTAGCACGTTCTCTATCTTGAATGTCCATGGCGCTAACCACGTCTTTATAAACCGTGTCAGGCAGGCTTCGCAGTACTTCACCTAAGTCATCGTGGCCCATGTCTTCAGTGGCAGCAGCAATGTGCTTAGGTTCCATTTGGGCAATAATGCCTAAACGTACATCTTCAGAGAGTTCTTCAAGGACATCACCTTGTACATCTGGATCAACTAATTGCCAGAGCAGGCGACGAACTTTATGTGGTGATGATTCTAGTAAAAGTGCGGTATCACAAGGAGCTGTTTTTGCCAGCATGCGCCTAACTTGAACAAACTGACCACTATTGAGTGACTTGGTCACTTGTTGTAATTGTTGTAGTGGATAGTCTTGTTCGAAAGTTTCGGGCATTGGCGTCCTTAATTTATTTTTATAACGTTAGGGAAGAAGTTAGTCATTAACTTCGTTCAGTTTATCTTACTTTTTTTAGCCAAACTAGCTTAAGGTTTCACTAACCCTATATTTTAGCTCGTTTACTTGGTTTAAATAAAGTGCCTACTATTCTTGTTCGTTAAAGCGCTGCGCTATTAATTGGCCAACGGCATGTAAAGCATGCTCTGCATCGGGTCCTTCGCACACTACTTTTACTTCTTTACCTTGGCTGCTTTCTAGTAACATTAAAGCCAGTACGCTATCGCCAGCGGCTTCTTTTTCATCTTGAAATAAGGTAATAGATGCGTCAAATTGTACCGCTAATTGTGCTAATACGGTAGCAGCTCTAGCATGCAGGCCTAGCTTGTTTTTTATTAAAAATGTATTTTCTAAGCGCATAAGATACTCTACTTAAGCTGAACAGATGATTATTTAAATTGAATTATTTTTCTTGCTCGCGATGGCGAATTTTTACATTAGGGTGAGACATAGCAAAGCTTTCACCAATTGTTTGCGCTAAATAAACTGAGCGGTGCTGACCACCAGTACAACCAATAGCAATGGTTAAATAACTGCGATTATTACGCTCTAGGTGTGGTAACCACGTTTGTACAAAGGTTTGAATTTGCCAAGTGAATTTTTGCACAATACTATGACTAGCTAAATAATCTTTTACTGGTTGATCTAATCCAGTTAAAGGCTTGAGCTCCGGTTCCCAGTGTGGGTTTGGTAAAAAACGCGCATCAAAAACATAATCAGCACCTTTGGGAATACCATGCTTAAAGCCAAACGACTCAAAGGTAATGATAAGCTGTTTGTCTTTTTTACCGAGTATGGTTTCACGCATAGATTCAGCAAGTTGATGCACACTTAAATCGGTTGTATCAATGACATGATCAGCCCGCGTTACGAGTACATCGAGTAATTCTTTTTCCTTTTTTATTGCTAAATCTAGCGGTAGCGAATCAATCGAAAGCGGGTGCAAGCGACGTGTTTCTGAATAACGGCGGATTAACGTTTGATCGTCGCTATCTAAATAAAATAACGTTGGTTTAGCAAAGTCGGGTAAGTACTCAAGAATATCGTTAAACTGCTGCTGGTCTTTAGGCAGGTTACGCACGTCTATACTAACGGCTATTTTATCGTAGTTATCAGAGACACTGCGCACTAATGAAGGCAGCAAATTTACCGGAATATTATCTACACAATAGTAACCTAAATCTTCTACAACACGTAAAGCAACTGACTTACCAGAACCTGATCGGCCACTTATAATAATTAATTCCATTTACCACCCCTTTATTAGTAACTAGGATTGATCCAAAATAACTTGGTATAACGCTTCATCAGACTTTGCCGCACGCAATTGCTTACAAAACTCTTTATCGTTTAGTTTATCAGCTATTGTGGCTAGTGTTTTCAAGTGCTGCTGGTTATCGCCATCGGGCACTATAAGCGCAACAAAAATATCAACTGGACGATTATCAATTGCATCAAAATTAATAGCGGTTTCGCTTATTAAAATTAAGGCAAGAGGCTCTTGTGCCCCGCTCATACGGCCATGTGGAATTGCTATTCCTCGGCCAATACCGGTACTACCTAGCTTTTCTCTTGCCAATAAAGCAGTGAGAATATCTTGCTGAGGTAAATACGGCATTTTTTTATGCGCGAGTTCACTGATGAATTCTAAAATTCTTTTTTTACTATTAAAAAGGACCACAGCTTTGCTGCAGTCCTGGCATATAAGTGAGCTTAATTTCATAGTGTTAGTGTCGAGCAAACTTCTCTTTGTGTTTAATTACTTGACGATCGAGTTTGTCAATCAACGAGTCAATGGCAGCGTACATATCTTGGTGTTCGGTCGATGCAAATAGCTCAGCGCCACTTACAAAAATTGTTGCTTCAGCTTTTTGACTTAATTTTTCTACATCGAGAATAACATGCACATTAGTTATGTGATCTGAGTGTCTTTGCAGCTTTGCAAATTTATTATTTACATAGTCTCTTAATGAGTCTGTAATGTCTACATGACGACCAGTTAAGTTTAGTTGCATCAGCATTTTCCTCTTTGTTGTACGTCTTAAATCAAGCTTTTACGTTGATTCGACGGGGGAATAGCCAGAGATTCGCGATATTTTGCAATTGTCCGTCTAGCTACTTTAATTCCTTGCTCAGCCAATATATCTGCAATCTTGCTATCACTCAATGGTTTGGCTAAGTTTTCTGCAGCTATCAACTTTTTAATCAGGGCACGTATGGCAGTTGATGAACATTCGCCACCATTTTCGGTGCTTACATGGCTTG
This sequence comes from Pseudoalteromonas sp. NZS127, assembly GCF_015864805.1. NCBI lineage: Bacteria > Pseudomonadati > Pseudomonadota > Gammaproteobacteria > Alteromonadales > Pseudoalteromonadaceae > Pseudoalteromonas > Pseudoalteromonas sp. NZS127. Next base: position 145,296 of record NZ_JADYWN010000001.1, on the reverse strand, counting down.
AAAAAAAGTACTTAAGCTCAAAAATGCCACGTGGAGTGTGCATATATTTTTGCGTAGTGACCCGTGAAATAGTCGACTCGTGCATTTCAACTATTTCGGCAACATCGTTTAATACCATAGGTTTCATGGCTTCTGGGCCATGTTCAAAAAACGCTTGTTGCTGCTTAACAATACAATTAGTTACTTTCAGGAGTGTTTCGTTTCTACTTTCTAGGCTTTTAATAAACCATTTAGCTTCTTGTAAGTGCGAGCGAATAAATTGGCTGTCACCGCTGGATTTTACTGTACGAGACATAGCCGCATATTGGCTGTTAACACGTATTTTTGGCATGCTATCTGGGTTTAGCTCTACCACCCAGCGGCCTTTTATTTTTTTAACAGACACGTCAGGTATAACGTATTCAGACTCTTCTCTGACAATAGTATCCGCAGGCTTAGGATTAAGCGTATGAATAAGTGTCATTATTTCTTTAAGCTCTTCTTCTTTGAGCTTAGTTTTTTTCATTAACGTACGATAGTCGCGAGCAGCGAGTAAATCGATATGATCAGTTAACACCATTTTTGTTTCGTTAATATAAGGGGTGTCTTTATCAAATTGATTTAATTGAATGCATAAGCATTCTTGCAAGCTGCGAGCTGCAATACCAACAGGATCAAATAATTGAATGCGCTTTAGCACTGCTTCTATTTCATCTAGTTCTACTTCGTGTTCGTCGTCAGTTTCTTGGTTAAAGCTTGCTAAAAGGTCTTCGCAACTGAGGGTTAAAATACCAGAGTCATCTACGGCTTCAACAATAGCTATGGCAATAGCTTCGTCGGTAGGGCTAAAAGGGGTGAGCTGTAATTGCCACATTAAGTATTCATGCAGGGTTTCGGTTGATGCACCTTGATAAATAGATTCATCTTCAGGCATTGGCCCTGATGAAGAGGCAGGCGCTGCGCTCATATATTCATCCCATGATACATCCATGGCCATGTCGTCGCTTATGGTGTCTTTATTTAGTGCTTCACCGCTATCTTGCTCATACTCGCTTGGGGTGTCGTCAGCAGAGGCGCTAACAGTAATGTCATCTGCTTTTTGCTCGTTTTTACCTGCTGATTCTTCCGTGTAATCTTGTTCATCAACTTCAAGTAATGGGTTGCTATCAAGTGCTTCTTGTATTTCTTGCTGGAGATCCAAGGTACTAAGCTGCAATAAGCGAATAGCCTGTTGCAGTTGCGGAGTCATTGTAAGTTGCTGGCCCATGCGCAGCTGTAATGATTGCCTCATTTATCTCTAACAATCCTTATAAATTGATATGATTAATCTTAGCAGATGCTTATAGTAATAACATAAATATTACAGTTTGAACTGCTCGCCTAAATAAACATCACGTACTGTTTTATCGTTTAATACAAATTCAGGAGTACCAGATGCAATTAGCTCCCCATGAGAAACAATGTAGGCTTTTTCACAAACATCAAGGGTTTCCCTTACATTGTGGTCGGTAATTAGTACGCCAATACCACGATTTTTAAGGTGTTCTATAATTTTTTTAATATCGAGTACTGAAATAGGATCCACGCCAGCAAAGGGCTCATCAAGCAATATAAATTTAGGATCTGCAGCTAAAGCACGTGCTATTTCTACGCGGCGACGTTCACCACCAGATAGTGCCATACCTAAGCTGTCGCGAATATGTTGCAGGCTAAATTCGTCCAACAAACTATTTAGGGTTTCTTCCCTGGCTTGTTTATTTAGTTGCTTACGCGTTTCTAAAATAGCCATTAAATTTTGATACACAGTGAGCTTTCTAAAAATAGAAGACTCTTGTGGTAAATAACCAATACCTAAACGAGCACGGCTGTGCATAGGAAGTAAGGTAATATCGTTATCATCAATTAATATTTTACCTTTGTCGCTAGGAACTAAGCCTACAATCATGTAAAAGGTAGTGGTTTTACCTGCGCCATTTGGGCCAAGTAAACCAACAATGCTGCCAGCTTTTACTTCAAGTCCTACATTTTTAACAACTTCACGGCCTTTATAGCTTTTTGCTAATAGCTCTGCTTTTAATGTACTCATGGCTGACCTTTATTGAGTTTTTGTTCTTTTTTTACGTCTATAGGCACTAAAATAGTGTGTACCCGATCAGTTGAGTTTTCATCTTTTTCAGCACTTATAAGCTGTTGCTCTATATCGTAGGTGATGCTTTTAGCCGTAATTTTTTGCCCAGCTTGAGAAATGTTTGCATCTCCTACTAGGGTTAAAAAACGTTTCGCTACATCGTAACGTACTTCGTTAGCGCTGGCGCTCATGACAGTACCATCTGCTTGCTTTTCTTCAAAATATGCAGGACTGCCCGTGGCAATTAATAGTTGTTTATTATCGCCAAGTTCGTCGCGCTTATGTACTTCTAAACGATCGGCGGTGATACGACGATTACCGTGAATTATCTCGACGTTTTTCTCAAAAATACCAACGTTTTCTTTTAGTTGGCCTTCTTGGCGGTCAGCACTAATAGAAATTTGATTAGCTAATGGGGAAGTACTTTGCTCTGCCGCATTACTATTAAATACAAGTATAAGCGATGGAATAATAAGTATTTTTGCAAGGTTATTGGTCATAATATAGTGTTCGCGTATGGTTAATTAGTTTTATCACCTCGGTTGTTAAATTGGCTTCAAGGCCTTTACCGGTGATCTTTAAATTCGGTCCAGTTATAATAACGGGCTGTTCGCTGCGCATAGTGAGTAGCATTATATCTACTTGAATATTGTCGGCGGTAATTTTGTCTATCATTGCGCCATCAATTAAGTTTTGGGCAGTTACATTACCCTCTAAAATTAATTGTCTTTCATCGTAAAGTGTTGCTTCATCAGCATTGATACGCCACGTTTTTTGTCTGTCGTCGTACAATATGAAAGTAGGTTTTTCGAATAAGGTAAATCCTAGCTGCTCGTAAAGCTCCGTTTTAACCGCAGTTACTTTATGGCTAATTTCACCGTTTTCGTCAAAAGCTGTTTGTTTTAGCTCAATGGCGGTGTAATCGGGTTTAGCTATTACTTCTGAGTCGGCTTTAGCAACCGTATTTACCTGAGTAAAATAAGGGTACCAAAGCCAAACCATACAGGTGATGAATAAAACGCTTAAGACTATGCGCGCTATATTCATGAACTGGTGCCTTGGCTAGTTAATGGTTTATTGTTTTCAAGCATAAGTAAGTCGGTTAGCTCTCTTACTGCACCAAAACCACCCGGCATTTGCGTAGTGTAATGTGCTAAGCGTTTAATTAGTGGGTGCGCGTCATTTACTGCTACTGCAAAGCCAACTAACTCCATAACAGGCATATCAGGGCCATCATCACCAATATAAGCAATTTGCTCATCGCTCAAATTAAGCTTGTTTTTAAGTTCTTGGTAGGCAATAAGCTTGTTTTCTTGACCTTGATAAATATGCTGCACGGTTAAGCTGGTCATACGTTGTTGTACTATTTGCGAGTGCCTGCCGGTAATAACCGCTACTTCAAAGCCGCTGTTAATAAGTGCTTTAATACCAAAGCCATCTTTTGTATTAAATGCTTTTAGCTCTTCATCTTGGTTGCCAAGATAAATTCGGCCATCAGAAAATACGCCATCAATATCGCATATAAGTAGTTTTACTTTTTTTGCGCGCGCTTTAGCGTCATCACTTAGCGCTTGATAGAGTTCTTCAAATTGCATTTATAATACTCCTGCTTTAAGTAGGTCTTGCATATTGAGTGCCCCAATAGGCTGATTATGCTCATTAATAATAATTAAGCCATTAATGCGTTTATGTTCCATAATATTAAGCGCTTGCGCAGCAAGCATATCTTGGGTTGCCGTGGTACACGATTTAGTCATTACTGCATCTATTGACGTGGTATGAATATCAACGCGTTGCTCTAAAATACGGCGTAAATCACCATCGGTAAATAACCCAGCGAGTTGCTGATTATCGTCAACTATGGCGGTCATACCTAAGCCTTTAGCTGTCATTTCAATCAGCGCATCTTTAATAGTTTGCGAAGTAGTTATAATAGGCGTATTTACACCGCTGTGCATAACATCTTTTAAGGTGAGCAGTAATCGCTTCCCTAAACTGCCACCGGGATGCGATAGTGCAAAGTCATCGGCAGTAAATCCGCGTGCTTCTAACAGTGCTACCGCCATTGCATCGCCCATAGCGAGTGTTGCCGTGGTACTGGCTGTTGGTGCTAAGCCTAATGAGCAGGCTTCTTTTTCTACTTTAATGCATACATGCACGTTAGCAAGTGTGGCCATGGTTGATTGTGTATTTCCTGTCATGGAAATAATTTTTGCACCAAGGCGTTTTAACACTGGAATAATATTAAGTACTTCACTGGTTTCGCCTGAGTTAGAAATAAGCATAACGACATCGTTTTTAGTGATCATGCCCAAATCGCCGTGGCTGGCTTCGCCTGGGTGCACAAAAAAAGCAGGGCTACCAGTGCTTGCTAAAGTTGCCGCAATTTTATGGCCAATATGCCCCGACTTACCCATACCAATAATTATAATACGGCCGCTGCAGTCATACATAAGCTGACATGCCTGATGAAAATTATCATCTACATATTGTTTTATATCAAAAAGTGCTTGGCGCTCGATATCAAGAACACGTAGCCCTTGCTCGATAAAACTTAGCTTGGTCATAGACAACTCTTACCCTATTTGACTAAAGATGTAACCTTGGTAAATCAAAAATGCGCTTAGCAGTAAACCACCTTCTACTCTATTGATACGCTGAGCGCCTCTAAAGTTCAATGACATAACAATAAGTGCCAAGGTTGCTGCAATCATAATCAGTACATCACGATTAGCAATAGAAGGGTCGATTATCGATGGATTGATAATACCGGCAAGTGGTAACACGGCTAAAATATTAAAAATATTTGAGCCCACAATATTACCCAGTGCTAGGTCATCTTCATTTTTAAGCACACCTGCAACAGACGCTGCCAGTTCTGGTAAACTGGTGCCAATAGCAATAATAGTTAAGCCAATTACCAAGTCACTTAAGCCAAAGAATTTTGCAATATCGACAGCTGAGCCAACTAAAAAGTGAGAACTAACAGGAAGTAATATCAAGCCTACAATGAGCCAAAAAACTGCCTTTTTAGTGGGAACGTTATCGGGTACTTCATCGCAGGCTTCGTTTACAAATGGATCGTTATTATTTTTAGCTCTTAGGGAGATAATAATAAGTCCAAAAATAAATACAACAAAACCAATAAGTAGGGCAATTGCTTCTGGGTATGAAAAATAGTTATCTGAAAAAATATACCAAGTAGCTAACGAAATAATTAATACCAAAGGTATTTCACGTTTTAAGGTGCTTGATGAAACAGACAACGGGCGCAATAAAGCGGTAATACCCAGTACTAATAAAATATTGGTTATGTTTGAGCCAACGGCATTGCCTATGGCAGTATCGGTTTTACCGGCTAAAGCGGCAGAAGCCGAAACCATCATTTCAGGCGCTGATGAACCCATTGCAACAACGGTTAACCCTACAATTAAAGTAGGCACACCAAAGTTTTTCGCCAGTGCTGCGGCGCCATAAACGAACTTGTCAGCGCTCCAAACTAGGCCAGCAAGACCAAAAATTAAAATAACAAATGAGGTAACCATTGTATTGAACCAGTTATTGAAAATACATATTGCACGAATAGTAACAAAAGCCAATCTGAAAGTATAAATAAAACAGTGGCGAAGAGAGCGGTTAATCACTTATTTTATAAATATTTAGGGTATGCTATGCAAAGGTTTAAGCCAAGGTTAAGGTGGTTTGAGCGAGCCTTATAACTGTTTTGGCAATTACATTACAAAATCTTACGAATTGTTTTTTCCATCTTGGTCGAAAAAGCCTTAAAATAGGAATACGAGTGAATATTGTTATGGAGAGCGACTTGTCGCAATCAATAGTAGAAGTCAAGGATGTTTGCTTTTCAAGGGGCGATAGAATCATATATAAAAATATGAGTTTTAGTGTTCCTAAAGGTAAAATCACTGCCATTATGGGGCCAAGCGGCATTGGTAAAACTACCATGCTGCGTTTAATTGGCGGTCAACTAAAGCCTGACTCTGGTGATATTTTATTTGAAGGCAGTAGCATTCCAAAAATGTCACGTAAAGCCCTATATGAAGCGCGTACCAAAATGAGTATGCTTTTTCAAAGTGGTGCATTATTTACTGACATGTCGGTATTCGATAATATAGCTTTTCCGATTCGAGAGCACACTAAGCTAAGTGAAGACCTTATTCGTTTAGTGGTATTAATGAAGTTACAAGCTGTGGGTTTACGAGGCGCTAAAGATTTAATGCCGTCGGAGTTGTCAGGTGGTATGGCTCGCCGTGCAGCTTTAGCCCGCTCTATAGCACTTGACCCTGAATTAATTATGTATGATGAGCCATTTGCAGGCCAAGACCCTATTTCTATGGGAGTACTGGTAAAGCTTATAAAGTCACTCAATGAAGTGCTTGGTTTATCGTCTTTAATCGTGACCCATGATGTGAACGAAGTCATGAGCATTGCCGATCACGTTATAATAATTGCCGATCAAGGTGTTATTGGCAGTGGATCGCCAGAACAAATGCGTCAACATGAATCTCCTTTGGTACAGCAGTTCTTAAAAGGCTTATCGGATGGTCCTGTGCCATTTCATTTCCCGGCACAAATATATGCAGATGAGTTGCTTGGAGAGAATAAATGATGTTGAATTTTCTGCAAAAAATAGGGCATAAAACACTAGGTCGTTTTGCAGCGCTAGGGCGCTCAGCGAACATGTTATTTGGTGCACTTGTGCACATACCTAACTTTAAAAAAGGCCCCCCCTTACTCATTCGCCAGCTTTATATGGTGGGCTCACAATCGTTGCTCATTATTGTGGTGTCGGGGTTGTTTATTGGCATGGTATTAGCGCTGCAAGGCTATACAGTGCTGGTTGGTTATGGTGCAGAGGATAGCTTAGGCCCTTTAGTTGCGCTGAGTTTGCTCAGAGAGTTAGGTCCTGTGGTTACTGCATTGCTATTTGCTGGGCGGGCGGGCAGTGCGCTCACCGCTGAAATTGGCTTAATGAAAGCAACCGAGCAATTGTCATCACTCGAAATGATGGCCATTGATCCATTGAAACGTATAATTGCACCGCGTTTTTGGGCTGGTTTAATAAGTATGCCGTTGTTAGCATTAATATTTTCGGCAGTGGCTATTATTGGTGCCCATTTAGTCGGCGTTGATTGGCTAGGCGTTGATACCGGAAGCTTTTGGTCAATTATGCAATCACAAGTTTCGTTTCAGCAAGACATACTCAATGGCATAATTAAAAGCGTTGTATTTGCTATTGTAGTGACCTGGATCGCCCTTTATAAAGGATATGATTGTGTACCAACTTCTGAGGGGATCAGTAAAGCAACCACAGAAACCGTGGTGCACTCATCTTTAGCAGTGTTAGGGTTTGACTTTCTTTTGACAGCGGTAATGTTTACCAACTAGTAGGGTATAGATAATGAATTCACGGAAATTAGAGATTTTAGTTGGTTTTTTTGTCGCACTAGGCATTTTAGCATTTGCTATGCTTGCGCTTAAAGTGGCCAACACTGGTATTAGTGGCTCAGGTGACACATACACACTTAATGCTAAATTTGAAAACATAGGCTCATTAAAGCCCCGTGCACCCATTAAAGTGGGCGGTGTGGTTATTGGCCGGGTAGAATCTATTTATGTTCATCCGCAAGAATTTTTACCAGTTGTTAATATGACCATTGATGCACAGTATTTATGTCGTTTTTCAGACACTAGCTCAATCTCTATTTTAACGTCAGGCATTTTAGGTGAGCAGTACTTAGGGATTAATCCTGTTATTGCACCAGAATCTGCAGAGCAGCGTTGTTTAGGTTTAACTGTGGTACATAACGAACAAGATCAAGCAATTGATGATTTATTTGGCGTAGAAAGTAAAGCGCTAGGTGACGGTGGATCTATTACCGATACTAAGTCTGCCTTAGTGCTAGAAGAGTTAATTGGGCAGTTTTTATTCAACCAAGGTAGTGAGTAATTATTATGTTGAAAAAGTTTTTAGTTATTGCAGCGCTTAGTACCCTAACGTTTGCACAGGTAGTTAAAGCTGCCGATGTTAAACTAACAGATCCTAACAAAATGGTACGTCAAGTGGCAGATAATACCTTTGAGCGGATCACAAAAGATCAGCCATTAATTATTAAAAATAATGAGCATTTACGTGTCATTGTTGAAGAAGAATTAATGCCCTACATTGACTACAAATATGCGGCACTGCGAGTGTTAGGCAGCGAAGTATCAAAAGTGCGTGCAATAACCGATGAAGCTGAAAAAGCGCGCGCAATTAAAGATATTCAGCGCTTTATTGTAGTATTTAGAGAGTACCTAGTAGCAACGTATGCAGGTGTTTTTACCCAATACACCAACCAACAAGTCGAGTTTGGCGCACCACAACCTTTTAAAGGTAAAGATGTGGTGGTAGTAAAAAGCAAGATAATTGAAGCGGGTAAACCCGATATTAAAATTGACTTTAAAGTACGTGAAGACAGAAGTGGTGAATGGCGTGCTTACGATATGATTGCAGAAGGTATTAGCTTACTAGATGCAAAGCAAAGTGAGCTACAAGGCATGTTACGCCAACAAGGTATTGACCACGTAAGTAACCTTTTAGAGCAAAAGAGCCAACTGCCAGTACAGTTTAGAGGCAGCGACACCAATGACTAAGTTGGTGATAAGCCAAGTTGATGAGCAACATTTTCGAGTCAGTGGTGAGCTTACTCGAAGTTCAATTGGCGATGAAAAAGGCCTGGGCAGTCAGGCAATAACCAAGCATAAAATCTGCTACTTTGACCTTAGTGACGTATCTAGGGTTGACACAGCAGGCTTAGCTTGGTTAATTCACACTTTTGCGCAGTACAAGCAACAAGGCATTCGCCTTGAGTTGCAAAATCCACCTGAACAATTGCAAAATTTAATGCAATTGGGTCAAGTTACAACCCTATTTGAGTGAGAGTTATGGAAACTAGCCAAGTCGAAATATTATTACGCGATGAACTTCAATTAGCAGAAGTACATGTTAAAGCCAATGGTAGCCATTATGAAGTAATAGCTGTTGGCGAATGCTTTGACGGTTTAAGCCGAGTGAAAAAGCAACAGCTAGTTTATGGACCATTAATGAATACTATTTCAGATGGCACCATTCACGCAGTATCAATTCGCGCTTTTACTCCTGTAGAGTGGAAACGCGAACAAAAATTTATTTTACCGCAATAAAAAAGGCCCCTACATGGATCAATTTGTAATTCAAGGTGGCACTTCGCTTGCGGGTGAAGTTACTATCTCTGGCGCTAAAAATGCGGCACTTCCTATTTTATTTGCCGCATTATTAGCCGATGGTAAAAGTACGTTTACTAATGTACCGCGCTTGCGTGACATAGTTACCACCGAAGCGTTATTAAAAACCTTAGGTGCGAGTGTTAATTGGCAAGGCGACACGCTTGTGATTGACGGCGCAACAGTGGATAAAACACTTGCTCCGTATGACCTAGTTAAGCAAATGCGTGCATCGGTACTGACACTCGGCCCTTTAGTGGCGCGTTTTGGTGAAGCACAAGTGTCACTCCCTGGTGGCTGCGCTATTGGGGCTCGACCTGTGGATATTCATATTCAAGGTTTAGAGCGCATGGGCGCACAAATCAACGTAGAAAACGGCTATATTAATGCCAAAGTAAATGGTCGCTTAAAAGGCGCTGAAATCTTTATGGAGATGGTTAGCGTTGGCGCTACTGAAAACCTATTGATGGCCGCGACCTTAGCCGATGGCAAAACTGTGCTTGAAAATGCAGCTTGTGAGCCAGAAATAACAGACTTGGCTAATTGCTTAATTGCTATGGGCGCTAAAATTACGGGTGCGGGTACAAACCGTATTGAAATTGAAGGCGTTGAGCGCTTAGCGGGTTGTGAGCACCGTATTTTACCAGATCGTATTGAAACAGGTACTTTTTTAGTTGCTGCTGCTATGGCCGGTGGCGAAGTGCTGTGTAAGATGACCGATTTTCATTCACTTGAGCCGGTAATTGAAAAGCTACGTGCAACCAATGCATTGTTAGAAGTACATGACAACAGCATTTATTTAGATATGCGCGGCAGAGAATTAAAAGCCGTTAATATTAAAACAGCTCCGCATCCTGGTTTTCCTACCGATATGCAGGCGCAGTTTACCGCATTAAATGTAGTGGCTAATGGTAGTGCCACCATTACCGAAACTATTTTTGAAAACCGCTTTATGCATGTACCTGAGCTACAACGTATGGGCGCAAATATTCGCTTAGAAGGCAACACAGCTATTTGTGGTGATACAAAAACTCTTAGCGGCGCCCAAGTTATGGCAACCGACCTACGTGCATCAGCCAGTTTAATTTTAACCGGTATAGTGGCGCAAGGTGAAACGATAGTTGATCGTATTTATCATGTTGATAGAGGTTATGAGCGCATTGAAGATAAGCTCAGCGCGTTAGGTGCTAATATTAAACGTAGAAGTAGTTAAGTAACTATTTAGTTAGTTAAGGTATTTTTAAAGGCCGGATAAGCTAATTTGCTATCCGGCCTTTTTATTAAAGCTTAGTTTCAAGCTCTGCAACCGTCACCATTATTTTTTCTATTTTACCATTGCGGTACAGCTCAAATTCTATTTCTTTACCGGGTTCGGTATTGCCTATTTTTTCTAACACTTTTTGTGGGTTTGCTACCGAAAGTCCTGCTATTTCAATTACAATATCTTGCTCTTCAATACCGGCCTGCCAAGCTGGGCCTAGTGGGTCTAAGTTAGTAATACGCATACCTGCCACGGGCGTTAGGCTGTCGTTTACTTCTTTGCCTGTGCTATCTACAGCTGTCCCCTCAAAGCCTAAGTAGCCACGAACCACTCGGCCATGACGAATTAGTTTTGCCATAACCTCTTTTACTAAAGAGTAAGGAACCGCAAAAAATATTCCCTGTATGTTTAAGTTTTCGCGAGTTTTAAATTGCGCAGAAGTAATACCGACTAAATCACCATTGGAATTAACTAATGCACCGCCCGAATTGCCTACATTAATGGCTGCGTCCATTTGCAATAAATTATTATAAGGACTGTCGGTGATTTTTTGTTTGCCGGTGGCGCTAATAATGCCTTGGGTAATGGTTTGCCCTAAATTTAAAGGGTTACCAATGGCCAGTACAATGTCGCCAACACTTGATGAGTAGTCATCGTTAACAGGAATAACAGGTAAGTGATCGGCATTAATTTTTAAGAGCGCAAGGTCAGTAATAGTATCAAAACCAATAAGCTGTACATCAAAAAAGCGTCGGCCATCGGTTAATATAACCAGTATTTGGTCGGCATTATTAATCACATGATAATTGGTAAGAATATAGCCATCTTGCGACATGATCACGCCCGAACCTAGTTCTTGTACGGTGTTTTGTCGTTTATAGCGTGGTTCTTTAGAAATACTTTCTGAAAAAACGGTGACTACCGAAGGAGCCGCACGCTTAACCGCATCTGAAAAGCTTAAATGGTTGCTACTCATAGCACTGGGCAGTGGCACATTAGGCAGCAATGCAGTGCGCATATTAGGACTAAAAAAAACCACTAAAAAAGCAATACCTAGGCCTGCAAATAGAGGAGGGAGTATAAATTTTAAGATTTTTAGCACAAGATTCTTATTGTTAGTGAGCAATCTCTTTATGATGGCCAAAAAAAATAACAGCGGCAAGTGCCGCTGTTACTTTTATTGCATTTTAACGGTTATAAATTATTGAATGAGTACAAATATAGACTCACGACCGCGTTTTACCCCTAATACAATGTTGCCTTTGATGTTTTCAATGATCTGGTTCATATCATTTATGCTTTCTACGCGCTGGCGATTTACTTGCACAATAATATCACCTTCTTCAAGACCAACACGCGCTGCAGGAGAGCGCGGATCTACCGTACTAACTTCAATACCCTTAGCGTTATTTTTCTTAACGTTTTCTAATGTGGCACCTTGAAATGCAGGGTGTAATTCTTCGCCTGTTGCGGTAATACCAGATGCGCCATCTAGGGTTACTTTAACGGTTTTTATCTTACCATCGCGGTAAATACCTAATTTAACGTCTCGGCCTTCGCCTAAGGTTGCTATTTTACTGCGTAATTCATGAAAGCCGCTAATATCACTACCATTAATGCTAATAATAACATCGCCTGCTTGTATGCCCGCTTTGCTGGCTGCAGTGTTATCCATTACTTGCATAACATACGCGCCCTGTTTTACGTCAAGCTGCTGTGCTTTGGCAAGCCCAGCATCGAGAGGGCGACCTGATATTCCTAGCGAGCCACGGCGAACTTCACCGTGTTCAATAATTTGATCAACTAAGTTTTTCATCATATTAGAAGGAATAGCAAAGCCAATACCTACGTTACCGCCAGATGCGCCTAAAATTGCGGTGTTAATTCCAATTAGCTCGCCATTTAAATTAACTAATGCACCACCAGAGTTACCTTGGTTAATAGCGGCATCGGTTTGAATGAAATCTTCGTAACCTTCAATATTTAAGCCACTGCGACCAAGTGCGCTTACTATGCCAGATGTAACCGTATGGCTTAAACCAAATGGGTTACCAATGGCAACAGCAAAGTCGCCCACCCGTAAATTATCAGAGTTAGCTAGCTTTACTGCGGTTAAATCATCTGCATCTATTTGTAATAAGGCGATATCAGACTCTTTATCAGTGCCAATTTTGGTTGCCTCAAACTCTCGGCCGTCTTCAAGGGTGACTATCATTTTTTCGGCGTCTTGGATCACATGGTTGTTAGTGACCACATAACCTTTCTTAGCATCAATGATAACCCCTGAGCCTAACCCGCTAAATTGACGTTTTTGACTGCGAGGTTGTGGGTTACCAAAAAAGAACTCCAGCGGATCGGCGCGGCGACGTATTTCTTTTGAGCCCGACACCTGGATACTGACAACACCAGGAGTTATTTGCTCTAACATAGGCGCAAGTGTTGGTAATTGTTGGCCATTTACTGCAATCGGCATTTTTGCGTAAGACGTAACCGGGCTCAATAATAGGCTAGTAGACAAAATAGCTGCGCTGATAAGTGATAATTTCATTTTCATAGTCAGGGTTTACTCCACTTAGGATAAGCGAAAACAAAAAGGGCTACTTTAAAAGCAGCCCTTTTCGGTTTATTTAGGGCCTGTTGACCTTTCAGGATTGTAATTTGTTCTATCTAGAGGGGATTTAATCGCGGCGCGAGATTTGTAACCTAGTGGGCTAAGTAAAAACCGAGCAACAATGAGTAAATTCCCCCTAGGACGAACCCAAGGGCAGCGCATGTTTGTTATTTATGCTGCGTTATCGCCTGTTTATGTGAAATAACCACATGGCACAGGCTCTGCCTTGCCTAAAAATCAAACATACTGCTGCAAATTCAACCTCGAAAGAAAAACAGGCCCTTTAAAACAACAAAGCTGTTATATCTAAAGACTATGGGGTTGAAAAAAAGTTCATCAAGATGCTGTTGAAGATTTTGCTTCGCCAGCAAACAAACCAGACTCACCCGATACGTAATCAGCCGGCTGTGCATCGGCGTTAGAGCGATCTGAGCGGCGCTCTTTAAGTGAAGCTTGTAACTGCTCAGTCATCTCTTTAGAGAAAAAAGGTTCAGCAGGTGCTTTATTTCTGTCCTCTAGTAACAACTGATTAGTTTCTTCAACATGGCTAAGTAACTGATCGTAATTGTCTTTCATTTTAGTTACTAACTTACCAGTATTTGCTAAGTGATCAGCTACATCTTGTCGATATTGCTCTAGCGTATTTTTTGCTTGTTCAACCTGCTCTTCTAATTCATCATGCTTGAACTGTTTTTTAGTGACAAATGCACCGATGAAAAATGCGGCTATAGCAACAATAATAACTAAACCGACCCATGTAAATGTACCCATAAATATCACCTCTTTGGGAAAATAACTAACGAATATCTTAAATCAAACTAAGTCTAATATACCCTGACTAATGATGCGTGTTAATATGCTTTGTAAATTAAACTGCGTTTTAACTGTAAATAGATATGACTCCTTGGCAAACATACCAGCAAGACCTCAAGCGTGATGACTTTGTATACGACGCAGCACAAGAAAATGCTGTACGTCATTTACAGCGCTTATATGATGATTTAACTCAAGCAAAACCGCAACCTACCGGTTTTTTTGCAAAGCTATTTAATAAAACAGAGCCTGCACCTATAAAAGGTTTGTATTTTTGGGGCGGAGTAGGGCGTGGTAAAACGTATTTAGTTGATACCTTTTATGAGGCACTACCGGGGCAGCGTAAAATGCGCGTGCATTTTCACCGCTTTATGCACCGAGTACATGACGAGCTTAAAAAATTAAATAAAAAAGAAAACCCACTAGAAATAGTAGCTGATATTTTTAAAGCCGAAACCGATATAATTTGTTTTGATGAATTTTACGTTCAAGACATTACCGATGCTATGTTACTTGGTGGCTTAATGGAAGCACTGTTTGCTCGTGGCATAGTGTTAGTTGCTACGTCGAATATTATTCCCGATGAGTTGTATCGAAATGGCTTACAGCGCGCGCGCTTTTTGCCCGCGATTGCGCTTGTTAATGCAAATACAGAAATAGTAAATGTCGATTCGGGCATAGATTACAGATTAAGAACTTTAGAGCAGGCAGAGATATTTCACAGCCCACTCGATGAGCAAGCCGATAAAAACCTATTTGAATACTTTGATAAGTTATCACACGAACAGGGTAAATTTAATACCGCCATTGAAATTGAAGGGCGCATGATTAAAACCCGTAAAGTATCTGATTGTGTTGTAATGTTTGAGTTTAGCGAATTATGTGAAACCGCGCGTAGCCAAGTAGATTACATGGAAATTAGCCGTTTATATAACACAGTTATTTTGTCTAACGTAAAACAATTTGGGCAAGTGAATGACGACGCAGCAAGACGCTTTATTGCATTAGTAGATGAATTTTACGAACGCCACGTGACTTTAATAATTTCGGCAGAAAAACCCATTACAGAGCTCTATACTCAAGGTAATTTAAGCTTTGAGTTTAAACGCTGCATAAGTCGCTTACAAGAAATGCAGTCGCTAGAGTATTTAGCGAAAGAGCATTTAGCATAAAAGTTAGCGTCTTAGGGCTAATTTACTCTTTTGAGGAAAGGGCTCAATGCTAGAGCCCAATACACAGCGAAGGTCTCTTTAATATAAAGTGCCTAGCAGTTAAAAAATTTGTGGAAAAAACAACCCGCCGGTAGTAATGCAATAAAAGTGCTGATATACTCCCGCTCCTGCCACGTTGCGTTCTATGCCTTCATATAGTCTAGCCACTTGTGAGCGGCGCAAAAGTCTAAAACTCGAAGGGGTTATAGCAAACTTAGAGCAGTAGTTAATATTAACTACTTGTGGTTTTAATTGAAAAACATTGGATTTTTATAAATGAAAACGTTTGTTGCTAAACCAGAAACAGTAAAACGTGACTGGTACGTAGTTGACGCTGAAGGTAAAACTTTAGGTCGCATCGCTACTGAAATCGCTCTCCGCCTACGCGGTAAGCATAAAGTTGAATATACACCGCACGTAGATACTGGTGATTATATCATCGTTATCAACGCTGAAAAAGTTACTGTAACTGGTAACAAATTCAAAAACAAAGTGTACTATTCACACTCTGGTTTTCCAGGTGGTCTTAAGTCTACTACTTTTGATAAACTTCAAGCTGCAAAGCCTGAAATGATCATCGAAAAAGCTGTTAAAGGCATGTTGCCACGTGGTCCTTTAGGCCGCGCTATGTACCGTAAACTTAAAGTTTACACAGGTACTGAGCATAACCATGCTGCACAACAGCCTCAGGTTCTAGACATTTAAGGAGCACCATCATGGCAAATCAATACTACGGTACAGGTCGTCGTAAAAGTTCTAGTGCTCGCGTGTTCTTACGCCCAGGTACTGGTAACATCGTAATCAACAAGCGCTCTTTAGAAGAGTACTTTGGTCGCGAAACAGCACGTATGGTTGTTCATCAAGCTCTAGAGCTTGTTGATATGACTGAAAAGTTTGATCTTCACATCACCGTTTCTGGTGGTGGTACAACTGGTCAAGCTGGTGCAATCCGTCACGGTATTACTCGTGCACTTATGGAGTTTGACGAGTCACTACGTCCGCAACTTCGTAAAGCAGGTTTCGTAACTCGTGATGCACGTAAAGTTGAACGTAAGAAAGTGGGTCTTAAGAAAGCGCGTAAGCGTCCACAGTTCTCAAAACGTTAATATTTACGTTATCAAGAATTCAAAAACCCAGCTTATGCTGGGTTTTTTGTTTTTCGCGACATAATAAATGGTAACTTTGACGATAGGTAATTGATAAAATCAGCGTGTTTAATGAGCAAAAGTAAAAAAACACTCAGTGAATACTAAAAAAGTTAAATAATTATCGTAATTAGTTTAAATCCATCAGTTAATTGGTGAATTTTTTTGCTACAATTGGCTGGCAAATAATGTGAGCAGGTTTAGCCCTAGAAAATGCAGTTGTTACTGCTTGTTTTGGTGAGGTTGACCTGAGTCAGTATATTATTTTTACAGAAGCGATATGATAGTCATTCGGCTTCATACTCGAGCTAACTTAATCTATTTTTTGAGCAAGTCAGGATTATTCGAGCATGGGGCTGTGAGTAACCTTGTTTTAAACAAGGATTTAAATATGATCGTTTCTATTTTATAATTCAAAAAAATTAACCTGCTGTAACTGATGTTCTCAATATAGCAAGTGTTGAGAATCATAGTGGAGATAAGTGGATGAGCAATGCGCCTGTAGACAATGGCCGACGTCGCTTTTTAACCATAGCTACCTCTGTTGTTGGTGGTGTTGGTGCGGCTGGGGCTGCTGTTCCTTTTATTGCGTCTTGGAATCCAAGTGAGCGAGCTAAATCTGCGGGTGCGCCTGTAGAAGTAGACATAAGCAAACTTGAGCCAGGACAATTAATACGTGTCGAGTGGCGTGGTAAACCTGTATGGGTTGTATCACGGACCCCAAAAATGCTTGAGCAAATGAAAGGACATGAAGATCAACTTCGTGACCCGCATTCGCAAGAGCCACAACAATTAGAATCATCAACAAATGATTACCGTTCATTGCGTCCAGAAATATTTTTGGCTGTAGGTATTTGTACTCATTTAGGATGTTCACCTAGCTTTTTACAAGGTGGCTTTGGTGAAAAAGTGGAAGGGACTGACGACGGTTTTTACTGTCCATGTCATGGTTCTAAGTTTGATATGGCTGGCCGTGTATTCCAATCGGTACCTGCACCATTAAACCTAGAAATACCACCATACACTTTTCTTGATGAAACCACTATATTAGTGGGCGAAGAACAAGGAGTGGCCTAATGTTTGGTAAGATTATTGGTTGGCTAGACGACCGTATACCATTGACACGTGTCTGGAACATGCATATTGCACAGTACCCAGCACCTAAAAACTTTAACTTTTGGTACTTCTTTGGCTCACTAGCTATGTTAGTACTAGTTAACCAAATTCTTACAGGAATTTGGTTAACTATGAACTATGTACCTTCTGCTGAGGGGGCGTTTGCATCAGTTGAATACATCATGCGTGATGTTGATTATGGCTGGTTATTACGTTATTTACACTCAACCGGTGCATCAGCGTTTTTCATCGTTGTATATTTGCATATGTTCCGTGGCATGATCTACGGTTCTTATCAAAAACCACGGGAATTACTGTGGGTATTTGGTATGTTTATTTTCTTAGCGCTAATGGCCGAAGCATTCATGGGGTACTTATTACCATGGGGGCAAATGTCATTTTGGGGTGCACAGGTAATCATTTCACTATTTGGAGCAATTCCGGTTATAGGTGATGATTTAACACTTTGGATCCGTGGTGATTACGTAATATCAGGTGCAACGCTTAACCGCTTCTTTGCATTGCATGTTATTGCTTTACCATTAGTTATCGTGATTTTAGTATTTTTACACATAGTTGCACTACATGAAGTAGGGTCAAATAACCCTGAAGGCGTAGATAACAAGCGTAAAAAAGGTACGGTAGCTGAAGAAGATAAACCTAAGTTTAAGTTCCATGAATATTATACTGATAAAAAAGATATTCTTGATGCGATCCCGTTCCACCCTTATTACACAGTAAAAGATATTGTGGGTGTGGTTGGTTTCTTAATATTGTTCTGTTGGGTGGTGTTCTTTATGCCAGCCATGGGTGGTTTCTTTTTAGAAGCGCCAAACTTTGAAGCGGCTAACCCGCTGAAAACACCAGAGCATATTTTTCCAGTTTGGTACTTTACGCCATTTTATGCAATCTTACGTGCGATCCCTGATAAGTTAATGGGTGTTGCAGCAATGGGTGCATCTATTGTAGTGCTTGCGTTATTACCTTGGATAGATCGTGGTTCAGTTCGCTCAGTTCGTTACCGTTGTGGTTTCCACAAATGGAACATTGCAGGCTTTGTTGTTACTTTTGTTCTTTTAGGTTGGGTTGGTGCAACACCACAAACTGACATGAAAACAATTGTTTCGCAGATATGTACTGTGACTTACTTTATGTTCTTCGTACTGTTATTTGTATACAGTAAGAATGAAAAAACTAAGCCATTGCCTGAGAGGTTACTGAAATGATGAAAAAGCTACTTATTGGTTTATTTGCTTTATCAATTAATGTGTTGCCGGCAATGGCTGCAGGTCCTTCAGTGGCATTATTAGATGCTGGTAATGACCTAACAGATCAGCCTTCGTTGCAACGCGGTGCTAAATTGTTCATGAACTATTGTGTTGCTTGTCATCAAATGCAATACCAGCGTTATGAACGTACTTTTCGTGATATCGGTATTCCAACGGAAATTGGCGCAGAACAGTTAATTTTTGACGGTTCAAAAGTAGGTAGCCATATTACCAATGCGATGGCCAAAGAAGATGCTGAAAAGTGGTTTGGTGCTGCGCCACCAGATTTAACTAACGTTGCACGTGTTCGTGGTTCTGATTGGATATATACGTATTTAAAATCGTTCTACAAAGATGAATCACGTCCATTTGGCGTAAACAATACATTGTTTCCATCTGTAGGTATGCCGCATGTTCTGCAAGAACTACAAGGCTTACCAACAGCTATTACAGAAGAAGTAGAAGTGAATGGTCATACTGTGACCAGAATTGTTGCTACTGAAACTGATGGCTCAGGTGAATTAAGTGTAGATGAATACGACCAAGCTGCTCGCGATTTAACCAACTTCCTTGAGTACGTGGGTGAACCTTCACGTCTTGAGTCAGAAGCAATAGGTATTAAGGTAATTGGATTTTTATTCATCCTATTTATCTTGGCATTTATGCTTAAGAAAGAATACTGGAGAGATGTTCATTAAGTTTGAACATGTTTAAAGGTAATTTTGCAATAGGGGCTTAAGCCCCTATTGCTGTTTTAGTTATTTAATGGAGGTAGGCATGGCCGTAGCTGCCAATAAGCGCCCTGTAATGACCCTTTTTTCTGGTGCTAACTGTATGTATAGCCACCAAGTACGCATTGTACTTGCTGAAAAAGGTGTAAGTGTAGATATTCATTTGGCTGAAAAAGATAACCTGCCAGAGGCACTTCACGAAATTAACCCTTACGGTACAGTGCCAACACTGATTGACCGTGAGCTTGGTTTATATCAGGCAAATATCATCATGGAATACCTTGATGAACGTTTCCCTCATCCTCCACTAATGCCTGTTTACCCGGTAATGCGTGGCCGTAGCCGTTTAATGATGCACCGTATTGATACTGATTGGTACAGCCTAGCTGACAAAATCACTAACAACGCACCAGATGCTGCTCAAGCTCGTAAAGAGTTAACAGAAGCATTGCTTGCGGTTGCAGCAATCTTTAGCGAAGCACCTTACTTTATGAGTGAAGAGTTTAGCTTAGTAGATTGTTACCTTGCTCCACTATTATGGCGTTTACCTGAATTTGGTATTGAGCTTAACGGTGCAGGTTCTAAAGAGCTTAAAGAGTATATGATCCGCTTATTTGAGCGTGAATCATTCCAAGCTTCTTTAACTGAAACTGAGCGTGAGATCCGTTTATAATGACGCCTAATCGTCCTTATTTATTACGCGCTTTTTTTGATTGGATTGTTGATAACGAATGCACGCCACATTTAGTGGTTGACGCTGATTACCCTGCAGTACAAGTGCCAACACAGTTTGTGCAAGACGGACAAATTGTATTAAACATAAGTCCTTCAGCGGTAACGCAGTTTTCGTTAGATAATGAGCAGCTTAGCTTTAGCGCGCGGTTTGGTGGTCAGCCAATGCAAGTGTATGTGCCTTTAAGGGCTGTACTTGCAATATACGCGCGTGAAAATGGCGAGGGTACGGTCTTTACAGCAGATGAGTTTTTAGAGGACGAAGACGATTTTGCTCCAGATTTTGAAAGTGTTGATTCATCAGCAAATTATGTTGACGAAACACCACCAGAAAAGCCTGAAAAGAAAAAAGGTTCGCATTTACGTGTTATAAAATAATACATTTTATAATCTGTTAATGATAAAAGAAAAACCGCTAATAAGCGGTTTTTTTATGTCTGTATAAAAGTAAAAGGTTTTAGGTTTTAGGTATTAGGTATTAGGTAGAGATTAAGCCAAGCACAAAGTTTAGCTTAAGGCTTTATGCCTTAAAGTTTGCGGGAGTGGGCTGCGAGAAGTGGGTTAAGGTTGATTGTTGTAACGGCGGGTTTTCCCACCGGTATAAAAAACCTTGCAGTGTTAACTACAAGGCTTTTATATTCATCGAACCAGCTATCTTTACAAATATTCAAATACTTTAATTACGCGCTCAACACCCGATACATTACGCGCAATATTTACTGCTTGCTCTGCTTCTGCGTCAGAAACTAAACCCATCAAAAATACTTCGGCATTTTCAGTCACTACTTTAATATTATTACTACTAATATTTTTAGCGGTTAATAGCTGTGCTTTTACTTTTGAGGTTAACCAAGAGTCATGAGTTTGGGTAGTCACCCCAATATTTGAACCAATACGAATTTGGTTATGTATTTTTCGAATGCCAGCAACACTCTCAATGGCTCTATTAGCTTCGTTTTTCATTTCTTCATTGGCAACTTGGCCAACTAATAAAACAATGCCATTAACGCTTACAGCGCTAATATGAGCAAATTTATGCAAGCGATCTACTTCACTAATTGCAATGCTAGCTTTTATTTCAATATTGCTGTCATCGATCTGAGAGCCAATTGTGCGACGATCGTTTGCAGCTGTTATTGCACTAGCAGTACCAGCAACCACTGCGGCTGCACACCCTTGCAGTAATACAACCGTGCCTAAAATAATAAGGGAGCGTTTAAACATAATTTTCATCCTGCGGGAAAAGCGTTAAATCAACCAGTTCACTTAAACAATGTAAGTTAACTAAATGCGACTCAATAATACGGCTTGGGCGTTTAGAAGGCGTTCTAATCTCAACATCATTAGGGCCAAGTAAACCAACTAGCTCACCGCCGTCATCACCAACCATAACTATGACCTTCATATCCTTAGTTAGTGCCGCCTCTACCGCTGAAATAATTTGTTTTTCATTACCATTAATAGCCAGTGCCAGCAGTAAGTCACCTTGTTGAGCAAAGGCACGTACTTGACGAGCAAACGTGTCGTAATCGTCAACCTGAGTACTTTGCCCTAAGTTAATACTCTCTTGCGATAAAGCAATAGCTGGCAGGCAAGGGCGCTCGGTTTCATAATGATTAACTAAAACACCTGCCATGTGTTGAGCAAGCATATGGCAGTTAGCTGTACCGCAACAAATAAGCTTATTGCCGTTGATCAGGCTTTGAGCAATGGTAAAAGCGGCTGACTCTAATGCACTGGGTAATACCTCACCCGCTGCTATTTGTACCTGAATGCTTTCTGTAAAAATTTCTTTAATTGTGTCTTGCATAGAATACCAACAATTTATACCTAGTTCTTAGTTTTTAAAATACGTTTTTGAGCCAGTTAATATGCATAGACGGCTCTCCAGTGATTGCTACATAATCGATTCTTAACGGCTGATTTGTTAGGTTTTTAGCGGCTAAGTAATGATAAATACTGCGTTTTAAGCGTGCTTGTTTTTGTATACTTAATGCGTAATTAGCGCCGCCGCGAGCGTGGTTTTTACGAAACTTAACTTCCACAAAAACCAAAGTGTTACCGTCTTTCATAATTACATCAAGTTCGCCAAAGGGGCAGTAATAGTTACGCTCAATTGCTGTTAACCCTTGAGAAACTAAATACTTTTGTGCCTGGAGCTCATAATACTGGCCTTTTTCACGACTGTTTTGCCACAGCTGTTTAAACCAAGACATGTCGCCCCCTTAGTTATTCGGTAATGTATAAGTCACTGGCTGATTGCATAAATAATGGTACAGGGCGTTGTGTTTTTAGTTGCACAGCCTTAATCCGACGATTGGTATATTGTGCCCAGTCTAATGTGCGTTCAATATGCCCGCTGGTATTAACCGAGAGCTTACCACTTAAACCGCTAAACTGATTCCCAGGGGAAAGACTTAGTTGTTTAATGTCATGTAATATAGTTACTGCATCGTAGGCCATAGCAAATAAACGCTGACTTATATCGGCGTGCTCTGGCCACAATGTTTCGTATTGCTGGCGAAGATTATGCTGTTTAATTTGCGACTTTAACATCCAAGGAAGTTCGGTAAAGTATAAGCCATCTAAGTCGCCTTTATCGGTACGATCAATTTGGCTACTATGGCTTTTAGAACTAGCATAAAGCGGGATCCTATCAGCAAATGTACTTACATTAACGTCTAAATACGGCTTTATTAAACGGGTTTCTATTGCATCGCCTAAGATATAAATAGCGTCTATATCGCTGCGCGAGCGTGTTTCGTTTTCGACTTCTTGCTTAAATAAAGTTTTAACGGTTTTGATCCGCTCTTTACTTTTATCAACCTCAAGTAAGCTGGTAATCGTATCAGGCATGTCTTGATTACTGTTATAAAAGCCAATTTGTGGTTTGGTTTCGCTATAGCGTTGCCACTGCAGGTTAAAGTAATCAACCAAACGCTGCCCGTTTGCATTATTAGGCGCAAGTAACATAGGCTTTTGGTAGCACTGAGCTAAAAAGTGCTCTAATGCTTGTTGTACTTCATGCTCGGGGTTAAGGGCAAAAAAGTAGTGCTGTAACGAAAGCCGCTCACCATCAAAGGTATTTAAATGCATAGTAGGTATGTCTATAAGCACTTGCGCATTAGCAAGTTTATCTATATTCGCTTTTAACAGTGGACCAACAACAAAGTCGGGTTTTATTTGCGCTATTTTAGCCGTAATTTCATCAACATCACTGTTTTCATCAATAAAAATGGTTTCATTAATGCTTTGCTGATCAAGTGCTGCGAGCACGCCGGCTTTAAGTGCATCACCTAAGCGTTCATTAGCACCAGATTGCGGCAGTAGTACAACTAAACGCTCTATTATTACAGGCGTTAAGTCATTCACTAACTCATCTTGTTTAGATAAAACTACTTTAGCAGGGTGCCCGGGGTAGCGTCTCAACCAATTATTAATAGCTTGGTCAAGTTCAACGGCACTGCCAGCATAAACTTGATGGTACAAAGCAAGGTTAACCCAACCTTGTTGAATAACCGACCCTCTGTTAAAGCGTTCAAGTGTATAAGAGGAAAGCTTTTTTAAGTTATCCCATAAGTTTTGGTTTAGCTGTGCAATATCAATATTGTTTTTAGTAGCAGACTCAGACGCTGCAAAAAAGTAAGGGGCTGCGCGTTTCGCAAAGTCTTGCGATGCATACACACTGGCGGTTAAAAATTGATGCCAGGCAAAATGTTCAGGCTGTTTAAGTTGACCATCTAACGACTGCAAAATAACTAACGCTTGAGCGTTTTTATTTTGCTGCTTTTGCGCAAACGCAATATAAAGACGATTTTGAATCTGATCAACACTTGGGGTTAATTCTAACTCACCGCATACCTTTTCTAATAACGACCAACTTTGCTCATTCACTGCAGCATCGCGGGCACTATAAAGTAGCTGTATTTTATCGGCACCTTGGCGGTTTTTCGCCAATTGGTAGATAGATAACGCACTATTAGCTTGGTTTTTTAGTGCATTGGCACTGTTACTGAAGTTATCACTGTTTTTAGTTGGTTTTTCGGTTGTGCTACACGCCGATAACCCTGACAATATAATTAATAGACTAACTAGTTTAAGTCGCACAATGATTTCCCAATACGTTAACGCGATTTGCTTATATTACTGACTGACGCAGGAGACCTCAATGTTAAATGAGGAGAATTCACAGAAAATTGGCACTCTTTACATTGTAGCCACCCCAATTGGCAATTATGACGACTTAAGTCAGCGTGCAATCGCGACATTATCGCAAGTTGACTTAATCGCTGCTGAAGACACACGCCATACTGGCAAGCTACTTAGCCACTTTGGTATCAAGGCTAAAACCTTTGCTTTACACGATCATAACGAAAAGCAAAAAGCACAACAAATTATCGATCAGCTCAATCAAGGCTTAAATATAGCCTTAGTATCAGACGCAGGCACACCTTTGATCAGCGATCCTGGCTATGCGGTGGTTAATTTATGCCGCGAGCAAGGCGCACATGTTACACCCATTCCTGGAGCATGCGCTGCAATAACCGCTGTATGCTGTTCTGGCTTACCAACTGATCGCTTTCAATTTGTTGGTTTTACACCAGCAAAAAGTAAAGCACGCCAAGAATTTTTTATTGATGCAGTTAATTCTGGCATTACTAGCATAATGTATGAAAGTACCCATCGTATTATGGCAAGCCTTGATGACTTAGCCGAGGCACTTGGCGATGATCAGCAAGTGGTGTTTGCTAAAGAGCTGACTAAAACCTTTGAAACATTTTTTAATGGCAGTGTGAGTGAGTTAAAAGCATTTTTAACTAACGATCCTACCAAGCAGCGCGGCGAAATAGTACTCATGTTGCCGGGTAAACCTAAGCTAATAGACGACGTACCGCCTGAAGCACGTAAAATGCTAGCGCTGCTTGAAAGCGAAATGCCAATGAAAAAAGCCTGCGGTATTGTAGCCGATTACTTTGGTATGAAAAAAAATGCGCTGTATAAAACAATAATTGACGAAAAAGGGTAAATCTTTACTGCGCTTGGCATTATCCTCAGGTATAATCCGCGCCGAGTTAGCCAAGATAATCGCTGCCTGTGACGAAAATGATCAGGGGGAGGAAAGTCCGGGCTCCATAGGGCAGAGTGCCAGTTAACGGCTGGGGGGCGCGAGCCCACGACAAGTGCAGCAGAGAGAAGACCGCCAATCTTCGGATTGGTAAGGGTGAAAGGGTGCGGTAAGAGCGCACCGGGCCGCTAGTAATAGTCGGTTGCAAGGTAAACTCCACTCGGAGCAAGACCAAATAGGGTTCCTTATGGCGTGGCCCACGTTGGAACCGGGTAGGTTGCTTGAGCCATAGAGCGATTTATGGCCTAGACGAATGATTATCACTTTCTTCGGAAAGGACAGAACCCGGCTTATACGGCTAACTCACTCATTCAATAAAAAACCCGCAGTGCAAACTGCGGGCTTTTTTGTGTCTAAAATAAAAGTAGGCTCGATATAACCTGATACGACCTTATAAAACTAGCTCCCTGATTTTTAACTAGATAATATTTTTACCTTGCTCGGGATCGCGGGATTGATCTGCTTGCTCGCGTATTTCATCGGTGTCGCTACTTACGTCATCTAAGTTTTTGGCTTGAGCTTGTGTTTCTGATACTTTTTTAGTTGGCGCTATAGGCTCACTTTTTTCTGGGGTTACAGCTTCAAGGTTAGGATCGCTAAGTATAATGCGTTCTCTGGCATCGTCTGGCATGCTGATGTTATGACTAGTAAATTCGTTTACTAATTCTCGCATTAGCTGTGAGGCCACTTTAGCGGTACTGAACTGCTCGCTATTAACCCAAAAAAATAACGTAAAGTTAATTGTTGATGAGCCTAGGTTTTTAATTAATACCTGCGCAGGTGGATCGGTTAATACTGCGTTTTGTTGGTTTGCAATTGTGAGGGCTAGGGTTTGTGCGCTGCGTATATCGTTATCATACCCTATGCCTATTTCTACTTTGCCGCGCATTTTAGGGTTGGCAGTGAGGTTTTTAATAATATTTTTGTACACAGTGGCATTAGGTATTTGAATATGGTTACCGTCGTAGTCAACTAAAGTGGTTGCGCGAGCGGTTACTTTTTTAACTATGCCGAGGCGGCCTTCTACCTCAATTACATCATCTATTTTAAAAGGGCGTTGTATGCTTAATAATAAACTAGCTATAAAATTTTCGGCAATATCTCTAAATGCAAAACTGAGAATAAGCCCTATCAAACCTGTGCCACTCATTATAGCTACGGCAAACTGTGTCAGCCCAGCTAAACGTAAAAATAAGTAAATACCCAATAGTAGGATTAAAATACTTATACTTCGTCTTATAACCAGATGAATAAGTGCACTATCGGTTAAATATTCAATAGGTTTAATTAATAGGCGTGATAACGGCCTGGCAAGGATGTAACTTATTACAACTATAATAATCCCTAAAAATAGGGTGGGTAAGGTTTGCACTACTACATGTAGGAATTGCATGCTTTGCTCTTGCAAAAACGCCCACGACAATACATCGGCTTTAATGCTTGGAGTAGCAGGGGCTGCATTAACTGCAGTTATAATGTTATTTAAAGCACTGAGCATGGGGGTTATCCGTGTTAAATCATCTTTATAAACAATAATAGCAAGTTTAATACCAAGCGCATTGGTGTTGGCAAACATTTTGCTCTCTTACTGCTATATAACAAAGGAGTTAAAATGAGCGATGTAAAACGTGGTCAAGATGCACAGCAA
Source organism: Pseudoalteromonas sp. NZS127 (assembly GCF_015864805.1). NCBI lineage: Bacteria > Pseudomonadati > Pseudomonadota > Gammaproteobacteria > Alteromonadales > Pseudoalteromonadaceae > Pseudoalteromonas > Pseudoalteromonas sp. NZS127. Next base: position 118,265 of record NZ_JADYWN010000001.1, on the reverse strand, counting down.
CCAGTAAATATTCCGTTGCTTGGTTGGTGGGATATTACTAAGCGTATTTTTACTCAAATGAGTCGTGATAATTTATCGTTAGTGGCCGCTGGCGTGGCATTTTATGCGTTACTGGCTATTTTTCCGGCGCTTGCTGCACTTGTATCTATTTATGCCTATTTTGCATCACCTACAGATATAGGGGCGCATTTAAGTCAGGTAATTGAGCTGCTACCAGAGAGTACCGGAGAGTTAATTTTGTCGCAAATAGCCAGTATCGCCCAAAGCTCAAGTACTAGCTTGAGTTTGAGCGCAATTGGCACATTAATATTAACTATTTGGAGTAGTTCAAAGGGCAGCCAAGCATTAATTACAGCCTGTAATATAAGTTATCAGGAATATGAAAAACGCTCATTTTTTAAAGCACAACTTGTACGCTTTCTGTTTTCGATTGGCGCTATTGTAGTGGCTATTTTTGCGCTGTTAATTATTGGTATTTTACCGGTAGTACTTAATTTAGTGGGATTAAAAGAAAATATAGATTTACTCATCACGTTTATTTCATGGCCATTATTAGCATTTACTTTTAACTTTGCCTTAGTGCTTTTATACCGTTACGCGCCGCATCGTAAACCTGCTAAATGGCGTTGGATCACCTTAGGATCTGTTATTGCGACAATTTTATGGATAGTCGCTTCAATTGGTTTTTCATTTTATGTATCGAAATTTGCCAGTTATAACGAAACTTATGGCTCGTTAGGTGGGGTGGTTATTATGCTGATGTGGCTATACATTAGTGCTTATATTGTAATTTTAGGGGCGACAATTAATGCTGCCTCAGAGCAACAAACTGCAATAGATAGTACAATAGGCCCAGATAAGAAAAGAGGTGAGCGCGGAGCCTATGTTGCCGATCATCTTGATGTGAAAGAGCTTAATAGGTAAGTAACTTTACAAGTACTCATAATAGAGTACTTGGGTAATGTTTGGTGCCTAACGCTGTGGTTATTTTAGTGCAATGATTTGGCTTGTGGTTAGTAAGCTCATAAACTGCTCTTTAGGTAAGGGTTTTGAAAATAAATAGCCTTGCCCATAGTCGCAACCAGCTTCAAGTAACAGTTGCATTTGCTGCTTGGTTTCTATTCCTTCAGCAATTACTTTTAACCCTAACTGATGCGCCATAACGATAATGGTTTCGCACAATACCAGCTCCTGGCTACCTTTATTAATGTTATCAACAAAGCGTTTATCTATTTTAAGGTAGTCGGTATCCATTTCTTGTAAGTAAGCGAGAGAAGAGTAACCGGTGCCAAAATCATCAAGGGCTAATTGCATTCCCGACTGAACCAGTGCCTTTAAACGGCTTTGTGTTAAAGCCTCAGGGTTGACCATTAAGCCTTCTGTTATTTCAGCAACAATTGATGATGCAGGCAGGTTTGCTGCATTAAGCATAGCTCCCCACTCATCTATCCCGCTATCTGGGGTAGATAGCTGTATTGGCGATACATTAACGCTCAGCTGAAAATCATTGGTTATGTGTGCTTTTATATCATTGAGTGTTTGTAATGCTTGGGAGAAAACAAATTGCCCAAGTATATTTATTTGTCGGGTTTCCTCAGCTAACGGAATAAAGTCAGCAGGGCTTATTAAGCCTTTTTCAGGGTGACGCCAACGAATTAATCCTTCAGCTTTGTGTACGTGCAAGTCTTTTAGGCAGACGATAGGTTGATAAAACAATTCAAACTGCTCAAGCTCTATTGCTGTTCGTAATTCTTTAAGTAGCAGCATGCGCATTTGCGCTTTTTCGCGCATGTCATGGGAGAAAAATTCAAAGCCATTACGGCCATTAACTTTTGCTTTATACATTGCTTGATCGGCTGCTTTGAGTAACTGCTCAGTATTTTCGCCATCATTAGGGGCTGAGGCAATACCTATACTGGCACTAATAAACAACTCTTCGTTTTCAATATAAATAGCCGATGACAAGCTAAGTAAAATATTTTCAGCTATTTGCTTTATATGCTGTTCTTTAATTTTACTAAATACGATTACAAATTCGTCGCCGCCAATGCGGGAAACAAACTCGGCATTTTTTGCTGACTCTAAAATACGCTGCGACACAAATTTAAGTAAAGCATCACCATAATGGTGCCCTAAAGTGTCGTTAACGTCTTTAAAGTGATCTATGTCGAGCAACATAATAACCAGTTGCTCGGCATTATTTTCTACACGCGTAAAACATTCATTTAAACGTTTTTTTAACTCTAATCGATTCGGTAAGTCAGTAAGGTGATCAAAGTGAGCTTGTTTCCAAATAAGCGCATCGGCTTGTTTTTTTTCTGTTAAGTCTGTAAATATGGCTATACGACGAACCGGCATGTTATTGTCATCATACACAGTATCTATAGTTAACCATTCCACGTAAAGCTCACCATTTTTACGGCGATTAATAATTTCTCCCTGCCAACGCCCCGTGCTTGTTAGTTCTGCCCACAGAGCCTGATAAAATGTCTTATCGTGCTTGCCAGAGGACAAAACACTGATCGTTTTATTAATTACTTCTTCTTTAGAAAAAAGCGTGGTTTTACTAAAAGCAGGGTTAACATCGAATATAATGCCATTTTCATCGGTTATAGCCATTCCTTCACTACTGTTATCGTACACAAGCGACGCTAAGTGTAGGGCTTCTTCATTTTGTTTGCGCTGGGTTATATCGCGTAGCACTACTACAAACTCATGGTTAGTTTGCATTGGGTTTATTCTGGCTTCAAAGCTTTTAATATCAGTTTGGCTTTGCAAGGTAAACTCTAAGTTACTTGAGCTTTTTGAAGTTGAAGTAGGGAGGTTATTGAGAATTAACTGTGCATTACGCTCAGTAACAAAACTAGCTAAAGTTAAGTTGTTTACCGATTGCGTAACATCAGGAATATTAAATGATCCCCCAATATTAGAAACATCACCTTTGTTGTTAATCTTTAAGTAACTATCTGGCAGCGCACTTAATAAACTGGTTAACTCATCGTGTTTATTTTTAAGGTTAGCCTCAGTAGCTAAGCGAGTTTCAGCCATTATTTTAAAGCGTTGATATAAAACCTTGAGTTCGGGGCTGTTAGGAGTGTCATTTTGCTCAGATGGCATAACGCCATTTGCTAAGCTGTCGGTTGCTTTAGTTAGGTTATTAATAGGTGTAAAAATACTTACTTTAAGTAGTTTGTAGGCAATAAATGTTAGCAGTAATAAAAAGATTATAAATACAGTTAAAGAGATTATAAAGTTATGATTTATTTGTGCTAAAACATCGGTGACGGGTAAACCAATATAAATATCTAAGTTGTTATTATGTGGATCGTTATAAATAGTTGAGCGAGAAAAAATACGGATAATACCTTGCTCATCTGTAATAAAATGAGAATCAGCCTGCATCGACTCCACATAACTTTGGGCAATGCTATTACCTATTAAAGTAGTGTTTTTGGGGTAGTGAGCTAAAATTTTAGTGTTAGAATCAACAATGGCAACTAACGATCCATCAGGTAAGTTAATTTCATTTATTGCTGCATTCCACCAATCTAAGGCAATCACAATTATAACAGCGCCTTTGGTAACCCCAGCGGTATTTTTTAACGACAGCGCAAAATTCACCGTTGTTGTTTGTAAACTTCGATCTAGCTGAAAATAGCCTACAGATAGCATGTCGCTATTTAATGCATTTTTAAAATAATCTCTATCTGCAATATTTATATTTTTTACTTGCCCCGATGTGGCGCAACTAATATTCCCCTGCAAGTCAATCATGCCAATATTAGCAACATTATTGTAGAGTGACTTAAATAGCTCAAAATAGTCAGGGCAGGTGGTTAGCAGCTCATCATGCTTGCTTTCTTGTTGTGCGATATAGCGCGCTAAACGCTCAATATCATCAAGCATATTTTTTTGTTGTAATGAAAAACGGTTGGCAATATTGGTTGCTTGTAGCTCACTTTGCTTAATTGAATAGCTACGTTCTAGTAATAACGTAAAAATGATCACAGCGATCCCAGGAATGCTAAATAAAATAAGCAAACGGTAAAGCTGATTTTTAAGTGAAGTGGTAAAAATAATAATGCCTTAATAGAGATTTACGCCAAAAATAATTGTAGCTAACTTTTTGTTTAATAACCATATAAATATTAAGGATTAAAGCATTGCTTATTAAATCAAAAATCAGCTGTAATAACTACTATAACAGCAAGTCATTTTATAACAGTAATGTTTTAGGATAAAAGCTAAAATTCGTTTAAAAAGAATAAATGGTACGAATTAAACATATATACGTAAATTTTCAGTGTGATTAAATAGTGTTATCTACTTTATTGGAGCAATAAAATGAAAGTAATTAAACAACTAAGTGCGCACGCAACCCAAGATGGTGATGGCGTTAATATTAGTAGAATTCCCGGTTTTGATGGCAAGCACCTAGATCCCTTTTTAATGATTGACGAACTAAAGTCAGATAATAAAAACGATTACATTGGCGGTTTTCCTGCGCATCCTCATCGTGGTATGGAAACCTTTACCTATATTATTAAAGGTGGCTTTGAACACCGTGACCAAATGGGTAATAAAAAGGCCATAAAAGCAGGCGATGTACAATGGATGAGTACAGGTAAAGGGGTAATGCATAGTGAAATGCCATTGGCAGATGCCAATGAAGGGTTACATGGTTTTCAGATATGGATCAATATGCCCAGTGCAGAAAAAATGCGCGCACCAATTTACCAAGATACAACAGCGCATCCTGCGCCAGTTGCCACCAATGATAATGGAGTAACACTTAAAGCATTGGCAGGCACATGGCAGTTTGCCGATCAGGCTTTAACATCAAGCCTACAAACGCTCGCTGCAAATGCCGCTTTAGCTGATGTAACTTTACCTGCAGGACAGCGTTTTGAGTTGCCACCACTGAGCCAGCAAAAAGTGATGCTATATATTCATACCGGTTCGTTAACTACGCAAGCAGGTAACGTTATTGCAGCAAAACAGCTGTTAATACTAGAACCAGGGAGTGACATTGACTTATATACAGAGCAAGGAGCAGGTGTGCTTATTTTAGCTGGTGATGAGCTTCAACAACCAATTGCTCACATGGGGCCATTTGTAATGACCACTGAAGCTGAAATTCAGCAAGCTATTCGTGATTATCAAAACGGTGAGTTTGGTAATATTTAGAATCGCCGATTTATGATCAATGATCAATTAAGCCGCTTAACAAAGGCTAAAGCTATCAATTAGTGCTGCGCTATTATTTATTGCGCGGCACTGGTTTTATCCATTAAGCTAATAATCTTGCTAGCCAAGCATATTTTTTGATTAAACCAGATTTAGTACTACTAGCCTGCACAACAGCACCGGCTAAAAATGCGCTTGAAATACCAACTTTGGTAACCGCAAAGCGTTTTAATCTGTACTTAAACGCCATGTGATGTTGGCGTTTTAATTCACTTTGTAAATCCATTTGTTTACTAAGATTATTCACCGCTTTGTTTGGCGACTGAATTAAATAGTTAACCAGCATTGTTATCTCCTTGAAGGTTAAATAACCTGAACTTTGGATAATAAATCTATCTCAAACAGCTACTTTAAGCGCTAACTGCGTTGAATTTACTTGCAATAGGCCAGCTATTGACGCGTCAATTCGTCTTGTTTTCACTGAAAGTTTCTGGCTAGAGAAAATAAATTTAAACATAGTTATGATTCAATACGTTAGTAAATCTTTTAACCAGAATTCAGGTTAAATAACTGTTTTAAGCTACGTAATGTTTTACTAAAGCCAATTTTGTTACTTAAATAAATAGCACTTTTCCAAAGCCAAATTAAGCCTATAACTTGTAGTAAAGTTGCGGTTGCTATACTTAGCCATACAGAGGCAAATAACTCATAAACTCCAAAGCCAATTGCGCCCAATAAAACAATCCACAACAAAATCAAACCGCTGGCAAAACAACCCAAAAGTATAGTAATGAGTGCAAGTGATCTGAGCGACAAATGCCACTCAGCTTTTGCTAATTGTTTGGTAAGTTTGCCTTGCGTTTTGTAGTCATCCTTAATTTGCTCAGAATAGGCTAAAAGCTTAGCAATATGATCTTGCCAATCTTCCTTTTGGCTCGCGTCTTGGGCCGTTTGATTTTGAGCGTCACCATCCTTGGTCGCTGTTGTTTGTGGATTATTCATCATTGTTTACTTACGACGAAACAATGCAGTTACTAGCATACCTGCGGCAAATGCAATTCCAGCTGTTGCTAATGGGTTCTCTGCTGCAAGGGTGCGTGTTTTAGATGTATATTCACCTAGTTTTTCACGGGCAATGAGTTGCTTTTCACTCAGTGTTTCAGCAGAGCTAGTTGCCCCTTTTCTTACGCTGCTCTCTGCTACGGCTGCTTTACTAGAAAGTGCATCTACTGCGTCGTGTGCAGCCGATGTTGCTTTTTCTGTAAAGGGTGCTTCGTTAACTTCAGGTTTAGTCGCTGTAGTTGTTGATGTTTTAGTATTTGTTGCAGTAGCCATAATCAATCCTTAATAAAAATAAAGTTAAAAAAATTTATTGGTAAGTATATAGCTGCAATGATCAAACCAACTTTAAAATAACTTTAACTACATGATTTATATTAATATATGTGTTTTACGGTTGGCCAGCTTTAACTTGAGTCGTAACAATTGCCATATAATTGAGTAAATTTTACAAATGGCTAAATCATGCCTTAAAATTTGTAATTGTTCACTGGTTATTCAGTAAGCAAAAAGTGTAAACGAAAGGTTACTTAAAATGATAAGAAAAAATCTCACCACGAATTCCATTTTTTCCCACTTAATTCAATCGCTTTACGCTAAGCCTTATTTTTTCTAGCTTTGAGACGCGTTAAAGGAAGCCTGATTACTTGACAAAAAGCCTTGTCAAGCCCTAAACTGGAGCACTGTGGTAAAAAGTGGTTTATAGTGGATCAAAATGGATCGGGTTAATCAAAAGTGTTGATTAAAACAATTTTAAAGTAGGCTTTTTATGTTTCGTGGCGCAAGTTCGCTGAGTTTGGATGATAAAGGACGTTTTGCGGTACCCACTAAGTACCGAGACGATCTATTGTCTGAAGATCAGGGAACGGTTATTTGTACCGTCGCATTAAATGAGCCGTGTTTATGGTTATATCCATTGGCACAATGGCAAGAAATAGAAAGCCGCCTAGCAAAAATATCTAATATGAACCCACGAGCCCGTCGTATGCAGCGCATGTTGCTGGGTAATGCTACTGAATATCAACTTGATAAAAATGGCCGGATTTTGCTAGCGCCTTCGTTGCGCGCCCATGCAGATCTTGGCAAAAAAATCATGCTAGTTGGTTTAATGAATAAATTTGAAATATGGGATGAAGCGCGTTGGCATCAGCAAATGCGCCAAGATACAGAGCTTGAAAGGCTTGGTGATTTTGAACCACACCCAGATTTAGATAATTTCACACTCTAACGGCACAATAAAAGGCAAACAATAGCTAATGACAGCACAATTTGAACACGTATCCGTGCTTATGGACGAAACCATAGATGCACTTGCAATTAAGCCAGACGGTATATACATGGATGGCACTTTTGGACGTGGCGGTCATTCAGGTCAAATATTAGCGCGCCTTGGTAGTGAAGGTCGCCTACAGGCCATAGATCAAGATCCACAAGCAATTAAATCGGCTGAAAAATTTGCAGATGATCCACGCTTTGCAATTGCTCATACACGCTTTTCAAACCTATACGATGTGGCTGAGCAAAACGATCTGATTGGCAAAGTTGATGGCATTTTACTTGATATTGGCGTGTCGTCGCCACAGCTTGACGATGCACTGCGTGGCTTTAGCTTTATGAAAGATGGCCCGCTAGATATGCGCATGGATCCAACCACAGGGCGCAGTGCTGCACAGTGGCTGGCCGAAGCTGAACTTGACGATATTACCCATGTTATTAAAAAACTAGGTGAAGAAAAGTTTGGTAAGCGCATTGCGCACAAAGTGCTGGAAGTTCGCGAACATACGCCAATTACCACCACTAAGCAGCTTGCCGACTTGGTAGATGAAGCGGTACCGGTTAAAGATAAATTTAAACACCCAGCTACACGAACTTTTCAGGCTATTCGCATTTATATAAATAGTGAATTAGAAGAAATTCAAACAGCATTACAATCTGCGATTAAAGTTCTTAAGCCAGGTGGTCGCTTAGTTGTTATTTCGTTCCACTCTTTAGAGGATCGTATTGTAAAACAATTTATTAGAAAGCAAAGTCGTGGCGAGACGCTACCTCGAGGTTTACCTTTAACTGACGCACAAATAAATCAAAATTTGACATTAAAAGCTGTGGGTAAAGCCATTAAGCCAAGCGCTGCAGAAGTAGAGCGTAACCCACGTTCACGTAGCTCTGTACTTAGGATTGCGCAGAGGCTGGGATGAGTAAAAAAGCGAGCTATCGTCAACCTAATTTATTTTTTGAAATAATTAAAGGCCTAGGTGCTAATAAGCTTACCTCGGCCTTATTGGTTGTGATACTCGCTTCTAGTTTAACTTTGGTGCAAATAACGCACCTTGCGCGAGGGCAACTTATCGAGCAAGACTCGTTACTGCAACAACGCGACGAATTAGATTTAGAGTGGCGTTACTTATTAGTAGAAGAAGAGTTTTACTCTCAGCATGCACGCATTGAAGAAGTTGCTATATCGCAGTTAAAAATGAAACGGCCAACCAGCCAAGATGAGCAGGTGATAATACTACAATGAGAACTCGCGGCAAAAAACCGGTTAATAATTTAATCACATGGCGCTTTACTTTAGTTTGCGCAGTGGTGTTTTTAGTGTTTGTAACACTGGTAGCCCGTGCTGCTTATTTGCAAATATTAGAACCAGATAAAGCCCGCTCAGAAAGCGATAAGCGTACGGTGCGAGTTGAAAAACTGCATGTACAACGAGGCATGATATTTGACCGCAATGGTAAAGAATTAGCGGTAAGTGTACCTGTAGTGAGTGTGTATGCAGACCCCAAAGCACTGCACAAATCATTGGTATCTAAAGTACTAAGGCAAGCACGTAAAAATGGTGAAGATCACCAAGCATTAGCAGAAAATGCTGCTGAGCTAGATAAGCGTACTGCACTTTATTATAAAAACGATTTGCGCTGGCGTGAGCTTGCCGATGTTTTACGTTTAGAACCTAAAAAAATAAACTCACGCTTGCTAAACGATCCAACGCGCCGCTTTGTATATTTAAAGCGTCAAGTAACCCCCGCAGTGGCAAATTACATTGGTGATTTACGCCTACCAGGCATTCATTTACTCGACGAGTCAAAACGCTATTATCCCGCAGGCGAAGTAACTGCGCATATTATTGGCTTCACAAATATTGATGGTAAGGGTATTGAAGGCATAGAAAAGCTTTACGAAAATGCCCTTACAGGTGAAGAAGGCCGTCGTACAATTCGTAAAGACGCCCAAGGCCGTGAAGTTGCAGTACTTGACGAGCGAGAGCGTGTAGAGCCCGAAAGCATTCACTTAAGTATTGATCAGCGCATTCAAGGTATTGCTTACAAAGCGCTAAAATCGGCAGTGCTTACTTATAAAGCTACATCTGGCTCTGCCATGGTGGTAGATGTTAAAACCGGCGAAGTATTGGCTATGGTAAATAGCCCATCGTTTAATCCTAATAATTTAAATGACGCTGCCCCGCATAAGCGCCGTAACCGTGCTATTACAGATTTGTTTGAACCAGGTTCAACCGTTAAGCCTCTAGCCATTTTAGCTGGGCTAGACTACGGCGCAATTAAGGCCGATGACACCATTGACACCTACCCAGGTTGGATGCGATTAGGCGGCAGCTTAGTACAAGATACCCGTAACCACGGTGAGATGACGCTGCGCGAAATTTTAAAATATTCCTCAAATATGGGCGTTGCTAAAGTAACTCAGTTGCTACCCAAAGATTATTTAGTGGGATTATTTCAAAAGGTAGGATTTGGATCGGATTCTGGCACCGGTATGGTGGGTGAAAGCAGTGGGTTGTTTTATCCAAATCGCCGTTGGTCTGACTTCGAAATTGCTACATTATCATTTGGTTATGCTATTGCGGTAAGTACCGCGCAAATGGCACGTTTTTACACCATGTTAGGCGCAGGCGGAATTAATCGGCCATTAACCATTTTAAAGCAAGATGACATCCCTGAGGGGGAGCGTGTTTTTAAACAAAAAGACGTAGAAGCGGTTGTACACATGATGGAAAGTGTATTTGAAAAAGACGGTACAGCGCGCAGAATTAACGTAGATGGTTATCGAGCTGCTGGTAAAACAGGTACTTCTAAAAAAGCAGCTGTTGGTGGCTACGGTGACGAATATGTAGGCTACTTTGCCGGTATTGCACCTGCAAGTAATCCTAGATTAGCAGTGGTAGTGATGATTAACGAACCCGGCGGCGATGTGTACTATGGAGGTGCCACTGCTGGCCCTGCATTTGCAGAAATCGTCTCTAACGCATTAAGAATATTAAACGTAGCGCCCGATAAGGAAGAGGTAGCGTACGTAAAAGGTAAAGAGAACGATGCGTGATTTAAAAGCAATTTTAAAATATATAGAGATAGATGCCCCCTCGCAGCAGGTAGGGCACCTACGCCTTGATAGCCGGGAAGTAACGCCCGGTGATGTATTTGTGGCAATTAAAGGTCATCAATTAGATGGCGGACAATTTATTGCGAAGGCAATTGAAAATGGCGCGGTTGCAATTATTGCCGACAGATTATGCGAATTTGAAACTAGTTTTGAGCCACTTTACTTAGTGTCAGAGCTGACTAAAAAGCTCCCTGAGCTGGCGAGTCGCTTTTACCAGCAGCCAAGCCACATGCTTGATTTAATTGGTGTGACAGGTACAAACGGTAAATCGACCACCACGGCTATGATCGCTCATTTAGCGCAGTTTTGTAACAGCCAGTCGGCCATTATTGGCACCTTAGGCTATGGTCATCCAGATAATCTAACACCACTAATAAATACCACGCCATCGTCGGTTGATTTACAACGAATTTTAAATGATTTAAAGCAGCAAAATACCAAGCTAGTGGCGATGGAAGTGTCATCCCACGGATTAGTACAGCAGCGGGTTGCACAGTGTCAATTTAAAGCGGCGGTATTTACTAATTTATCGCGCGATCACCTCGACTACCATGGTGACATGGCGCGTTATGGTGATGCTAAGCTAATGTTGTTTAAAGACTTTGAGCCTGAACTTGTGGTTCTTAATCAAGATGATGGACAAACAGATCAGTGGCTCGAAAAATACAGCTTTAACAGTTTAGTGTGTTACGGGCGAAAAAACTTACCACCTAAAAATGCACAGTTTGTGTACTTTTCAGACGTTACTTATTCAGCGCAAGGCATAGCAGCACAATTAACTACAAGCTGGGGCGATATTGCTATAAAGTCGCCGTTATTTGGCGAATTTAATTTATATAATTTAACTGCGGCACTTGCAACTTTATTGGGGCTAGGTTATCCGCTAGCACAATTAATTGCAGGCTGTGCGCAATTGCAACCGGTAGCCGGACGCATGCAAGCATTTAGCGCCAAAGGCAAGCCAACCTGTATTGTTGATTACGCTCACACACCCGAGGCGCTTGCGCTTGCGCTGCAAGCATTACAGCAGCATGTACCTGGTGGAGTAAGTTGTGTATTTGGTTGTGGTGGCGACCGCGATAAAGGCAAGCGGGCATTAATGGCACAAGCGGTAGAGCAAAATGCGGATAAGGTTATTATTACCAGTGATAATCCACGTTCAGAAAACCCTGACGCCATTATTGCCGATGTAGCACAAGGTTTAGCGCAACCAACAAAAGCTTATTTAGAGGCCGATAGAGCAACAGCTATTAGTTACGCTATAAACAATGCCAAAGCAGACGAGGTTATTCTTATTGCTGGTAAAGGCCATGAAGACTATCAAATAATAGGTGAACAGCGCATCGATTTTTGCGATCGCCGTTACGTACAACAACAACTAAAAAAAGCAGTAAGAGGGACTCAAGCATGATCCCGATGGATTTTGATTGGCTAGCTAACGTGCTGGCAACCGATTATCAAGGTGATAATCAACCAGTGCTAAATATAAATACAGATACTCGCAGCATTTGCAGTGGTGAAGTGTTTTTAGCACTAAAAGGGCCAAATTTTGATGGTCATAAATTTATTGCCCAAGCAAAACAAAATGGCGCGATTGGCGTTATTGTGCAGCACAAAGTTGATGTTGATATTCCACAGTTTATAGTTGCCGATACCCGTTTAGCATTGGGAATTATAGGCGGCGCAGTAATGGCGCAAGTAGCCCCTAAAACTATTGCCATTACTGGCAGCGTTGGCAAAACCACAGTAAAAGAAATGTGCGCTGCAATTTTATCTGTGCATGGTGATGTACTAGCCACTAAAGGTAATTTTAATAACGATATTGGCGTACCGCTAACCTTATTACGCTTAGAGCCGCAACACCGTTTTGCCGTTATAGAGTTGGGTGCAAATCATTTAGGTGAAATTGCTTATACCACCGCTATGACCAAACCCGATGTTGCCGTGGTATGTAATGTAGCCGCCGCTCACTTAGAAGGTTTTGGCAGCTTAATGGGTGTGGCTAAAGCCAAAGGCGAAATTTTTGATGGGCTTAAAGATGATGGCGTTGCCATTGTTAATTGCGACAGTGAGTTTAGCCAATATTGGCTAGATAAACTCGATGGCCGTAAAGTAACGCGTTTTTCGAGCAGTGAAAAACTCGATATTTGGGCTGAAAATATTAGCCTAGATGAAAATGCTCGCGCTAGCTTTACCCTATGTACTAAAAACGCACAAATACCGGTTAAGCTTGCGCTACCAGGTAAGCATAATATTAGTAATGCACTTATTGCAGCAGCACTAACCAGTGAGTTTGATGTCACCCTTGAGGATATAGCCAATGCGCTGGCAACCATGGGGGATGTAAAAGGCCGCGTTAATTTAATTAATGTTTCTGACTTATTAACTGTGGTTGATGATACCTATAACGCCAATGTTAAATCGGTTAAAGCCGCCATTGATTTACTAAGTGACATGCAAGGGCATCGTATTTTAGCACTGGGCGACATGGGTGAACTTGGCGAAGAAGCACGTCAATATCATCAAGAAGTAGGCGAATATGCATTAGAGCAAGGCATCAATGAGCTGTTTACTTTAGGTGTATTAAGTCGCTATGCCAGTGATGTGTATGGCCTGCCAAATAGGCACTTTTCAAACCGTGAGCAAATGCTGCAACAAATTCAAACAAGTATTAAAAAAGTAGATAAAAAAACCACCATAGTCGTGAAGGGATCACGCAGTTCTCGCATGGAGCTTTTAGTAACCGATTTAGTTAATGGCCAGCAACAAGCCATCAATGGAGTATTTTAATGTTAGTTTGGCTGGCAGAGTATTTAACCCAATATTACACGGGCTTTAATGTTTTTTCGTACTTAACCCTACGTGCGATTTTAGGGATTTTAACCGCATTAATGATGTCGCTTTATTTAGGGCCTAAGTTAATTCGCGCTTTGCAACGTATGCAAATAGGGCAAACAGTGCGCGATGACGGTCCACAATCGCATTTATCAAAATCAGGAACGCCGACTATGGGTGGCTTACTGATTTTAGCGGCTATTTTTACCAGTACCTTATTATGGGCCGATTTATCAAATAAATATGTTTGGGCAACGTTATTTGTTATTGGCTCGTTAGGAGTGGTTGGCTTTGTGGATGACTACCGAAAAGTTATTCGTAAAGACCCTAAAGGTTTAATTGCTAAGTGGAAGTATTTTTGGCAATCAGTTATAGCCTTAGTTGTTGCTTGTGCATTATTTTTTACCAGCACTCAAGCCAATGAAACTTCGTTAGTTGTACCATTTTTTAAAGATGTATTACCGCAACTAGGCTTGTTTTACATTGTTATTACCTACTTTGCGTTAGTAGGAACATCAAACGCGGTAAACCTTACCGATGGACTTGATGGCCTTGCCATAGTACCCACTATTTTAGTGGCAGCAGCACTGGCAATTATTGCTTACTTAACTGGTAATGTGAATTTTTCGAATTACTTACATATTCCATATTTACCGCTGGCCAGTGAGCTTGTTGTGGTATGTACCGCAATAGTAGGCGCAGGGCTGGGCTTTTTATGGTTTAACACTTACCCAGCGCAAGTATTTATGGGCGATGTAGGCTCATTAGCATTAGGCGGTGCATTGGGTATTATTGCCGTATTAGTTCGCCAAGAGTTACTGCTTATTATTATGGGGGGGGTATTTGTAATGGAAGCCTTGTCGGTTATTTTACAAGTAGGCTCGTATAAATTACGCGGGCAACGAATTTTTAGAATGGCGCCTATCCATCATCATTACGAATTAAAAGGTTGGCCAGAGCCGCGGGTTATTGTGCGCTTTTGGATTATTTCAATCGTGCTAGTGTTAGCTGGCCTTGCGACGTTAAAGATTCGATAAATGCGATACTTAAGTGAGATAAAAAACAAACAAATAACAGTGCTCGGACTCGGTGTAACCGGTCTGGGCATTGTGCGTTTTTTAGTGTCTCAGGGTTTAACACCAACCGTGGTTGATAGCCGAATAAACCCACCGGGAATTGATTGGCTAAAACAAAATACGCCAACCTTAACTACCCGTTTTGGTGATTTGGACAGTGCCGATCTTTGCGCCAGCGATATGATCATTATTAGCCCAGGCCTTAGCTTAACAATTCCAGCAATTGCTAAAGCTATAAACGCAGGCGTTGAAGTGATTGGTGATGTTGAGTTGTTTGCCCGTATTAATACTAAACCTGTGGTTGCTGTTACGGGATCTAATGGTAAATCCACAGTAGTCACACTGGCGCAGCAGGTATTACTTGCTGCGGGTTATAAAGCAGCATTAGGTGGCAACATTGGCACCGCAGTGCTTGATTTACTACAAAGTGATTTAAGTAACAACGACGTTGATGTGTACGTATTGGAGTTGTCTAGTTTTCAGCTAGATACCACAACAAGTTTACAGCCAATTAGCGCCACCGTGCTGAATGTTTCAGAGGATCACCTCGATCGTTACGCCAGTTATCAAGCTTATATAGATTCCAAGCTGAGTATTTATAATAACGCAGCTTTAGTGATAACCAATGCAGACGACGAAGCCACGCATAGTAAAGTAAAATCCCAATTAAGTTTTGGTGCTAACCAGGGCGATTACAGCCTAGGCGAATATCAGCAACAAACATATTTTATGCAGGCTAACAAAGCCTTTTTACCAGTAACTAGCTTGGCAGTAGTAGGCAAGCACAATTATTTAAATGCTCTTGCGGTAATGGCGCTACTTAGCCCGTTTAATATTAGTAAAACACAATGCAGTACAGCATTTAGCCAATTCAATGGCCTTGCACACCGCTGTCAGTTTGTTGCTGAACGTGCTGGAGTTAAATACTTTAATGACTCTAAAGCCACTAATGTGGGGGCTACTATTGCTGCAATAGATAGCCTTGCAACTAATGGTCAACAATTAATAGTTATTGCTGGTGGGGATGCAAAAGGGGCCGATTTAAACGCCCTTACACCTTACTTACAGCAGCATGTTAAAGCGCTAATTTGCTTTGGAAAAGATGCCAAAGATTTAATGGCATTAACCAATAAAAGCCATTTAACCAATAATATGAGCGAAGCGGTAACACTGGCTAAGCAATTAAGCGAGCCCGGTAATATTGTGTTACTTGCCCCAGCTTGTGCCAGTATTGATATGTACAATAACTACATGCAACGCGGCGATGACTTTATACAATGTGTTATGGCGGAACAGCCATGATGGCCTTTGCCGATATTAAAGAAGCACTAACGCCCAAGCCTTCGGCGCAGCTCTACGATGTACCATTATTGTATTGCATGCTGATGTTAATGGGGGTGGGTTTTGTCATGGTTACCAGTGCATCTATGCCTACAGCAGACAGATTATTTGGTAATATTTATCATTTTACTATTCGGCACGGTATATTTTTAGCTTTGTCGTTTTGTTTATTTTGGATCACCACTTCAGTGCCTATGAGTTGGTGGAAAAAAGCGAATCCGTACTTGTTGTTAGTGGGTTTAGGCTTATTACTTATAGTGCTTATTGTTGGCCGAGAAGTAAACGGTTCAACTCGTTGGATACCCATAGGGCCGTTTAACATTCAGGCATCTGAGCTGGCTAAGCTATTCTTTTTTAGTTATATATCAGGTTATTTGGTGCGTAAACGTAGCGAAGTCCAAGAAAACATAAAAGGTTTTATTAAGCCAATACTAGTATTTGCGGCTTATGCAGGATTAATTTTAATGCAGCCTGACTTAGGTACTGTGGTCGTTATGTTTGTAACTACCGTGGGTTTATTGTTTTTAGCTGGTGCCAAACTTTGGCAGTTTTTTGTATTAATTCTAACCGGTGTTGCCTTGGTTATCGGGCTAATAGTGCTAGAACCATACCGTATGGCGCGGGTTATTGGCTTTTTAGAACCGTGGGACGATCCATTTGGCAAAGGGTATCAGTTAGTGCAATCGTTAATGGCTTACAGTCAAGGTGATTGGTTTGGCCAAGGCCTAGGTAACAGCGTACAAAAGCTACAATACTTACCCGAGGCGCATACCGATTTTATTTTTGCGGTAATAGCCGAAGAGCTTGGTTTTGTTGGTGTATCGAGCATATTAATAGTATTAGGCACCTTAGTGTTTAGAGCCTTACTAATTGGCCAAAATGCGCTTAAAAATGGTAAAGAATACGAAGGCTATTTAGCGTTGGCAATAGGTATTTGGTTTGCTTTTCAAACCATGGTGAACGTAGGCGCAAGTGCGGGTATTTTACCTACTAAAGGGTTAACACTGCCGTTTATTTCTTACGGTGGGTCGAGTTTACTCATGATGACAATTGCTGCTGGTATTTTATTACGTGTTGATTTTGAAACTAAAATGGCGACCAAACAAGCCACGTCAGGTGGAGCTAAGCGATGAGTAAAAAGTGTGTTGTAGTTGCCGGTGGTACTGGCGGACATATATTTCCGGGTATTGCTGTGGCCGACTACTTAAAGCAGCAAGGCTGGCAAGTAAGTTGGATAGGCACTCCCGATAGAATGGAAGCAACGGTTGTTCCTAAGCATAATATTGATATCAATTTTATTAATGTAAAAGGCGTACGTGGTAACGGAATAAAGCGTCTTATTAAAGCCCCATTCATGGTGCTTAATGCAATATTACAAGCGCGTAAAGTATTGAAAAGCGAAAAGCCCGATGTGGTACTCGCTATGGGCGGTTATGTAACTGGCCCAACAGGTATTGCAGCTAAAAGTTTAGGTATTCCGCTGGTGATTCATGAGCAAAACGCCATTGCCGGTATGAGCAATAAGTGGCTTGCTAAGTTTGCTAATCGGGTATTGGCGGCTTTTCCAAGTGCATTTGCTACAGGGCAAGCCGAGTTGGTTGGTAATCCAGTGCGAGAAAGCGTGGCAAATATTGCAGTGCGAGAAGTATCAAGCCCAATTAATATTTTAGTGGTAGGCGGCTCATTAGGAGCGCAAGTACTTAATACAACTTTGCCTGCTGCGTTTGCAGAGCTGGGTAATACCAATGCTATAAGTGTTTGGCACCAAACAGGTAAAGGGCACTTAGGCAGTGTTGAAGCTGCTTATAAGTCGCATAAATTTAGCACTGAAAATACAAAAGTAGCTGAATTTATAGATGATATAGACACAGCTTACGGCTGGGCTGATATTGTTATTTGCCGCTCGGGCGCGCTCACTGTGAGTGAAATTGCCGCTGCTGGTAAAATGGCAGTGTTTGTACCTTTTCCGCATGCGGTGGACGACCATCAAACAGCTAACGCACAGTATTTAGTTGTGGCAAATGGTGCATTACTAATGCCACAAGGGCAGTTTAATCAACAATCAATTGTTGCGCTTTTAAGCCCATATTTAGCTAAACCTTCATTAATTAAAGAAATGGCGGCAAATGCAAAACAGCAAGCCATTTTAGATGCCACAGCAAGCGTAGCTATGCACTGTGAGCAAGTAACCAATAAGAGAGCATAAGTGAAACAAACGTCAATAAGAGAGCAATATACACGACCAGCAATGCGTCGCATTGAAACCATCCACTTTGTTGGTATTGGCGGCGCAGGCATGGGCGGCATTGCCGAAGTACTCGCGTTTGAAGGTTATAGGATTACCGGTTCAGACATTGCGCACAGCGCTATGACAGACAGGTTAATTAAAGCCGGTGCAGAGGTGTTTATTGGGCATCACGAAAATAACGTAAAAGATGCCAATGTAGTGGTTGTTTCCAGTGCTATTGATGAAACAAATCCAGAAATTATAGCCGCAAAGGCCGCAAGAGTACCTGTGGTACGCCGCGCCGAAATGCTCGCTGAGCTAATGCGCTTTCGCCACGGTATAGCTATTGCGGGTACACACGGTAAAACTACAACAACCAGTTTAATTGCCAGTATTTATGCACAAGCTGGCCTTGATCCAACATTTATAATTGGTGGCTTGTTAAATAGTGCCGGCAGCAATGCAAAAGTAGGTAAAAGCGACTTTTTAATCGCCGAAGCGGATGAAAGCGATGCCTCATTTTTACACTTACAGCCAATGGTATCGGTGATCACTAATATTGAAGAAGATCACATGGAAACCTATGGCGGCAGCCTAGAAAAAATGAAAGACACTTATGTGGACTTTATTCATAACCTGCCGTTTTATGGCTTAGCTGTAGTGTGTATTGACTCTGAAGTCGCGAGCGAGCTTATACCGCGCTTTGGTCGCCCAGTGATTACTTATGGTGAGTCGAGCGATGCGGATTATCGCATGAGCGACTTTAGCCAGTCGGCAAACACGTGCAAGTTTACGGTAACCAATAAACATGGCGAGAGCTTAACCGCAACGCTAAATATGCCAGGCAAGCATAATGCACTTAATGCCACTGCAGCTATAGCGGTAGCAAAAGATCAAAATATTGCTAATTTCGCTATTTTAGAAGCATTGCAAAAATTTGAAGGTATTGGCCGACGTTTTCAGCACTACGGTGAATTTGAAAACGAACGTGGCAGCGTAATGTTAGTTGACGATTATGGGCATCATCCGTCAGAAGTGGCCGCCACTATTACCGCTGCTCGTGAAGGCTGGCCAGATAAACGTTTAGTTATGGTGTATCAACCTCATCGCTTTACTCGTACTCGCGACTTGTACGAGGATTTTGTAAAGGTATTAGCCGAGGTTGATCAGTTGTTATTACTCGATGTATACAGTGCTGGCGAAGAGCCAATTGTAGGCGCAGATAGTAAAAGCTTATGCCGTAGTTTACGCCAGCGCGGTAAAGAGCCCCGCCACGTAGCTAATAGCGCAGAGTTGGCAAGCGTATTAGCCGATTGCTTACAAAATAACGATTTAGTATTAACCCAAGGGGCTGGCAACATAGGGCAATTAGTAAAAACCTTAGCCGCTACGGGTATGTCGATAGAAAAACTTAAACAAGGTGAAGTATGACACAGTTAAATACGCAGTTTGGTAAAGTAGCGGTGCTGTTAGGGGGTAACTCAGCAGAGCGTGAAGTGTCATTAAGATCAGGACAAGCGGTATTAAATGCATTGCAAAATCATGGCATAAACGCCATTGCCTTTGACCCAAAAGAGCGCCCGTTATGGGAGCTAAATGAGTTAGCAATTGATAGAGTGTTCATTGCACTGCATGGTCGTGGTGGCGAAGATGGTACAGTGCAAGGTGCGCTTGAATTTATGAACCTGCCGTATACTGGCAGTAACGTACTAGGCTCAGCGCTGGCTATGGATAAAGTGCGTTGTAAGCATTTATTTAAATCGGCAGGGTTAAGTACCGCTCCTTATACCGTGGTTGATGCCAAAAAAGGCTTTGATGCAGCGGCAATAATGCAGCAATTTAAAAAAGTGATGGTAAAGCCGTCACACGAAGGCTCAAGTATTGGTATGGCACAAGCAAGCACGCCACAAGAGCTTGAAGATGCACTGAGTAATGCGTTTAAGTTTGATAGCCAAGTGCTAGTTGAACAGTGGATCAGTGGCCGCGAATTTACCATAACGGTATTAGGCGATGAAGTGTTGCCAGTAATCGAAATGACAACCCCCAATGGTTTTTATGATTACCAAGCTAAATATCAAGCAACCACCACGCAGTATCATTGCCCGGCAGATTTATCGCCTGCAGATACCGAGCACTTACAAGCAATGGCACTCGATGCATTTGATTTAGTAGGTGCTAGCGGCTGGGGACGCGTAGATGCAATGCAAGATCAGCAAGGTAATTTTTACTTATTAGAAGTAAATACAGTACCCGGTATGACCGAAAAGTCGCTTGTACCTATGGCGGCAAAAGCACATGGTGCAAGTTTTGAGCAATTAGTTGTTCGCATTTTGGAGCAAACACTTTAATATGCATCCCCTTTTAGAAAAAACGCTACAAATCAAACAGCAACTAAACTGGTCGCTGATTTTTGGGGTGAGTTTTTTTCTAGCTGTGGTAATCGGCTTAGTGCAAATTACCACTGGTGTATCGGATTGGTTGGTAGAAAATAAAGATGCCCAAATTAAACACTTAACGGTGCAGGGTAATCCTAAATATACCGACGAAATCGCTATTATTAGGGCGATTAAAAAAGCAGATTTAACTAGCTTTTTTGACCTTAATGTAAAGCATGTACAGCAATTGGTACAAGATTTACCTTGGGTGGCAAGTGTATCGGTGCGTAAACAATGGCCCGACACACTGCAAGTTTATGTAGTTGAGCACCGCGCTGTTGCGCATTGGAATAGTGACTTGTTACTTAATCAAAACGGCGATGCATTTGAAGCTAAAAGTAATAAGTTAAGTAAAAACTTACCTCAACTATATGGCCCAGAGGGCAGTGAGCAAGAAGCATGGATTGCGTTTCAGCAATTTGACGAAATGCTAAAAGTAAACGCATTAACGTTAAAAAGTTTAGCGTTATCGGAGCGTTTCTCATGGCAGTTGTGGCTAGATAATGGAGTGCGCTTAAATTTAGGGCGCAAAGATAAAGCTAAGCGTGTACAGCGTTTTATAGACGTTTATCCACGCATGGAAAAGCGTGCAGATGCTCAAATAGATGCAATCGATTTACGCTACGATACTGGCCTTGCAGTCAGCTTTAAGCCATTGCAAGAAGAACAATTACAAAATAAGAGTAAGGCATGACTAAGTCAGCAGAAAGAAACCTAGTGATTGGATTAGACGTTGGCACCTCAAAAGTGATTGCAACGGTAGGTGAAATCACCGCAGACAACAAACTCAGTATTGTTGGTGTAGGCACGCAAATATCCCGAGGTATGGATAAAGGCGGCGTAAACGATTTAAACTTAGTATCTGAGTCTATTCGCCGAGCCATAGACGAAGCCGAATTGATGGCTGATTGTCGTATTAGCTCAGTGTACCTTGGTATCTCTGGCAAGCATATACAATGCCAAAACGAAAGCGGTGTAGTAGCAATTAACAACACCGAAGTAACCGATGAAGACATTGAAAATGTGATTCATATTGCCCGCTCAGTGCCTATTTCAGCAGAGCGTAAAATGCTACATGCGTTACCACAAGAATACAGTATCGACATGCAAGAGGGGATTAAAAACCCACTCGGTATGAGCGGCGTACGTATGGAAGCACGTGCTCACATTATTACGTGCTCAAACGATATGGCAAAAAATATCGAAAAATGTGTACAGCGTTGTGGGCTTGAAGTTGACCAGCTTATTTTTACTGCACTTGCCTCATGTTACTCGGTACTGACCGATGATGAAAAAGAGCTGGGAGTAGCAGTACTTGATATTGGTGGTGGCACTATGGATATCACTATATACATTAATGGTGCACTGCGTCACTCAGCGGTTATTCCGGTGGCGGGTAACCAAGTAACTGGCGATATAGCAAAAATATTTCGCACACCTATATCACATGCAGAGGCACTCAAAGTACAATACGCCTGTGCTAGTAGCCAAATGGCCAGTAATGAAGACACCATAGAAGTACCGAGTGTAGGCGGACGCCCAGCTAGATTAATGTCACGTCATACATTATCGGAAGTGGTAGAGCCAAGATTTAGAGAATTATTTGAATTAGCGATGGAAGAAATTCGTCGCTCAGGGTTAGAAGACCAAATTGCAGCAGGTCTCGTTATCACAGGCGGAACTGCTAAAATGGCCGGCGCAATGGAAGTAGCAGAAGATATTTTCCAAATGCCGGTAAGAATAGGCAAACCAATTGGGATAGTTGGTTTGACAGACTATGTGGACGATCCTTCGTACGCAACCGCTGTTGGTTTGTTACAATACGGGCGTACCATGCAATCAATGAATGCACAAAAGTTGAAAGCAGAAGGGAATAATAATTTATGGAGCCGCATTACTAAGTGGTTCCAAGGCGAGTTTTAGTACTCAAGTCGGAGAGTAAACATGTTTGATATGATGGAACAACATAGCGAAGAAGCTGTAATAAAAGTAATTGGCGTGGGCGGCGGCGGCGGTAACGCTGTTGAGCACATGGTAAAACAGCAAATTGAAGGCGTATGCTTTATTGCTGCTAATACAGACGCACAAGCATTACGTAACTCAGCAGCGCACGTTACTGTACAATTAGGCACGCAAATAACCTCAGGGTTAGGAGCCGGTGCAAACCCAGAAATAGGTCGTCAATCAGCTGAAGAAGATGCCGATACAATTCGTGCCAGCCTTGAAGGTGCCGACATGGTATTTATTGCAGCAGGTATGGGCGGCGGTACTGGTACTGGTGCAGCGCCTGTAGTGGCAAAAATTGCAAAAGAGCTTGGTATTTTAACCGTAGCAGTAGTTACGCGTCCTTTTGATTTTGAAGGTAAAAAGCGAGCTGCAGCGGCTGAACAAGGCATTAATGAATTGTCAGAAATTGTAGATTCACTTATTACAATTCCAAACAATAAACTGCTTAAAGTTTTAGGAAAAGGGACTACACTTTTAGATGCCTTCGCTAAAGCTAACGACGTATTATTTGGTGCGGTTCAGGGTATTGCAGAGTTAATTACTCGCTCTGGTCTGATCAACGTGGATTTCGCCGACGTACGTACAGTAATGTCAGCAATGGGTCCTGCAATGATGGGTACAGCGTCTGCATCAGGTCCTGATCGTGCGCAAGAAGCAGCAGAAGCGGCTATCTCAAGCCCATTACTTGAAGACGTAGATTTAACTGGTGCTAAAGGTATCTTGGTTAATATTACTGCGGGTATGGACATTGCGATTGAAGAATTTGAGATCGTTGGTAACCACGTAAAAGCATTGGCATCAGAAAACGCTACTGTGGTTGTAGGTGCAGTAATTGACCCTGAAATGACCGATGAATTACGTGTAACTGTAGTTGCAACTGGCTTAGGTGGCGATCGTCGTCCGCAGTTTGGCATTGTTGATAATGGCTTTAAAAAAGCATCAGGTTCTGATGTAGCCAGCACTTCAAACCAAAGTAGCAGCATGTACGTACCAAGCTTTGCAAGCCAAGGCACAAGCGCTGAAGAAAACACTGCAAAGACGCAAGTTGAAAGTGACGAAAAAACAACTTCATCTAGTGCTAACAAAAGCACAACGAGTGCTGCAGCGCCAAGTAACAAAAAATCAGACAAGTCAGAAGGCGGAGATTACTTTGATATTCCTGCTTTTTTACGTAAACAAGCTGATTAATATAAACAGTATTTCGTTTGAAATGTGAACGAATATTGCAATTGCGGCGTATTTATGTTAGTATCCGCCGTCTAACTGTAACTGAATTTAAGTGAGCGAACCTATGATTAAACAGCGAACGATTGCACAAGTAGTCAAAGCCATAGGAATTGGACTTCATAAAGGTGAGAAGGTCACAATAACTCTCCGACCTGCGAGCGCAAATACTGGGATTGTATTTCGTCGTGTCGACCTTGATCCGGTTGTTGATTTTGAAACAACACCTGAAGCCGTTGGTGATACGCAATTATGTACCTGTTTAATTAACAAAGATGGTGTTCGCTTATCAACTACTGAGCATCTTATTGCCGCTGTTGCTGCAATGGGTATTGATAATCTAATTGTAGAATTAGATAGCTCAGAAGTGCCAATAATGGATGGTAGTGCATTACCATTCATTTATTTGTTACAAAAAGGCGGTATTGAAGAGCAAAATGCAGCAAAACGCTTTATTCGTATTAAAGAAAAAGTACGTATTGAAGAAGGCGATAAATGGGCCGAGTTAGAACCGTATGACGGTTTTCATATCGACTTTGAAATTGCCTTTGATCACCCAGCTATCAATGAAAGTCGCCAACGTATTGGTTTAGATATTACGACGAAAAGCTTTATTGAAGAAATTAGCCGTGCACGTACTTTTGGTTTTATGAAAGACATTGAATATATGCATGCTAACAACCTAGCATTAGGTGGCAGCATGGATAGCGCAGTAGTACTTGATGAGTTTAAAGTGTTAAATCCAAACGGTTTACGCTACAGCGATGAGTTTGTTAAGCATAAGATATTAGACTGTGTTGGTGACATGTTTATGACAGGTCATAACATTTTAGGTAAAGTAACTGCATTTAAATCGGGTCACGATTTAAATAATAAATTACTACGTAAATTAATGGCTACTGAGTCAGCATGGGAGTGGGCAACCTTTGAAACGCCTGTAACGATGCCTGCACCCGGCCTTGAATTAGCGCCAG
This sequence comes from Pseudoalteromonas sp. NZS127, assembly GCF_015864805.1. Lineage (NCBI taxonomy): Bacteria > Pseudomonadati > Pseudomonadota > Gammaproteobacteria > Alteromonadales > Pseudoalteromonadaceae > Pseudoalteromonas > Pseudoalteromonas sp. NZS127. Next base: position 93,508 of record NZ_JADYWN010000001.1, on the reverse strand, counting down.
CCTAATTTATTGCTCACACAGTTATAAAAAATGACGCTAATTAGCGTCATTTTTTTTGCCTATTGAAAATACTTTAAGTGCGTAGCTACCTACAGCTCTAAAATACTTTGTAACTGCTTCAAATGAGTAACGGTATAGGTAGGCTTTATACCCTCGGGCAACTGCTCGTTTGGGTGTTGTAACCAGCAGGTATCAATCCCCGCATTATTACCGCCTAAAATATCGCTTGTGGCAGTATCGCCAACCATTAATATTTGGCTTTTATCTGGGTTACCCATTAATTCAAAGGTATGGTCAAAAATAGCTTTATTAGGCTTAGCTATGCCCACTAATTCAGAAATGACTAACCATTCAAACATATCTTTTAAACCAGTATGCTCAAGGCGCACGGTTTGTAAACGTGCAAAACCATTAGTAATAATACCTAACTTAGCGTGGGGCTTAAGTTTATTTAACAGCTCTATGGCACCGGGTAGCGGCTCGCATATTTCTGCCATAGCATCTAAAAATGCATCATTAAGCTCTTTTGCTGGCACATTTAGTTTAGTAGCCCATTCGCTAAAGCGAGTAACCTGCAAGTAGTCGGCACTAATGTCGCCATTTTGGTAATCAACCCATAGTTGCTTATTGGTTTTTTGATAATGAAGATAGTCGGCTTGGCTAAAATCTACGTTATATGTTTTAAACATGCGAGTCATGCCCGCTAAAATATCAAATCTAAACAAGGTTTCGTCTGCATCAAACAGCACGTAACTGTATTTCATTAAACTTCCTAAAATTAATTTGTTTGGCAATAAAGCGCTGAATGTAAAAAAGGTGCCATGGCCAAAGTAAGTGCCTGAGTATAGGTACTTTCGCGGGTGGCGTGGTTATTAGTGAGTAAACCAATAGCGCCGCCTTGCTGCTTTATATTGGTGGTATTAAAAGTCTTATCCATAACATCGCCAAGCTCTGCACCATTAAGTAATGCGTTATACAGTATTTGCGGCAAAGGTAGGTTGCTACTGCGTCCTACAACTTGATTTACCGCGTTATCGATAACTACATAGGCAAAGGTTGCGGCACCGTAACTAAATTGCTCTGCACCGCCTTCCATGGCCACATAATAGTGGGCTTGGTAGTGCTCTTTGCAGTAATTCACTCGGTTTTGTGCGCCAATGCGAGTTTGCTCTTCACCAATAGGTTGATCAGGCACACCCGAGGGAGCATTTACACCTTGGCAGTCAATGTCACGCTCTGGAAAATATATGCTAAAAATGCACTTAGCAGCATTTATTTTTACTGGGTTTTTAGAGCCCACAATAACTTTTAATGGTTGCGACATGCTGATCTCACTTTAAGCAAAATCAGCAGTGTACGTGAGTTGGCTTTAACAAAAAAGGGCAGTGGGTTATCCAATATCAAATAGGTAAATCCAGTGGTGCTAGGTTTTCTAATGCTCGTTTTTTTAAAATAATATCTTTAATGAGTGGGGTAAGTACCAACTCCATTGCCAAGCCCATTTTACCGCCAGGCACTACCAAGGTATTAATACGCGACATAAAGCTACCTTGGATCATCTGTAAATAGTACGGAAAATCGACATCTTCAATGCCCCTAAAGCGGATCACCACAAAGCTTTCATCGAGTGATGGAATGTCTTTTGCGCTGAACGGGTTAGAGGTATCTACGGTAGGGACTCGTTGAAAGTTAATATGGGTGCGTGAAAATTGTGGAGTAATATGGTTAATATAATCGTCCATACTGCGCACTATAGATCCCATTACCGCTTCGCGTGAGTGACCACGATCAGAGGTGTCGCGGATCAGCTTTTGGATCCACTCAAGGTTGATAATGGGCACCATACCAATAAGTAAATCTACATGTTTTGCTACATCCACATTGTGCTCTTGATCTACAACAGCGCCATGCAATCCTTCGTAAAATAATAAATCGGTATTTTGCTCTAGGTTTTGCCACGGAGTAAATGTGCCGGGCAATTGGTTGTAAGGCACCGCTTCGTCAAAGGTATGTAAATAACGACGCAGTTTACCTTGGCCGGTTTCACCGTAGCTATCAAATAGGGTTTCTAGTAAACCAAAGTCGTTGGCTTCGCGGCCAAAGTAGCTAATATGTTTGCCTTCTTGTTGCGCGTCACGTACTTTTTTTTCCATTTCAGGGCGAGTGTAACGATGAAAGCTATCCCCTTCGATAAAAGCCGCACTAATGTTAAGGCTACGAAAAATATGTTTAATTGCATTCGTGGTGGTAGTTGTCCCCGCACCTGAAGAGCCGGTTATTGCAATAATAGGATGTTTAGCTGACATATTAATTCTCTTTTATAAGACCCGGTTAGTTATAAAGATGTTGCTGGTCTAGGTCAAGTGACGTAATCAGCAAATAACGTTATCATGGGGTGCTTAAAAATAAAACGAGATAGAGCATGAAATTTTTAAAACCACTACTAGGGTTGTTTTCAATAAGCGCTTTAACGCTCTCAGTAGCACAGGCAAGTATGCCCAAAAGCCAAGTATTATTAGCCGATTTAAATACTCCTTATGGCCTGCAAGTTACTATTGTGAGCGACAGTGATAGTTATAATAATCAGCCTCATATACACAATAATGGTGTTTACTTTACCCATGAAGTATTAAGTATTGAGCAAAGCCAAACCGATATTGCTTACTACGACTTTGCAACAAAACAAATTATTAATATAACCAATACGCCAGTAAGCGAATACTCACCAACCGTAATGCCAAATAAACAAAGCTTATCGGCAATTGTGGTAGAGGCCAATGGCAAGCAAAAGCTATGGCAATATCCGCTTGATAGCGAAGTTGCAGCAAGTCGTATTTTTGACTGGATAGAGCCAGTGGGATATCACGCATGGGGTATAAATAACGATTTAGTAATGTTTATTTTAGGTGAGCCACATACATTACAATATAGCTTGGTTGCAGCGGCAAAAGGGCAAGTTGTGGCAAAAAACATTGGTCGTACGCTTATTTACAATCATACAATGGCGCAGTTTATATTTAGTTACACCCAAAATGAGCAACATATTGTAGCGCGTTTTAATCCACAAACTAAGCAGGTAGAAAACTTACTTAGATTGCCGCTACAAGTACAAGACTTTATCTTAAAAGACGACAGTACGCTGGCTTATGCGCTTAACAACCGTGTTTACCAACGTAACCTTAGTGGCAATAACACTGTATCGCAATGGCTGGATTTAACACCCTATTGCCATACCAATATTACCCGTATGAGTTATAACAACGACAAACTTGCTTTTGTTTGTGATGTAGCTGAGGACTAATTTAAATAAATTTCAGACTTTATAATGCGTATGCGTTAAGGTTATGCGCAAATTTAACTAATAGGGATTACAACGTGGCTTATAGTGCAGACGAGCTTACTGAGCAGCTAATTAAATTAGAGTGTAGAAGTAATTTTAAAATAAAGAATATTGCCGAATACATGTTAGTTAATTCAAAAGAAGCGTTTTACACGCACAGTGAAGGCGGCAAAGGTAAAATTATAATTCGCCCAGCATTTGAAGTGTTTAGTGATGATTTTACCGATATTGATGGGGTAGTGCGTACTCAGGGCTATTTTCATAGTAGCGAAATGACGCGTTTTCCTACGCGCATTTATAAAAGTGCACAGCCGATTCATTATGGTGTCGCGTTTAAAATAAACTCTGAGCAAGCAGCAAAAGATTTTATTGCTAAACTAACGATGATTTTAGGCGGGTAATAGTAAAGGTTTATAAATCAGCTTTCAGACTTCAGATTTAACAAAATATCGGCCAAGCTGGGTTTAGGTTATAAGTAGGCAAGGCAGTATGCCGCGCTTTTTTAAAGCCTGGTAAATTTAACACCACAGCGCAAAATGCTAGGTATTAGTAAAAAACAAACCAAGCTCGCAGTAAATTATTAGCTACGAAGCTTGGTTTTGTTATCAGCTCTAGGCTCTAAAATAAAACCTAGAACCCTAATATAGCTACTTACCTTTTAAGAAGTTATTAACCGATTCAAGCTCACGATTTTTCAGTGCAATACAATCATTAGTACTTTCTTCTAGTTTACTTAAAGTACGAGCGTAACCTGGTATTTCAGCTAACTTAGTATTAAAGAAGCTTTGTGTTGTGGCAAAGCTATTTGCATCACAATTTGCAGTCGTAAAATACGGTAGGTTAGGGATAAAAAACGGCGGTAAGCTTGCTGTTACTTTATCGTAATTACTGTAAACCCAGTCAATAAACAGCGCTTGGCGCTCATCAGTATAGCTTTGTCCTGCTAAAATAGTGCGCATGTCGGATGCGGTTACTTCATCTGTTAAGCTGTAAGCCAATACTGCTTTTTGCAGTGCAGGTTTTGCAAAGTAGCCCATAGCCGAGAGCATATTAGTACGTACTTGTGGATCTTTGGTGGTTTTAAAGGTTGCCATAAATTGATCAAGCAACGCTTTATCGCCGTTAAAAGCAGCTAAAGTTAAATAAGTACCTGCTAAGTACGGGTCTACTTTTTGTGGATCGTTTAAATAAACCTGAGTTTGCTGTTTTGCTTTATTGATCACATTTTGATCTTCGCCATCAAAACCTAAACGCGATACAACCGCAGCTCGAAGTTGTGAAATAGCGCCATCTTCACCTACTTTTGCCTCTAAGCCATATTTTTTAGCCGCAGGGGTTACTGCACCACGAATAAATTTAGGCCATAAGTCTTTATTGCTATCGTCTTTAAAGGTGCGTTGTTGCGATACTAAATAGCCCAGCGCGGTATTAGCAACGCGAGGGTGGCTGTCGCTTATAAATACTTCAAGCGTTTGCATTAACTTAGCGGCCGATATAACACCAGCATCAAGTAGTGCATCGGTAGCAGATAATAACGCTAAACGTTCGCGGTCATCTAGCTTGTCAGCAGCATTGTCGATAAGCGCACTAAACTGTGCATCGTCCATCACCCAGCGGTAATAACCCAATGCGCCTTGATCGGGATAAATCCACTCGGGTGCAAAATCTAAATCTAGCGTTTGGCTTTGTTTATTAAGTAATACGTTCGCTGTTTTTACTTTATCGCCCGCGCCATATTTAATTGCAACAGGCACATTCCATAATTGCTCAGGCGCATCAACACCGGCATTTACAAAGCGACTTTGCGATATAGTTATTTTACTACCTTGCTGAGCTACTTTAATCAGTGGGTAGGAAGATTGCTCAATAAACGATTTTAAAACACTCGCTACATCTTTATTAGAAGCTTTGCCAAGTGCTTGCCATAAATCGGCAGCTTCGGCATTTTTATAGGAAAATTCTTTTAAGTAATTTTGAATACCTTTTTGAAAGGCCTCTTCACCTATCCAGTTTTCAACCATAGCAAGTACCGAGCTACCTTTGCTATAAGCAAGGCCTAAACCATCCATAATATCGGCTTCGGTTTTAATTGGTTTACGAATTGGTTTAGTACTCAAACGTGCATCAAGTGGCATAACGTTATTTTGTGGTAAATCTAGGTGCGATTCAAATTCAGGGTTTAGTTGCTTGGTAATTTTTGCCGCCATCCAACTAGCAAACGCTTCGTTTAACCATAAATCGTTCCACCACTTCATCGTTACTAAGTTACCGTACCATTGGTGTGCAAGTTCGTGAGCAATAATAGACACATTGCGTTGTTTTTTACTGCGCGTAGCGGCAGCTAAATCAACCAATAAAATATCTTCTCGGTAGGTTACAAGTCCTGAGTTTTCCATGGCACCAAACGGAAATTCAGGTACAGCCACCGAATCTAGTTTTTGATACACATAAGGAATACCAAAATACGCCTCAAGTGCGCCTAGTACTTTTGGCATGTTTTCTTTTGCGTACTGGGCTAAATGAATTTTACCTTGTGGGGTAATTACGCGCCCTGGCACCGACATACCTTCAACATTAAGCTCTTCAAAAGGGCCCACAGCCATTGCTACTAAATAAGAAGGAATAGGCGGTGTTTTATCAAAAAAGTGGGTGGTCATGTCGCCATTTACTGTAGTTTTAAGCTCAGGTGTATTGGCATATACTTTTTGTGAGGTAGGCGCGGTAATAGTGAGCTGAAATGGAATTTTGTAGCTTGGCTCGTCAAACACCGGAAATGCACGGCGCGCATCACTCATTTCAAACTGAGTAAATAAGTAAGGTGTACCTTGATCTAAGGTTTTATATAGCCCAACACTTTGGCGATTATATGGCGCTGAAAAATCAATTTTTAAGGTGTATTTACCCGGCTGAATTTGCTCATCACAGCTAAATTTTACTTTACCGGTTTTGAGCATTTCGCTGTTTAAGTCACAATTTTGCTCGCCAAGTAATTGTGCCATTTTAGTTGCGTAAGCCACGCCGTTTAGCTCTATGTAGTTAGTTGGCTTGAGTACTTCTAAAATAATTTCAGTCATTCCAGTAAAGGTATCTTGGCTTGGATCGAGTGTTAACGACACTGATTGACTGCTTGGTTTTGCGAGTTTTTCAATTACGAATTCGTTAGCATTTGCGGCGTTCATCGCGAATGCAACACTTACGGTTAAGAGGCTTTTAAGAAACATAGTATCCCTAGTTTATTATTGTTATAAATGACTAAAGCAGACAGCGTTACCACGCTACTTCAATAGAAACGGTATTATATGCGGATATCCTAGCAGCTTTCTTTTATGGAGTAATCGAATAACCCCGGATTTGGACGAGTAAAGAGTAACAAAGTTTGTCAGTGACTATCGCGATTGATAAAGCGCTGCCAATGCAGTTGTGAGTTAATAACGCGAATTTGCCCAATTATGCTATTTAACACTGCTACATTGCTATAATTTGGGTGTGGGTATTCGTTAAAGCCCATTAAATAATTAAACGCGTCTTTAGAGTTGGCTTGCAGTGCATAAATACGTACTTGCTGCTCAAAGTTAAGCCGCAGGCTACTTATAGCGGTTTTCATTCCGAGTTGGTCAATGTTTGGAATTGCACATTTTTGTAAGTAACCAGCGCGCTCGCCTTCGCCGCTAAACCAAATGCGAACTTTTTCGCTGTAGCGACCGGTTTTAGCTGGCAAGTCGAACATTAATCGCTGTTGGTTTTGGCTTTTTATAAATGCTAAATAGTCGTTAAAGCCAGCATTAATTAGCGCTTGATGTACAGGAATAAGTCGCGGTTTTATTTTTCCGTGGGTATGAAAACTAAAACATAAAATATTTTGCTCAACAGTTAAGTCATCAAGTGTTAAACAGCCTATTTCGTCACTATAAGCGCCCGTATAGTAAGCAATTAATGGCAACCAAAAATGCCAATGTTTTGCTTGTTCACGCACCACGCGCATATCGCCATAAATATAGCCAGTGTAAAGTGTGTGCAGCTCCATAGCTGAAAAAGGACGGCGACCAAGATGGGTTTTCAACGGTGTACCTTGAAAATAATGACAAAATACATTTTATACCCAAAACATAGCAAGATGCGAGTATGTTTTGGGTATAAATACTTATACCTAATTAATTAAAACAAAAAAGCCAACTAGCACGAATGCAGTTGGCTTTTTTTATGCTTTATTAATTAAGCTATAGTGAATTATTCACTTAATGCGCGTGCTAAACCTACTGGTTCAATTTCTACGCATACTTGGTCGTCATTCCAGTTAAGGCCAACTAAAGCATTGTCTTCGTTTAGGTCTTCAACCCATTCATCTAAAAATTCATCAAGGCCAATTTCTACTGGGCTGTACTCTTTCCACTCGTCTTTACACTGAGCTTTAGCAGCCGCTTCGCTTTCCCAAAGTAGTAATACGTCAGTCTCGTCAAATTGATTTGAATCACACACTACAAAGCCATTATCTTCTGCACCTAGTGCCCAAATTACTTCGCTCATACGTACTTTTTCAACAAAGTTGACTAGTTCTGATTCAATCTCGATATCGCTCATGTGTTTACCTTTTTAAATTAATGACTAGGACTGGTATTTATTGCTGCTTGGCGTTGGCCATATTGCTCATAAAAAGCAACAAGCGCTGAATGCTGACTAATGTCGGTTAGTTCACGAAAGCAAATCCAATCAAGCAGGCAGTATAAACTGATGTTGAGGTATTCACAGCCTTTAAATTCATCATCAGTTAAATGATCATTTAAAAAGTGTAATGTTTCAACAATACGTTCGTTTTGCAAATTAAAAAATAACGCATCACTTTGCGTATCAAAACCAGAGCGCTGGCATAAAAGCATTTCCACTAAAGAGTCATTACAGGCATTAATAGTGGTAAGTAAGTGCTCTTGCGGCCAAGTTAATTTTGGCTGTGCTGTTTTTTCAAGTAAATAACGCAGTATTGAGTTTGAATCACTAAGGGTTAAATTGCCATCTACGAGAATAGGGATTTTGCGTGCTGGGTTTTTGCTCACCATAGTTGGGCGATCTTGCGCTGAAAAAATATCCAGATTAATAAACTCTAAATCACAGTTATTTTCCAGCGCCCATATTCTAATACGGCGTACATAAGGCGAGGTAACAGAACCAAATAGTTGCATAATTACTCCATAAAAAAGCCGCATAAGCGGCTTTTTTCAAAATTTACAGTACAGAATAAGTTACTCTGAACGGCTGGTTACTTCAAGTAAATGGTAACCAAACTGTGTTTGTACTGGGCCTTGTACTTGATTAATTGGCGCAGAGAACACCACTTTATCAAACTCTGGCACCATCATACCTGGGCCAAACTCACCAAGAGCACCGCCATCTTGACCTGAAGGACAGTTAGAGTGTGCTTTTGCTAACACAGCAAAGTCTTCACCTTGTTCAATTTTTTCTTTTAAATCTAAACACTGTGCTTCACTATCTACTAATATATGTCTTGCGCTTGCCACTGTCATAAAATCTCCTAATAATTAATCTGGTTGTTTTTTAATCATACTAACGTGTATTTTAGTTAGTTTAAACTAATTGTAACGGTTTTAACCTAGTTAATAGCTAATGTCGCTTCAATTGCTGCAGTTAGTTTTTCTGATTCGGGGGCTACTTTACTGTTAAAGCGCGTAATTGTTTTACGATCAGCAGACACTAAATACTTATAAAAATTCCAATTAGGTGAGCTGGTTTGGCTATTTAAGTGTTTAAAAATAGGGTTTGCATCGCTGCCGCGCACTGCGCTGGTGGCAAACATAGTGAAAGTAACCCCGTAATTAACAAAGCAGACTTTGGCGGTGTCTTGTTCGTTGTTTTCTTCTTGAAAAAAATCATCAGAAGGAAATCCCAATACCACTAAGCCTTGATCTTTATATTTATTATAAACCGCTTCAAGCCCTGCAAATTGCGGCGTAAAGCCACAGTTACTCGCTGTATTAACAATTAGCAGCGGTTGGTTTTCAAATTGGCATAAGTTAACAAACTCTTTTGAGCGTAGTTTACGCAAAGTAACGTTAGTAAAGTCTTGGCAGTTATTTTGTTTTTTAATGGGGTGCTCAGCCGTGCTTTGCGCTTGAGCTAATGCGGGTACAAGTAACGCCATTAATGCTAATAATATTATTTTTATCATTTTTAATGCCTAAAGTTAAAAGGTTACATATTGTTTATAGCCTCAATGATACGCTAATATAAACGCAACTGATCAACCTTATCTAGACCTTATGACAATCCGTTTAGCACGCCCAGAAGATTTAAAAACTATAGTCGCAATTTATAACGAAACCATTGCCAGCAGAATGGTTACCGCCGATACCGAAGAGGTAAGCGTTACCGACAAGCAAGCTTGGTTTGATAGTCACACTTCTCAGCGGCCAATTTATGTATATTCTGAAAATGACCAAGTGTTAGCATGGCTTAGTTATAAACCGTTTTATGGGCGCGTAGCTTACGAAGGCACGGTAGAAATAAGTATTTATATTACCGCTAAAGCACAAGGCAAAGGTTTAGGTAAAACACTGATGGAGTTTGCCCAAACGCAAGCTAAGCAACTTAATATTAAAGTGCTGCTAGGGTTCATTTTTAGTCATAATTTACCCAGTATTAAACTATTTAAACACTTTAATTTTAGTGTGTGGGGCGAGTTACCACAGGTGGCCATTATGGATAATAACCCTTACAGCTTAACTATTTTTGGTAAGCACTTATAACCGTAGCGATTAATTAAAAGTGCTTACTCCACACCTAAACATTTAAGCGTCGCGGGGTAGGCCTTTTTCAACAATTCTGATAAGCCTTGCGGTTTTACGCAGTATAGTACCTTGCTTATTGCGTTGCTGTTGCAGCGCCCAATTTATATGCTCTAAAACCAGTTCACTGCAAGCTAAGCTTTTATCTTCTAGGGCATGAATAATGCTAGGGCTAAATTCAGCATTACCTAAGCCTACAGCCAAATTACGCAACCAACGCTCGTGGCCAATACGACGAATAGGGCTGCCTTCGGTGTTTTTTAAAAAAGTGGCTTCATCCCAAGCAAACAGCTCAAGCAGGTCTTTATCTTTTAATTGGATGCGCGGATGAAAATCATTTTCGTCGGTAAGTTGGCCATAACGATTCCACGGGCAAACTAATTGGCAGTCGTCACAACCATAAACGCGGTTACCTAATAATGTTCGGTATTGCTCTGGAATAGGGCCTTGTAGCTCAATGGTTAAGTACGATATACACTTACGTGCATCTACCACGTAGGGCTCAACAATAGCGCCAGTTGGGCATAGTGTTATGCAGGCTACGCATTTACCACAGCCTTCAAAGGTGTTTTCTGCATCTATGGGCAGCGGTAAATCAACAAATAACTCACCTAAAAAAAACCAAGAACCGGCTTCTTTATTAATAAGTAATGAGTGTTTACCGCGCCAGCCCAAGCCTGCTTTTTCAGCAAGTTGGCGCTCAAGTACCGGGGCTGAGTCGACAAAAGGCCTAAAACCGTATTCGCCAATTTCGAGCTCTATTTTTTGGCCTAATTTTTTTAAGCGATTACGCATTAATTTATGGTAGTCGCGGCCAAGAGCATAGCGACTTATATACGCTTTTTCTGAGTTTTTAAGGGTTTTGGCAAAACCTGCATCGGGGGGCAGGTAATTCATTTTTACCGAAATAACACGCTGCGTTCCGGGCACTAACTCAGCAGGGCGAGCGCGTTTCATACCATGAGCGGCCATGTAATCCATATTGCCATGGTAGCCGGCGTCGAGCCAACGTTGCAGCTGCGTTTCATGCTTGCTTAAGTCTATATCAGTAATACCTACTTCGCTAAAGCCAAGCTCTTGTCCCCACGCTTTAATTTGTTGGGCAAGGTTTTTATAATCAGGAACTGTGTCGCTCACATGCATCACACGGTTAAATAAATAGCTGGGTAATTTAACATATTTAGCTTATGGGTAAAACGCTTGTTATACCCATAAGCTTGTTAGCAAATACCTATTTTTAATAAAATAGGTATTACTGCACAAAGCGTTTTAGTTGTTGTTGTGTTTGTTGGCTGAGGGTTTGTGATTGTTGGCAATCATTAAGTGCTGTATCTATGGTTTGTTTGGCTTGCTCGCCAAGCGCTACAATATGCTCTACCGATTGGTGGGTTTGATTTTGTGTTTGCTCAAGTAAGTGCACAGCCTCGGCAATTTGTTGTAACTGTTGCTGGTTATGCTCAAATTCAGTAAGCATATTAGTAAAACCATTAGAAGTACTATTAATTGATTTTTGCGCATTGTGTGAGTGAGTAATTAATTGCTCTGACTCTTTATTTGTTTCGTTTACTAGCTCGTTCATTTGGTTTATAAAATCACTAATTTGCCGCGTTGCACCACTTACCTTAATTGAAAGAGTACGTACTTCATCGGCAACTACCGCAAAACCACGTCCCGCATCACCGGCTCTTGCTGCTTCAATGGCGGCATTTAGGGCTAGTAGATTGGTTTGATCAGAAAACTCTTCCACCATTTTTAAAATGCTACGAATGTTTTCACTGTTTTCTTTTAAGCCTGAAATAGTTGCCGAAAAGCCGGTTAGCATATCGGTTATTAATTTTACTTGTTGCACTAAGGCCGACAACTCTGTTGCCGAAAGCTTAACAAAATTTAAATGCTCATTATTTACTTTATGCACGCTGTCGGTATTACTTACTATATTTTGTAAGCTCTGCGCTATTTGGTTGCTGGCATTTATAATGGTATGGCTTAAATGTATTTGTTGTCCGCTTAATTGCTCAGTATGTTGCATAGACTGAGTTACTTGCGCGATACTTTGCACGCCTGCTTGGGCGCTATTGTAGGTTGTGTTTAGTAGCTGATTTAAATGAGTAGTAAAAAGATTGTATTGCTCGCTTAGTTCACGAAACTCATCATAAGTAAAATGGGGTAACTTTGCCGATAAGTCTGCATCTTGCTGGTTTATATTTATTAGCGTGTCGCGCATTGCCTTTACTGGGCGCACCATTAAAAATCGCATATAAAATAGGGTGAAAATAAAGCCAGCCACAATCACTAAAGCTAATGCCCAAAATAACCCAGTACTTTGTTGGTTTAGGGTTAAGCTTTCATACAGCCAAAATAAAGTAATAGCCTGAAATAAAAATACAAAACTTAAATTACCCACAATTTTGCGCGTTAAGGTAAAAAAAAGTGTTTTTTCTAAAAAATTATAAATTCGCATATAGCTACTCATTATGTACAGACCATTTGGTTATTATTAATCACCTAAGTAAGCTTTAGTTTGTGCCGGATAATTTGTAAAAATACCATCCACACCTAAATCTAGCATCAGCTTTATATCTTGTTGTTTGTCTACAGTGTACGCATAAATTATTAAACCACGTTGTTTTGCATCATCTACAAAGGCTTTATTTATAAAGTTTTTATCTACATGAACACTGTACGCGCCCAAGTCTTCAGCAAACTTTGCATAATTAATTGGTATAGATGACGTTAGTGCACCCATTTTTAGCCAAGGTAAGCGTTTTTTTAACCAGGCTAGTTGATGATGATCGAACGACGACACTAAAATGTTATCTGCTGAAATGCGTTTTTCTGTAATGTTTTTTTCAACTTGAGCTGCAAACTGTTCAAGATTAAAAGTATGTTTTAGCTCTAAATTTAAGAGTGTTTGATTATTATTCCAATCAAAAAGTTGCTGTAAAGTTGGTACTTTTTCGCCATTACCAGCATTGAGTTGCATAATGTGAGCAGCAGTAAAGTTACACACTTTACCTACGCCGTTAGTGGTTCTATCAAGCCAAGTGTCGTGAATGATCATGTAATCATCAAGTGCGCTTTGTACATCTACTTCAATGCCGTCAACGCCTATTTGTAAGGCCGCCATAATGGCGCTTTGGGTGTTCTCTGGAAAGTGCCCACTGGCACCGCGATGGGCAAATACTTTCATTGGCGTGATTTCCGTGCAATAGACCAAGTTTCAAAACAAGCAGCGCTAACAATTAATGCACCACCAATAAAAGTGGCGATAGAGGGGCGCTCATGCAAAATAATAATAGCTAATAATGTGCCGTAAAGTGGCTGAAGACAAGCAATTAGCCCCGCGGTTGCCGCCGATAAATGCTTTAAACTGGCAGCAAATAATGAGTGTGGAGCTGCGGTAAATATAACTCCCGCAACTAAAATAAGCACCAAATCGTGATTAGTGGTCGCATAAATAGGCACTTCAATAAACGCGCAAAGCATTAGGCTGGCAACCAAGGTTTGATAAAACATGGTTTGCGGGCCACCGTATTGATTAAAATAGCGCTTATGAATGATATTACGAATGGCAAAAAAGAACGCCGAAATAACCCCAGTGATCACCCCAAGTGTTACATCATTCCCTAAATTTGCATTAGGTATTAATAAATAAATGCCGATTAACACTACCGCCGCACTAATAATATCTTTTGCTTTGGGCTTACTTTTATGAAAAAACGGTTCTAAAAACACGGTTATTACCGGGTAGCTAAAAAAAGCCAACATACCAATGGTGATCCCAGCAAGTTGCATTCCCGCAAAATAAGTTACCCAATGTATGCCTACTGCCACACCGAGTAACAGGGCAATTAAGTAATCTTTACCTTGGTTTAGCTTAATCGGTTTTTTTTGCATGCCGAGCAAAATAAAAATAGCGATGCCGGCTATGGCTGCACGATACACGGTAATGTCGAGTGCATTTAAACCAATTAACTTTGCAAATAGCGCAGTGCCGCCAAAGAGTAATACGGCAATGTGTAGGTAAATTAAACTTTGCTGTTGCGACTGCATGTTATTTCCTTATGTTGGCTCATCTAAATATTGCAGACAATGGTTAAGATGAATTTTTGATTTTTCGTGACAAATGTAAGCAAAGTTAGCTGTATTTAAGGTAATGTAACTAAAATCGAATTTACTTTTAATATTCGTTTAGCTTACACTCGTTAGTAGGTTACTGCGTTTAAAATTGATAAATACAGGAATTAAACGTTTATTTGTAAAGTTGTGCGTAAAAACACTAAACCAAGCTTGAGTGTATTAATAACAAAAACGCGCTGCTGAAACAGCATTAATAATTAAAATAATGAAAAATGAGGGAATAAATGACACGTTTTATAGCAATAAAAACCGAAGAAAGCACGGCCGTTTTAACCATGAATACCCCCGAAAACCGCCATAATCCAGAGTTTTTGGCTGAGTTTAATCAGCATCTTGATCAAATAGAAGCCGATAAAAATATTAAGTCGGTGGTGCTTACATCTAACAGTGAAAAAAATTGGTCATTGGGAATCGATCTAGAGTGGATGGCTAATACGAGTAATACCCCAGAAACAATTGCCGGCTTTATGAGCGATGTAACCGCGTTATTAAAACGCATTGTTACGTTTCCTATGCCGATTATTGCCGCGTTAAACGGCCATACTTTTGGTAATGGTGCAGTATTGGCCTGCGCTTGTGATTTTAGGCTAATGAAATCTGATAAGGGATTTTTTTGTTTTCCTGAAGTCGATGTGATGGTGCCATTTTTACCCTCAATGTTTCCTATTATTAATAAAGCTATTCCACAAGCCTTTTTTAACCGTTTAGCTATGTCGGGTATGCGAGTAGGGGCACAAGAGTTATTAGATAACAAAGTAGTAGAAGCTATTTTTGCCGATGAAGCTCAATTACAAGCAGGTGCGCTGGGCTTTGCACAACAGTTTAATAAAAACCGTTGGATTTACGCTCAAAATAAAACCCAAATGAATAAACAAATAGTGTTAACCATGGAAACAGAAGATCCGATCTTTATCGATAATATCAGTAAATTGTTATGGAAAAATTTACAGCAAAAACAATTCTAACTTAGCGTCAAACAGGCCTTAATGAGTTTGTTTGAGCTACTAATTTTAGTTACTAATTTTAACTTATAGCAGAATAAACCCGCCACAAAATTAAGGGCGGGTTAAGCCCGGTTAGGCTAAGTTTTTAAATACAAAAAGTAAGGTAAAAGTGCTTTATTAAAAGTTTAATAGCTTTTACCTGTCTCATTTTAGCTATATGGGTTAAAATACCTACATAACCAAACTAACAAGATAGTGAATGTCAAACCAAGATCCAAATCTCAGTCGAGAACAAGAAAAGTACGAAAACCCAGTCCCTAGCCGTGAGTTTATACTTACTCACCTTCAAGAGCGTTCAAAACCTGCTAACTATGCACAGTTATGTGAAGAACTAGCGGTAAACGATGAAGAACGGCAAATCGCATTTAAACGCCGCCTTCGTGCTATGGAACGTGACGGTCAGCTGTATTTTAATAAGCATAAATGTTACGCCCTAATTGACGAAGCCGGTTTAACTAAAGGCAAAGTAGTAGGCCACAGAGACGGTTTTGGCTTTTTAGAAGTTGAAGGCGAGAATAAAGATTGGTTTATTGCTAAGCACCAAATGAACATGGTGTTACATGGCGACATTGTACTTGCTAAAGGCACTAAACGTGGCTCTGGCTCAAAATGCGATGCACGTATTATAAAAGTACTTACCAACGAGCGCGCGCCTATTGTTGGCCGCTATTTTGTTGAGCATGGTATTGCCGTTGTGGTTGCCGAAGATCCGCGTATTACCCAAGACATAATGATTTTACCGGGAAGCGAAAACGGCGCGCGCCATAACCAAATGGTGCAAGTTAAAATAACGCAAAACCCCACCCGAAATATGAACGCGGTAGGTAAAGTAATTGACGTACTTGGCGAGCATTTAGCCCCAGGTATGGAAATAGAAGTTGCCCTGCGTAACCACGATATTCCGCACGTTTGGCCTGAAGAAGTTGAAGCGCAAGTAGCCCACTTTGGCGAATTTGTTGACGAGGCTGATAAGCAAAATCGCGTAGATTTACGCGACCTACCTTTAGTAACCATAGATGGCGAAGACGCACGCGACTTTGATGATGCCGTTTATTGTGAGCCTAAAAAGTCAGGTGGTTGGCGTTTATGGGTTGCCATTGCCGATGTATCGCATTACGTAGGTATGAACACCCCGCTAAACAAAGAAGCCATAGAGCGCGGTAACTCAGTGTATTTTCCTGAGCAAGTAATTCCTATGCTGCCTAAAGTATTGTCTAACGGCTTATGTTCGCTTAACCCTGAAGTTGACCGCTTATGTATGGTTGCCGAAATGACAGTGTCAGATTCGGGCAAGCTTTCGGGTTATAAGTTTTACGAGGCGATAATGAATTCGCATGCACGTTTAACTTACACCAAAGTAAATGCCATTTTACAAAACGATGAGAAACTACGTAAAGAATATGCGCATGTAGTGCCACATTTAACCGATTTACAGCAAATGTATTTAGCGCTTAAATCGGCTCGCCAAGAGCGTGGTGCAATTGAGTTTGAAACTCTCGAAACTCGTTTTGTATTTAACGCACAGCGTAAAATAGAATCGATAGTGCCGGTTATTCGTAACGATGCGCACAAACTTATTGAAGAATGTATGATTTTAGCCAACGTATCGGCGGCTAAATTACTTGAAAAACACGAAGCCAGCGCGCTATTTCGTGTCCATGACGAGCCAGATAGCGAAAAACTAGGTAACTTTACTAAGTTTTTAGGCGAACTTGGTATTGAGAGCATGTTAAGCGACGAGCCAACACCTAAAGAAATTACTCAAGTGCTAGCTCGTTTAGGCGATCGCCCAGAAGCAGAGCTTATTCAAACCATGCTGCTGCGCTCAATGAAGCAAGCTGTGTATCAACCAGATAACATAGGCCACTTTGGTTTAGCTTTATCTGCTTATGCGCACTTTACTTCACCAATTCGTCGTTACCCCGACTTAGTAGTGCATCGTGCTATAAAAGCGGTACTAAAAGCACAAGGCCAACATACTTCAGGCGAATACGCATACACAGATGACGAAGTAGATAAGTTAGGTGAGCAGTGTTCTACCACAGAGCGCCGCGCCGACGATGCTACTCGCGAAGTAGCCGATTGGTTAAAATGTGAGTTTATGCAAGATCACGTTGGCACCGAGTTTGATGGTGTTATTTCATCGGTAACCAATTTTGGTTTATTCATTCGTTTAGATGATTTGCAAATTGATGGCCTTATTCATGTTGCCAACTTAGGCAATGAATTTTTTGCCCATGATGCCGCAAAACATTGTTTAATAGGCGAGCAAACGCACAAAGTATATCGCCTTGGCGATAAAGTAACGGTAAGTGTTGCATCGGTTAGCTTAGAAGACAGACGCATAAACTTAACCCTTAAAGGCGATAAAGCGCAAGACCGATACACGCGCCGCCGTGGGCCAAAAGGCACTGATAAATCTGAGCATGCACCTGCGAGTGTACGTTCACAGTTAAAAGCAGGCAAAGTACCGGGTAAAAAATCGCATGGCGATGAAAAACCTAAAGGTAAAAAAAGGCCAGCAAGCAAAGATAAAGGTAAACCTGTAAATAAGTCGGCAACTAAACCAGCTGACAAAAAAGCAGTAGATGCCACAGCAAATAAAAAACCGAAAAAAAAGGCCGTTAAAAAGCCTAAAAGAGTAGGCAAAAATGCCCGCAAACGTAATACCCCAGGAGCAGAAAATACGTGAGTAATGAATTAATTTTTGGTTTTCATTCTGTTGAAGCGATTTTAGCAAGCGAACCAGAGCGTTTTGTAGAAATTTACGCGCTTAAAGGGCGTGACGATAAACGCTCAACCCCGATTATTGATGAAGCACTTAAATTTGGTATTTCAGTACAGTACATGCAACGCAAAGCCCTTGATAGCAAATCAAAAGGCGAGCAGCATCAAGGTATTATTGCCAACGTAAAAGCAGCACCAACGTTTAACGAAAAAGATCTTGATGCGATAATTGCACGTGAAGATACTCCATTTTTGTTAGTGCTTGATGGCATTACTGATCCGCATAACTTAGGTGCATGTTTACGTAGTGCCGACGCCGCTGGCGTACATGCTGTAATAGTACCTAAAGATCGCTCAGCTAAGCTTAACGGCACAGCGCGTAAAGTTGCCTGTGGCGCAGCCGAAACAGTACCGCTTATTCAGGTTACTAACCTTGCACGTACATTGCGTGAAATTAAAGACGCTGGCGTTTGGGTTGTAGGCACTGCAGGTGAAACCGATAACCACGTATTTGATGCCAGCTTAACAGGGCCAATGGCTATTGTTATGGGTGCCGAAGGTGAAGGCATGCGCCGTTTAACCCGCGAGCATTGCGACTTGTTAGTTAAAATACCTATGGCGGGAACGGTTTCAAGCTTAAACGTATCGGTAGCCACAGGTATTTGTTTATTTGAAGTATTACGCCAACGTAGCGTTAATAACTAAGTTATTAACTGGCTCGTTTAAGCAATAAAAAAACCGAGGTTGAAAATTCAACCTCGGTTTTTTTGTGTTCGTAATTTAATGCGGTTGTTATAAACGGTTCAATAACAAGGCAATAATTTAGATGTGTAGTGTTTCCTGCATAAAAAATTATTACCGCTGTTAGTGAGCCGTTTAACCAGCTTGAAGCTTAAAAGCTGTAAGTGTAGCCCAACTGTAGGGTACGAGGCTTACCTGGTTGAATACCGCCATTAGCACGATTAGCAATGTAGGTTTTATCAAACAAGTTATCAACGCTTAAGTATACTTTTTGATTGTCGTCGATGCGGTATTTAGCGGCTAAATCCCATACCACACGGCTATTAATAGCATTTAAGCCAGAGTCGGTTAAATCTGCATGTGAGTCAGATACATAGCGCAGTTGGCTGTGTACAACAAATGCTGATAATTCAGCACCCATAGAGAGTGCTACTTGGTTTTTTGGCACGTAAGGCATAGCGTCGCCTTTTTCTACTGTGCCCCAAATTTCTGAATCAAAAGTGTTTTTAAATTCAGAATCTGTGTAGGTGTAAGTTAGCTTAACCGGGAACATAACAGTATCGGTGTTAAAAGTATGGCCTGCACTAAATTCAACGCCAGAAACAGCTACTTCACCATAGTTATATTGATCGCCAATGTTCTCATCGCTACACCCTACAGCGGCAGTACAATTACCGTGCATGTTGTCGTAATCAGAATAAAACGCAATAATTTCACCATTAATACCGCTTACGTTATAGCGTGAACCAAATTCAATATTTACACTTTTTTCTTCTTCTTGGTCGGCATTACCCGGCGCGGCTGGTGCATAACCTTGTTGAATACCAGCAAGTAGAGTGATGTTGTCGTTTACTGTGTAAGTTGCACCGAGTGACGGCACTAAAATATCAGTGTCGTTCGACAGATTTTTAGTTAAACCATTGCTGCGTGTAGGATCCGACTTTGCCCACTCTTCACGGGTAATCGTAATGTCTTCGAAGCGCAGGCCTGCACTGATCACTAATGCATCTAGCGTCCATTCGTCTTGAATAAATAAAGTACGTGCAGTGGCACTATCTACGCGGTTACTGTCAGAACCCGGAACTCCGCGCTCTGTCAGTGTCATGCTTAAGTCTTGATTAAGCGTGTACTCGTCTTGCCACTGAAAGCGATCCATTTCGTCTTCATGGTAACGCATACCCACAGTTATATAGTGATTGCCAGCAGGAATATGCAGCTCAGACTGAATACCTTTAGCTTGGTAGTCGCGGTTATTTGCTTTTATAGCAATGCCTTCAATACCTTGTGCGGTAGGGTTGGCTTCAAATTCGCTGTACTGCTCAAGGTAGCTTTCGCTTACTTTACTGGCTTTATACCAGTTACGATGAAAGTCGTTTAAATATGCCGTAGCAAGTAGTTCGTAACCTGCACCAAAGCGATATGCATAGTTAAGTTGATAAGCATTGTGACGGGTATTCATTTCATCATTTTGCGATGCCGCATAACGACGGTATGGCGTTGCTTGGTAATCGGCATCGGTTAAGCCCATGTAAGTTTCGTCTGATGTTTCGTCTGAATACTTAATTTTTAGCTCAAGGTTATGCGCGTCATTTTTACCAAATGTATGGCCTAACTTTAATAGTAAGTCAGTTTTTTCAAAGCCGGTGTTGTCATCGCCAACTGGCAGGTCTTTAAAACCATCTGCGCCGTAGGTAAATACTTCAATTAAACCCGCGGTATTGTTTTTTTCTTTGGCAAAATAAGCATGGCCTTTATAGTAGCCATCGCTACCTAAGGCAGCATCAAGCATACCTGTTGAGCTATTAGGCTCGGTTGGTAAGCTGCGCGATAATAAGTTTAAAACGCCGCCTGTAGTACGTGGACCATATTTAACCGATGCAGCACCTTTTAATACTTCAATAGACTCCATGCGGCCCATAGTAGGGAAGTAATAAGCCGAAGGAGCCGAGTAAGGTGCAGGTGCTACAAGTACACCATCTTCCATTACTGAAATTTTGTCGTTACGACCAGTGCCAGTTCCGCGCATACCTATATTAGGGCGCAGGCCGTAGCCGTCTTCTTCTTGTACGTAAACACCAGGTACAGAGGCTAAAACACGAGAAATGTCGGTAAATTCAAATTTTTGCAGCTCAGCATCCGAAATAAACGTTGCAGAGCCCGGAATATCGTTAATAGCTTGTTGTGAGCCTATAACTGTAATTTGTTCAAAGTTACGCTCTACCTTACCCATATCTTTTGCCATTGCAGTTGCACTAATAGACAAGGCAACCGCAGTTGCAAGGGTAGATACTAAAAACTTATGTGCCATTGAGACTATCCTAAATTGGGTCAATTAACTAAATTGGCGCAATTTAAACACGTTAACGAATGAGAATCAATGTTATTCAGTGTTTGCGTGTGTAAGTTTTTATAACTAAAAATCTTCATATATATAACTTTTAATATATGAAGATTTGTTGGCTAGTATGTGTATAAAGCAGGTTAGCCTAAGCGAAGTTTTATAAATTCGGCCAGTTTAAAAACGGCATTTTCTGGCTCACTGGCCGTTTTTACTAAGCTAATACCAATATCACCCAAGGATGGTAAAAATTTGGTTTTAAGTTGATAGTTTAGCTCGTTTGGTACAGTACTTTTAGCCAGCACTGTAATGCCTAAGCCTTCTTTTAGCGCAGCAATAAGCCCGGTTAAATCGGCGTTGCTATACACAATACGATACTTTATTCCCGACCTTTCTAGCGCCTCTATAGCTCGGCGTCTGTAAATACACCCCTCGGGAGCGGTAACCAAAGTAACAGTGTCGTTTTGTGCCAGCGACAAGTCGCCCACCCATACCAGCTGATCTTGCTTAAAAATAGGAAATTGCTCCGAGTCGAGCTGCTCGTTGAGTGCCAGTACTAAATCAAACTGATCTTGGCGTTCTTGCGATAATAAATGCTTACTTAAACGCGATTTAACTTCCAGCGATACTTCAGGGTATAAAGCTACAAAGTCGCCAATAATAGAGGGTAAAATACGCGCTGCAAATTCGCTTGGAATACCCAAACGTACTCGGCCGGTAATACTTTCTGAGGTAAATAGCTGCAAAATGGCATCGTTGTGTTGCATCATTTGTTTAGCCATTGGCAATAATAGCTCGCCATATTGATTAAGCACTTGGCGTTGGCCTTGTTTTTTAAATAATTTATAACCGAGCAAATCTTCTAAGCGCTTTATTTGCAGGCTAACCGCAGGTTGCGATAAGCCAAGTAAATCGCCGGCTTTAGCAAAGCCGCTAGCCTCTACTACCATTACAAAAGTGCGTAAACTATCTGTTGAAATGTTTTTCATATTTAAAATCACAATTAATATCGCCATATATATAAGCATTATTTATCAATTGATTAATAATTACAATTTGTTGTTGTACAGCGGGAGCAATATACTTTTGATATTATAAGTTTGATAGGTGTTTGTTATGACTTTTAGCCCCATTATGTTTGCCCGCCATAGCAAAGCTAACAGCGCGGTTATTAATTCTTTGCAGGCCAGCAACAACCACGTTGTAATAGACTTTAGCGGCACAGAAGCCTCGGTATTTTTAAGTAATATACTAGGCCACGATTTAACTAAGTTAACTGCCAGTGGTTTGGGTTTAATTGGCACCCTTGATGGCGATTTTAATTCTGGTTATAGCTATGCCGTTTACTGCTTTAGCGAAACCGCTTTTAGATTTATATTACCGCACTGCGCAAGTCTGCAATTACAAGCACTTATAAACGAGCAACAACTGCGTTATGACATTGATTATGTTATGCGTACTGACCTAGCAAGCTTTATTTTAAGCGGCAGTAATGCCTTTGACTCAATTGTAGAAGCCTTTAAATTAACGCCGGGTTTACGTCTTTCAGATGCACAATTATGTTACGGTACGCAAAGCGGTGACGTATTTATCACAGCCATAAATAAAAACGACCAGCAACAATTTGTACTGGTGGCTAAAACTCCTGAGCTGCAAAAGTGGCAAGAGTATATGCAAGCTCAAGGCTTTGCCCTTATTCAAGGCGCTGCAGCGTAAAATATTCACCCTAACTTGGGTGCTCACAGCTTAGTATTAATATTTGGCTGTGTTTAATTACAATTTGGCAGGCGTTAAACGCAGGCCATATTATTCCCCCTCATTAAATTGAGGCCACGCCCAAATAACTGGGTTAATTTAAAAGTGAAGGAATATCATGACTTCTAAAACAGTACTTTATGCTAAGCACCTTGAAGCGGGCGCTAAAATGGTTGATTTTCATGGCTGGGAAATGCCAATTAACTACGGCTCGCAAATAGAAGAGCACAATGCAGTACGCAACGATGCCGGTATGTTTGACGTATCGCACATGACCATTGTTGATATACAAGGCGAGCAAGCACAAGCATTTTTACAAAAACTAGTAGCAAACGATGTTGCTAAACTTACCGTACCTGGTAAAGCGTTATATACCCCAATGCTAAATGAGCAAGGCGGCGTAATTGACGACTTAATAATTTATTTTTTCAGTGAGACCTCTTATCGCCTAGTTGTTAACTCAGCAACTCGCGAAAAAGACTTAGCTCACCTTGCTAAAATATCAGCCGATTTTGCCGTTACCGTTACAGAGCGTAACGAATTTGGCATGATTGCAGTGCAAGGCCCTAACGCTAAAGCTAAAACTGCCACATTATTAACAGCTGAGCAAAATGCAGCAATAGAGGGTATGAAACCGTTTTTTGGCGTGCAAACAGGTGATTTATTTATTGCCACAACGGGTTATACTGGCGAAGACGGTTACGAAATTGTAGTGCCAAAAGAGCAAGCTGCCGATTTATGGCAACAACTGTTAGACGCAGGAGTTGCACCAGCAGGTTTAGGCGCACGCGACACGCTACGTTTAGAAGCGGGCATGAACCTTTATGGCCTAGATATGGACGAAAGCGTATCGCCACTAGCGGCTAACATGGCTTGGACTATTGCATGGGAACCACAAAGTCGTGACTTTATTGGCCGTGATGTACTAGTACAACAACGCGCCGACCAAAGCACTGATAAACAAGTAGGCCTAGTGCTAGAAGAAAAAGGTATCTTGCGCAGTGGCTCTAAAGTAATTGTTGATGGTGGCGAAGGTGTTATTACTTCTGGCACTTTTTCACCAACACTGGGTTACAGTGTAGCGCTTGCACGTGTACCACGTTCAACGGGCGACACCGCTCAGGTAGAAATGCGTAAAAAATTAGTTACCGTAAAAGTAGTAAAGCCTGGCTTTGTACGTAACGGTAAATCAATACTTTAAAGTATAAATAAATTTAATTTTGGTGCTATCACCCAATATAAACCAAAGGACAAAACAAAATGAGCAATATCCCTAGCGAGTTAAAGTATGCCTCTTCACACGAGTGGGTTCGCAACGAAGGTGACGGTACGTTTACTGTTGGTATTACTGAACATGCGCAAGAGTTACTTGGCGACATGGTATTCGTAGAACTTCCAGAAGTAGGCGACGAAGTAGATGCAGGCGAAGAGTGTGCAGTAGCAGAATCGGTAAAAGCAGCATCAGACATTTACGCACCAATTGGTGGCGAAATTGTTGCAATTAACGAAGAGCTAGAAGACGCACCAGAAACAGTTAACACCGACGCGTTTGGTGACGGCTGGTTATTTCGCATTAAAGCATCAGATGAGTCTGAGCTTGAAAACCTACTAAATGCAGAAGACTACGCAAACACTATTGACGAAGATTAATCTTTAGTGAGTAAAAAGCCCCATTATTTAAAACATTGGGGCTTTTATGATTTTGCTGCTTACCTTTCCATACACTGTAAGTTATTAAATCATATTAATTTTAAGTTATTGCTGGTTACCCATTAGTAATAATCACATTTTTTGGATCATAGGAATCTGGACACATGTCAAACGCCAAATCTCTTGAGCAGTTAGAGCAAACGCAAGATTTTATTCGCCGCCATATTGGGCCAAGCCCAGCGCAAGTAAGCGATATGCTTAGCGCGCTTGAAGTATCGAGTGTTGAAGAGCTGATCGGTCAAACTGTACCTGCAGGTATTCGCCTTGAGCAGCCTTTAACCGTGGGCGAAAGCCGCACCGAAGTTGAAACACTAAGCTACTTAAAGTCAGTAGCAAGCAAAAATAAAGTTTTCAAATCGTATATTGGCCAAGGCTACCACCCAACACATGTACCACACGTAATTTTACGTAACGTACTAGAAAACCCAGGTTGGTATACTGCGTACACTCCATATCAGCCAGAGATAGCGCAAGGGCGTTTAGAGTCGTTACTTAACTTTCAAACTATGACCCTAGATTTAACCGGCCTAGATTTAGCAAGTGCATCGTTACTTGACGAATCAACCGCTGCTGCAGAGGCTATGGGCCTTGCAAAACGTGTATCTAAAGCGAAAAAAGCCAATGCATTTTTTATTGCCGACGACGTACACACACAAACAATTGACGTAGTAAGCACCCGCGCCGAGCAGTTTGGTTTTGAAATAATTGTTGGCAAAGCAGCCGACGCTGTTAACCATGAGATTTTTGGCGCGTTATTTCAATATCCATCAACAACTGGTGAAGTGGTAGACATTACCGACCTAATTGCTGGCGTACAAAGCAAAAAGGCAATTGGCTGTGTTGCTGCCGACATTATGAGTTTATTGCTATTAAAAGCACCGGGTAAATTAGGCGCAGACGTAGTATTAGGTTCGGCGCAGCGTTTTGGTGTACCTATGGGTTACGGTGGCCCACATGCTGCATTTTTTGCAACACGTGACGCGTACAAACGTTCATTACCAGGTCGTATTATTGGCGTATCTAAAGACCGTTTAGGTAACGATGCACTGCGTATGGCAATGCAAACGCGTGAGCAACACATTCGCCGCGACAAAGCCAACTCAAACATTTGTACCGCGCAAGTATTACTGGCCAACATGGCAGCGTTTTACGCTGTGTACCATGGCCCACAAGGCTTAAAAACTATTGCTCAGCGTATTCATCGCTTTGCCGATATTTTAGCTGCAGGCTTACAAGCTAAAGGCGTGAGCCTTAAACACAACACCTGGTTTGATACCCTAACGGTAGTAAGCGATAGCAAAGCCGACGTTATTGCGCGTGCACTAGCAAGCGGTGTTAACTTTGCTACTAACCGCGATGGCGAATACTCAATTGCCGTATCAGAAACCACCACACGTGCAGACGTAGCGCAGTTATTTGATATTGTATTAGGCGAAGGCCATGGCCTAAGTGTTGATGCAATTGCAGCCGATATTGAAAACAATGGCAGCACGTCAATTCCAGCAAGCTTAGAGCGTGATGACGAAGTATTAACGCACCCTAACTTTAATTCGTACCACAGCGAAACTGAAATGCTGCGTTATATTAAGTGCCTAGAAAACAAAGATTTAGCGCTTAATCACTCAATGATCTCGTTAGGTTCATGTACCATGAAACTAAACGCGACTGCTGAGATGATCCCAATTACCTGGCCTGAATTTTCAAACTTGCACCCATTTTGCCCGCTAGATCAAGCACAAGGCTATCAAATTATGATGGGCGAACTGCATGATTGGTTGGTAAACATTACCGGTTACGATGCGGTTTCATTGCAACCTAACTCAGGTGCTCAAGGTGAATACGCAGGCTTAATTGCCATTCGTAAATACCACGAGTCACGCGGCGACGCTCACCGTAACGTATGTTTAATTCCAAGCTCGGCGCATGGTACTAACCCAGCGTCGGCACAAATGGCCAGCATGAAAATTGTGGTGGTTGATTGTGATAAAAACGGTAACGTAGACATGGCCGATCTTAAAGCGAAAGCAGAAGCGGTAGCCGAAAACTTATCGTGTATTATGATCACTTACCCATCTACACACGGCGTATACGAAGAAACAATTCGTGAAATTTGCGATATTATTCATCAGCACGGCGGCCAAGTTTACATGGACGGCGCAAACATGAACGCGCAAGTTGGCGTAACTAGCCCAGGCTTTATTGGCTCAGACGTATCGCACTTAAACTTGCATAAAACCTTTTGTATTCCACACGGTGGCGGTGGCCCAGGTGTTGGCCCAATTGGTGTTAAATCGCACCTTGCGCCATTTATGCCTAACCACAGCATTATTAACGTACCAGGTACTAACGAAGGTAATGGAGCGGTATCGGCAGCGCCATATGGTTCAGCGTCTATTTTACCTATTTCGTGGGCTTACATTACCATGATGGGCTCAGAGGGCTTAAAACAAGCCACTGAAATGGCAATTGTAAATGCTAACTACTTAACGCATGAGCTAAGCAAGCACTTTCCAATTTTATACCGTGGCCGTAACAACCGTGTTGCGCACGAATGTATTGTTGACTTGCGTCCGCTTAAAGAGTTGTCGGGTATTACTGAAATGGACGTGGCTAAACGCCTACAAGACTACGGTTTCCATTCACCTACTATGTCGTTCCCAGTAGCGGGCACGTTAATGATAGAGCCTACCGAGTCTGAGTCTAAGGTTGAGATCGACCGCTTCATCGAAGCAATGGTGTCAATTAAGAGCGAAATCGACAAAGTAATCTCTGGCGAATGGTCAATCGAAAACAACCCGTTAGTGTTTGCACCGCACACCCAAGGCGACGTGTTAGGTAACGAATGGGACCGTGCATACGACCGTTTTTACGCAGCATTCCCAGTGCCAAGCGTGGCTAAAAACAAGTTCTGGCCAACCGTAACACGTATTGACGACGTATACGGCGACCGTAACTTAGTGTGTGCTTGCCCAGCGGTAGAGACTTATCGCGACTAAGAGCAGAGACTAATTTTTGAACTTTAATGGGTAGTAAGCCCCATTATAGTTTGGGAATTTATCAAAATTATAAAAGCCGTTGCAGCAATGCAACGGCTTTTTTGTGCGTGGTGATTCGCCATAAATTATATGGGCGTAGGTTGGGAAGAGTGAAACCAAACCCTACGAGGTTGATTTAAATTGTAGGTCGTCCTTTAGGGCGAAATAGTGAATTTAACTTGCAGAGCTTGCTGAAACTCTGTGTTATTGCTTGCTCATTTGTTGCTTCAAACTTGCTAACTTTACATATATTGTTGGGATAAATCCGCGACCTACATTAAGAAACCTTATTCAAGGTTTTGTCGCGCTGGCGACAGCAGCCAAAGAGGGGCTGCCGCTAGTCCCTCTCTGGACACTCTCAGCGCCACCCGAGCATCACGCTATTTCCTTCAAATCACAATTGATGTGAACGTAAACGCCATGAAAGCACATCCATGTGCAAGCATGGCTTTCATTTCATCCATGAAATGCATTACTCATCAATTGCTTATTTTAGGGCGTGATGACGGGGGAGGGTGTTAAACGTGAGATTAGTGCTTGGCAAGAAGCAAGATTTATCAGCTAATACCTTAATGTATGAAGTCAAGATTTGACCCCTTTACTTTCAATCGATGTGAACGTAAACGCCATGAAAGCACATCCATGTGCAAACATGGCTTTCATTTCATCCATGAAATGAATTACTCATCAATTGCTTATTTTTCAGGGCGTGATGACGGGGAAGGGTGTTAAACGTGAGATTAGTGCTTGGCAAGAAGCAAGATTTATCAGCTAATACCTTAATGTATGAAGTCAAGATTTGACCCCTTTACTTTAAGATTTGACCCCTTTACTTTTCACCGGTAGAGACATACCGCGACTAATTTTTTGAACTGTTCATGATAAATAAGTTTGCGAATGGATAAAAAAGGTAATTTAAATTCATAAACTCGCTAATCTTTAAGATCTAATTTACCTAGAATATTAGCCAACCAAGGTTCTGTTTTTTTAGGCTTAACAAAAGCTACTGCGGCTGCTGAAAACGGTGATTTCCTGTTACAGGCTTCTATCAGTCGAATTTCAGCATTATCTAAATGGACTTGCATGAGTTGTTTACTTGCCAATGGTAAGCCATAAATACTTTCCAATAGCTCTAAGTCTTGCTGAACGGATGTAATTACTTCTAGCCGTTTACCTTTCACCGTTTTGTGATTTAGGTTATAGCATTTAGCACTCGTCCGTACTCTTTCGTATTTTGTTTTATCAGTTGCTTGATCGTATCTAGAGTGCGCCATACCAGGAGATTTTTCAAAGGATAATAGTTGAACATCGGCAAGTACGCATGGATCAATAAGAATAGGGTCTTCAACATTATGGTTTGTTAACGAACATTGACCCCATACTCTGGTGCTTTCATCTTGAAGTGGAAAGTAATCATGTTTTCCACCATTATCTCTTGGTTGATTGGCGTATTGACATGAGTATCGATAATTTTTTGGTTCAAATGCTAACCACCAATAGCCAGTATGCTTTTGAGATTGCCCACCCACAACTCTTACGGCGTAAGACTCTTTGGCTTTCTTAACAGCGCCTTTAGGTCGAAAATGGTCAACATTGAAATCTGTGGCAATTCGAGGAACTTCTGAATACCAGCATTTATCACCAAATTGATTAACAAAGTTGTCCTTAAATGGTGACCACTTACTACCAAGTCGTGTAAATTCTGCTGATTTATCTTGTGCGTTCCTAACTTCAGTTAGCCACTGCCTAGCGTTTACATCCCAATTGTCAGGTTTACATGCATCGATTAAATTAATGTCTATATATCGCAATTAAACCAGTCCCTTTGTCTTTAATATATTTTCTATAATATTTAATCGATACTCTGTATCATCTAAACCTTTCGAATCCATAGTGTCCATTGCTCTTTTTCTAGCAATTAGGAACTGCCTATAATCTTCATCTGGGTGGGTATAGCCGTAGCCTAACCGTTCTAACGAACCGTTTAGCTTTCTTAGTTCTTTGGTTTCTTGGTCAGTTAAAGTCTCTTTTTCAAGTAACCTTCTACGTTTCTCAATAACACCACTTGTGTGTCTGTCTAGCGTTGTCGCCATGCCAAACATGTCACTAGTGAGGATGCCATTCACGCCCATTCCTATCGGGCTTTCTGCGGGTATTTCAGCTATCGACAGGCCATCTTTGTTATTGCGTATAACTTGTATTTGCTCTTTGTCTAATTCAGCAATCGCTAATGGGTGATGTGTTACCATTAAGATATGGCAGAATTTTTGATTAGGTATAAACCGCTTAAGGAAAGTATGATATTTGGCGGCCCATGCAGGGTTTAAATGAGTATCTGGCTCATCTAGTAAAAATAATGAATCATCTTCAACAGTAAACTCTAAAAGGCCTAATACTGTGAGCAATTGCTGCTCGCCTTCACTTAACTCACTAAAGCTTACAATTTCATCGTTATGTAATTTGACTTTAATATTGACGCTATCAATAAGCTCAGAAAGCAATGTGCTTTCTAGCATTTTAAAAAAGTCTTTCGGTTTTAGGCCTTTGGCTACCTTTTTTAAGCCGTAAATATCAGGCAAAAACAAATGTACGAATTCATTATCAACGCCTTTGCCTGTTAACGATGTAGCTTCTTCTCTTGTTGATTTTACAGGGCCATAACTATAAGGGAATAGCCTATCTAAAAACTCACGAACTACGCCACGAGCGCCCCAAAAGACATCTTTCTTATTATTTTTACCCCATTCAGGCCTGCGAAATACAAAGTGAACTGAATGAAAATCTTTTATACCTAATTGCTCAGCTAAGAATTCACGACCTACTCCGTGTTGCTGGTTTAAAAAGAAAGCAAGCAGTACAAATTGGCTGTGAAATGGTTTTGCGTAAAATAATGGGCGAACCTCATCTTCAATTTTTACTTTATTCTTTAATAACTGATTATAGAACTTAGTTCTATGTGGTTTGAACAAATCTTCTAACCTATCACTCGGTCCAGAGTAATAGGCGAATAGATGTTGAGGTAAGTACTCAGAAGCCCCATTTTTATCCCGCTTAACCTTTGACAGAGCCACTGTTTCAGGTTTCGAATAGCTATTATCTTCCTGTTTAATCGCAATCTTTATTTTGTGTTGTTGGTGAGGAGTAGTGCCATAATCTAGTGATGCATCAACTTCAATGCGCTTTTCATTATTAGCGCCTAATGAATATATTAATTTATAGCTAAAAGGCGCTAGTTCTTCTCCAAGATCTAATGCCCTGAAAATACGAACTAAGGCTTCAATAACATTCGATTTTCCAGAGCCGTTTCTACCTATAAGGACTGTTAATAATTCCTTATCGTCAAAGTCTATCTCTAAGTTGTGGATATTTTTAAAGCCATCCCTGATTTTTAAAAAATCTACTTTCACTTTTTAATCACCTTAAAAGTACTGCTTTCACCTTCACCAGATTGAATAACAACTTTTTGTTCAATAAGCTTCTTTAATTCACTGAAAAGATCATCAATAGCGCTGAAAGTGTTGTCAGATAACTCATCAAATAATGCCTGTGCAGACATGCCTTTGTTATTGCTATTTAGCATGGTAAAGACCTCACCAGCTTGTGCTGGATTATCCTCAGTCGCGGGGGTAGATTCTACTTTGATTTGAGTTTTAAGGTTATGCTCAATTTTATCCGCTTGAGCTTTTGTTTTTTCTTGAGTTACTCCAGTTTTTTCTGCCTCTGACTGCTTTGGCTGCGAACTCTGCGTTTTAACTACAGCCGTTTTTCTGTCATCTTCAGATATTGGAGAGAATAATTTTCCACTAAATGCTCTTGCTAGTATTGATTGGGTCATTTTATCAACACGAAGCTTTGCTGCTTTGTATTGCTTTTCTACAAGATCTGCATTAGAGAATAGTTCTGCTACGATACGAACAATTTCTGCCTGCTCTTCTATCGAAGGAAGATCTATCTCTATGCTTTGTACTACAGCTTTGTTTAATGCCTTTTGATTATTTCCTCCACCAATCTTCCTTGTTTCTTCATATCTCTCCCAAAGTAAGTAATATAGATATTCTGGAAGTAAAAATGGCTCCGAGACCCTTAAAGCAGCCGTGTTTTGATTATGACACGCTTCAGTTCTAAGAATTGCTGGTTGTCCGCGAGTTTTCCCTTGGCCGATCATTGCTAACATTACAGTTCCTGAAGGGTGAATTTTTGTAGAAGTGTTGTCTAACCCATCACTGGTAATTTTTTCTTTCGTGTCATAAATTTCGCAAAAAGCAACTTCTGAACTACTAACCCATTTCACATCACCGCCCCAGTATGATGACTCTGTTCGCTTAGGTGTTGAGCCTATATGGACGTCACAAATAACACCAAGTGTTGTATGTAGCCAACCTATATTATTTAAACCTGAGTTCTGATGCGGATAAGATTTGAATTTTCTTTTTTGTTTAGCAAACTCTTCTATCCAATATTCTTCAATCAAATCTATAGTTGGCGGCCTAGCATCATACCCTTCACGCCAGTCTTTGGTGAGTTCTCCAGAGGTAGCTGCTGCGAGGACTGATTGGCGAAAGCGCTTTAAGATAGTTGGGATTTTATCGAGGCGGGATTGAGTTGCTTCAACTTTGGCTAATACTGAATCCAGTTTGTCGGCAATGCGCTTTTGCTCATCGACACTAGGGTTAGGGATAGGTAAGTCGGAAAGTGTCTTGGATGATAAATGTTTTACCGTTGTAGCAGATGTATGTTCATTGATCAGCTTTAAATATACAGGAAGTAAATACGACAAAAATCTAGAATCGTACTTATTACTATCTAAAACTTCTATTTTACAAACTCGTTGATTGAGCAAAGCTTTGTCTGAAGGCCATCGACAAGTGTTAAAGTCTCCGTCCATGCCTACCAAAATATCACTTTTTTCAACCCAGTAGCCTTTAGGTATTTCACCATCATAATAAGTTTCAGTGAACCCTTTTACCACGTCCCTAATTCTAATTAATGGAGTGCCACTCGAAGTATTGAATTGCGCTGATTTAAATGCATAACCATTTATAACTTTTGCAACTTTTTGCAAAGGGGTCCTTGTCCAAGAAGGATCTATTTTAGTTGACCCATTTACAGATTCTCTCTCAACTAACTCAGCTATATTTTCTCTGAATGCCATAAATTACAAAGCCTCTTCTTCAGCTGCATCTAATTCAACTAAAATTGATTGTAAGTCAGTTATTGCACCCGCTAATTCTTCAATGGCTTCATTAATGAGGATATCTGGTTCTGGAAGATTGGCAGCATCTTCAATACTGTCATCACGTATCCATGCCAAATCGAGGGAGTCTTCTTTAGCTGCAATTTCCTCACGGGTAAACGCTCTTAATCGACAGGTATCAATGCTGCCAATTTCACTACCGTTTTGGTGGTTATTAATAAATTCTTGGCGCTTATCTTCGTCTACTTGAGTTAAATCACCGCCAACGGCTTTATAAAACTCATCAAAATGGTCTTTGCTTAATACGTTGCGTTTACCAAATTGTGGCATGTTTGCCCGAAGGTCATATACCCATACTTTTTTGGTGTTGCCTTTATCTTGATTTATATCTGTAGGCTTATCAAAAAACAACACATTGGTTTTCACACCGGCGGCGTAGAATATTCCTGTTGGTAATCTTAAAATGGTATGCAGATTACACTTTTCCATTAGGTCGTTACGAATTTTACGGCCAGTTGAACCTTCAAATAAAACGTTGTCAGGCAAGACGACTGCTGCACGACCACCAGGTTTTAACATGCTGTGATACATAGCATGCAAAAAGGCTAGCTGTTTATTGGAGGTATAATGGACTAAATCATCACGCGTTGGTATGCCGCCACCTTGTTTGGTGCCAAAGGGTGGGTTAGCTAAAATTAAACTTGCCTTAGGCAGTAAGTTTTTACCTTCATTTGAAAGTGTATCACCATATAAAACACCAGCGTTATCATCGTCTATTGCTAAGTCGTGCAGCATTAAGTTCATCATAGCTAGGCGGCGTGTGTCTGGCACTAATTCCATGCCAAAGAAGGTGCCATGCTGATATTTTTTGTATGCCGCTTCATCAAGGTTTTTAATGTTGTTATGCTTTTTAAGCTCGTGGTGTGCTGCAATTAAGAAGCCGCCTGTACCTGCGGTTGGGTCAACTATTACATCATCTAAGTTTGGCTTCATGAGCTCAACCATGGCTTCTATAAGTACTCGCGGAGTAAAATATTGACCAGCACCTGACTTTTTCTCACTAGCATTTATTTCTAGCAAGCCTTCGTACATATCGCCTAAACCTTCCTCTTTAGCAGAGTACCAATCAAGATTATCAATTTCAGTCACTAGCTTGTTTAAGGTAGCTGGTTTACGAATACAAGTTGAAGCATCAGCAAAAATAGCTTTGGTTATTAGTGAGCCGTGTGAGCCTAGATGAATAAGCAGTTTTTTGTACTCTTCTAAACGAGTTACCGCATTGAACTCTTCAATGTCAGACCATCGGAAACCCTCAGGGATAAGCTCTTCTTGCCCTGTTTCTTCTACCATTTTTAAAAATATTAAGTAGGTTAATTCGTTTAGGTACTCGTGGTAAGTTACACCGTCATCTCTTAACAGGTTACATAAATTCCAGAGTTTATTAATTAGGTCTTGTGTGCTCATTAGTTTCTACTTATAAATTTGTTAATTTGTATTTAGCTTTACTTAACTTTAAACAGGCTTGTTACTTTGCTTAGCAACCTATTCAGGCTTAGTTTTTTGTCGCTAAAAGCTATGTTTAAATAATAAAACGCTATTGTATCGGATTAAGCCGATTGTTGTTGCTCACCCTCTGACCAAATAGATTTATTAAATTTACTTAAAATATCAGTAATGGGTTGCTCGAATAATTTGGTGGCTCGTTTAATGCCGCCAATTTGTTTAAAAATGCCTTCATTTAGATTGGTTTCATCAACAATAATGTTGGCTTTTATTTGTCCTGCAATGGTTTCTAGCCATTCACGTTGTGGTGTTTTCCAAGGTTGGCTATTGAGTATTTTATTAAGAGCATTATCAACACGCTGCTCATAAGGCACTAGCGCCTCACCTAATGCCGCTTGGCGAATAAAACCAATGATACGGGCGGCAATATCTTCATTTTTGACTTCTTTCCAAGCGACTTTAAGGTCTTCTTCTCGGAATTCATTTTTTTCAAGCTCTAGTGCTAGCTGTTTGAGGCTATCGCGAGTTAACTCCCAAGGGCGCTGGATAACAGTTTGAATCGCGACCATACGGTTACTATTGGCATTAACAAATTTATTGAAAGATGAAAGGTAGTCTTCAGGCTTTTGACCACTACCGTAACCTGTTGAGGTGCCAGTAACTTTATCGCCGTGAGTGGAAATAACTACTTTATTGTTACCACCAGTGCCTTTTACTTTCATATCAAGTAATTCACCTAAGCCTGGGTTATTAACAAACCAGTCTGCAACGTCTTGCACTTTCATGTTTTTCAATTCTTGTGCAAACTCTTGAGGAGGCTTACCTACGATACGTTCAAAGTCTGAATGTTGGTTAGTTGAAAGGTATTTCTTTTTACTCTGTAATTTAGCTAGGAACTGGTCTTTAGCTAGTTGCTGAAGTTTTGGATCTGGGCTTTCTTTTATTTCACTTTCAAGTTCCGTAAATGTGATATCAACCTTAGTAACTACAGGCTTCATGCTGTTAACTTTTTCAAGCTGTTTGTAAATATCTACCGCATCAAAAATACGGAAACGTTCTTTGGATATTTCATCACATTTGCGAGTGGCACGACCAAGCATTTGTTCAAATAGAATTCGGCTGTTAACACGGCGTAAGAATACTAAGTTACATATCTTTGGAACATCAACACCGGTGGTGAGTAAATCGACCGTAACAGCTATATTAGGCAGCCTGTCATTTTTATATCGGCGTATTTTTTCAAGAGGCTTATCAGATGCTCCAGTGATTTTTTGAATGGCATCATCATCCACTTCACCTAGGTAGTTTTCACATGCTTCTTTTAACGCTTCAACTACGTCATCTGCATGCTTATCGGTAACACAAAATATTAAGGACTTCTCTTGAGAATATGGATTTAAAGAATCACTTTCGATCAGCCAACGACATATTTCTTTGGTAAATTCAGGCGCTATGACTTTACGATTAAACTGTGCAACATCAAAGTTTAATTCGTCAGGTGTATTGATTAAGTCGATCTGCTGCGTTTGAGGATCGTATATTTGAACTTCTTCATTAACTTGATATTTAATTCCGTCAGTATTGAGTTCGGTATGAATTCGAGTTGGTGGAAGGTGATCTACTAAGTGACCATCAATTACTGCTTCGGTATATGTATAGGTAAATACCGGATCACCAAAAATATCTTTAGTGTGTAATGCTGGTGTTGCAGTTAAGCCCACTTTGAACGCATCAAAATATTCAATCACTGCTCGATATTTTGACATGTAATCTTTTTGATCACGGAACTTAACTTCAGTTTCGCTTAATTCACGGTCAAGTAAGTAGCCTCTATGGCACTCATCTACAACTATACAATCATATTGACCTACACCAGGTTTCGCACCATTATCTGATGGGTACATGATACGTTTTACGAGCCCTTGAATAGTTGCAATGTGGACTTTGGTATCATCTTCTGGGAAT
This sequence comes from Pseudoalteromonas sp. NZS127, assembly GCF_015864805.1. Taxonomy (NCBI): domain Bacteria; kingdom Pseudomonadati; phylum Pseudomonadota; class Gammaproteobacteria; order Alteromonadales; family Pseudoalteromonadaceae; genus Pseudoalteromonas; species Pseudoalteromonas sp. NZS127. The sequence goes on along the minus strand of NZ_JADYWN010000001.1, from coordinate 57,262 downwards.
GGTACAGCTGATTTATCTGGTTCAATACCTAACACTTCAAATGTATCGGCAAAGGAGTTGGTGATACTTTCCATTTTTACTTCGCCAAAGTCGACAGTTGCTTGCTCACCTAATGCACTTCGGTCAACAAGAAATAGGATACGGCGAAACCTTTCGGCTTTTAATAAACGATAAACAAGCGCAATACAGGTTTTAGTTTTTCCCGTACCTGTTGCCATCGCAACCATAGCTCGTTCTTTGCCATCTTTAATCGCTGTCTCAACTTTTAAGATAGCTTTTTGCTGGTAATCACGAAGCTTTAATTCATAGTCAAACCCCATGTCATCAAGCTCAGCATTCGCTTGTTGTGGAGTTTGGCGTAAATACGTTTTTATTTCTTGAGGCGAATACCAGCCTTTTAGAGCTTTACGGCGATTCGTGTTATCACGAACATCTAAAAACCAGATGCCGCTTTCTTGTTCTAATTGTTTTAAGTAAGCACGACCATTAGTGGAAAAAGTAAGAGGAGTATTAAACTCACCATATTGAGTTACTTCAACACCCTCAGGGAGGTTCTCAACACCTTTGGCATATCGTTTGGCTTGATCGATAGCGCCATATACATTTTTTGCATTCTTCTTGGCTTCAATAACAGCCACAAGAGCCATACCAATAAACAGAGCATAATCAGCGGGGCCGGATTCTGTAGGCCATTCAGCTATTGCTTTGTTTTTATTCGGCTCAGGACGAGTGCCTTTTGCATAACGTAGGTTTTCAGTATCGGCTTCCCAACCTGCATCAAGCAATTGTTGATCAATAACAACACGAGTTTCTGCCTCATCCATTTCAAATGGTGATTTCTCAATACGTTTAAGTTCTGCTGCTTGTTCTTGTTTTGGTTTAGCTTGGAAAGATTTAGCGTATTGTTGGTTCGTAGCCTCTGCCGCTACTTTATATTTTTCAGCTTCTTTTTCACTGTCTAAGGCAAGCTGTTCCCATACAGCTTTGTCCTCGGCCATTTTTTCGGCACGTTTACGTTCCGCTATGGCTTTTTCTGATTCGACTTTACTTAGTTGTTCCGCTGTTTTTATGCGTTCAGAACTACGCAGTGATTCATTTTTTAATTGCTCAACTTGTTCTTCAAGCTGACGAACATATTCCGATGGATCTTGAGGTTTGACAAATTTTTTAATTTTAAAACCTTTGGCTGCACTACCGCCAAAAGTGATATGAAACCACATGGCTAATGCATGGCCGACCATTATTGCTTTTAAGGCATCACGGTGACTGGTACTGTCAAAATTATGGGTAGCAGTGTTGCCTAACTTTCGAATAGTATGGAAAGCATCTCTAACGTTATCATCGAGACGTAAGTTGTAATCTAGGTCTTTAAGAAGGTCTACTTGTTTTATATTATTACCAGACTCAACACCAATGCGAGCCGCTATTGATTGCGCAATAGCTTCACCTAATTGTCTTATCTTTATGAGAGAGGTATTTGGATCTGAAGAAAAATTAAGTTCAGCACTTTCGGCTAATTTAAATAGCCAATCTTGATGTTTTTTTAAAAAATCGAAATTACTGATGTGTTCCATAAACCTTCCTTAGTATTTTTCAAAAAATTCTTCGTCGATTTTCTTGAGGTGTAATACCTGTTCGTCTCTGCTGCCAATATTGTATCGAAGCATGAGTTTGGCTAATTCTTTACCGCTGATAAGTACAATGCGCATCCCTAAATCTTTAGCAGTTTGTACTGCGGATGGTGTGAAATCAGATGTGGTAATGAATATACCTTTTTGCGCTTTCTTTAAATTGAGCGCCCCAAAAAAATCACGGATATCACCAGAGCCGACGTTATTTCCTTCTGCATAACGTTTAGCTTGAATATAAATTTGGTCAACGCCAAGCGGGTCTTGATCTATTACTCCATCTACACCATTGTCTCCAGTTTTACCTAATGCATGAGCAGCTCCCTCACCAGTACCGCCATAGCCCATAGCAATTAGCAACTCTATCAATAGCTCCTCAAAAAATGCAGGTGTAACTTTACGTGTTCTCGATAAAAGATCCGATGTAAGGGCGTCATTAATTGCTTTGTAGGCATTTCTTAATGCTTCATCTGGCGTGATCTCTTCTATATTATCATTACTTTGGGGATTTATTGAGGCAGTTATTACTGGGGCCTCATTTTTTTGTTCAGAAAAGACGACAAATTCATCAAATTGTTTTAAATAGTTTTTATCTATTACAGTTGATTCATCTTCGAGTGCTTTTATGCCTCGTGTAGTGATTACAAAGTGCGCGCGTCTTGTAACTTCTAGAAGTCCAGCCTTTGTCAGGTATGTGCGTGCCCAGCCAACTCGGTTATCGAGAATAGGCTGCCTCCCACTTGGGAGTGTCTCAGTTTTTTCTTCGTCAGTAAGGTTAAACTGTTCAGCCAGTTCGTTAATTACATCCCTTAGCTTAACTTCTCTTCCATGGGCTCTATGTGCAACCTCTAAAAATGGGCGCATAAATTGCTGGTAATTAGGTATCACTAGCAGTCCTTTGTGTTGTTAGTACAATGGCCGACAATACTGCGCACTGTAACTTTTATACTATCTAGGTACAGTATTGTAATTTAGCTAAAAGCTCAATATTTATGTGTTGTATAGCGTATAAATAGAACTGAATTTTAGCTACAAGCACTCATTTTCAATATTCCTCGCTAATTGAATCAACAAGCTATGCTGCTTAGGGTTATCTATTGCTTCAATCGCTGAGCTATTGAGGTCGCCAAAGTATGACCCTAACCAAAGTACAATATCCCAGTCGAAATAGTATTTACTTACCTGTTCAATAATAGGTTCTAAAATAGGTTTAACGCGTCGCTTATAGATATCAAACTGAAAGGCGGGGTAGCCCTCATAGCCTGCGAAATTTGGTGCTGTTACAAAACCAAAGAAAACCAAAGGGGTCAAATCTTGACTTCATACATCAATGGTCTAGATTTATAGTTTATAACCAAAGGGGTCAAATCTTGACTTCATACATCAATGGTCTAGATTTATAGTTTATTGCTCATTGAGTTTATTATTATGTCTAGACCACTGCGAATAGAGTATGAAAATGCGTTTTATCATGTGATGAATCGCGGAAGAGGGCGTGAAAATACCTTTTTGAGTGATGACGATTTTAAGTGTTTTTTATACTGCATTGAGCAAGCAAGCCTTCGTTTTAATATTGAAGTACATTCGTATTGTTTAATGACCAATCATTACCACCTGTTAATAAAAACCCCAGATGCAAATTTAGGCAGAGCCATGAAGCATATTAATGGCCTCTATACGCAATATTTTAATAGAGCACATAATACAGATGGTGCACTGTTTAGAGGTCGCTACAAGGCGGTGCTGGTGGATGCTGATAATTACTTACTACATGTTAGCCGTTATATACATCGTAACCCAATAGAAACAAGTACACCGTTAGTAGATGTACTTATTGACTATAAATGGTCTAGCTATTCAGCTTTCATCAAAAAAACAGCGACGCCAAAATGGCTAGTTCGAGACTTTATATTTTCGCTTCAAGGAAAAAATCGTAAATATGCTGCGTACAAACAGTTTGTTGAATATGAAAATAATAAAGAGGTAATTACGTTTTATGGCGCTAAAAAGTTACTTTCAGTTTTGGGTTGTGACGCATTTATTGAAAAAATAAAGGGGTATATAGCAATACCAGATAGCGAAAGAAGTATTGTTATTAAAAAACGCTCAACGGATGATGTAATTGATTACTTAGCTAAATATTTTTGTATAGATACACATGATATTGTAACGGTTAAAAAAGGGCGAAAAGAGAAAAACTTGCCACGTATGTTTGCTATTAAATTATGCCAAGATTTAACTGGGCAAAATTTAAAAGCGTTAGCCGTTATTTTTAATGTTCAACATTATTCAGCCATATCTCAAACGGTATGTAGGCTAAATAAGTTAATAATTGAAGATGATAAGGTCAAATTACAATTCGAAAAACTGCGAGATAGCTTGATGTGTGAAGTCAAGATTTGACCCCAAACCTTCGTAAAGCAGTTAACGGTAAAACCAAACCACGTTGGGAAACTATTTTTAAAGTGATGAAAGTACTGAATCTTCGCCTTGCAACGCAAATAAGGTAGGCCGGATAAGCGGCGCAGCCGTGCCATCCGACAGTTCACATAATTGCTTAAATAAACTTAAGAGCTTACGCTTCAGCCCCCAGTAAACTATCAATATAAGTGAGTTCTTCGCTAAAAATACCACTAATGAATGCACTTTGTTCGCTAATTACAGCGTCATGAGGTTGGGCTTTATAGTCTTGTTGGCACCTGACAAGTTCGGTGGCTAACCATTGGCATGTGTTGTTTGCTGTATTTATGGCTGTTTTTAAAAAAGATGACCATTTTATTTTTTGTAGATTAAAGCGGTATAGCGCGACAGCAATTAAGCTATAGGCTTGTTGCTTGGGCGATGGTGCGTTATTGCTCTTTAATGTGTAGCTGTTTAAAAGCTTGGTGCTGATAAGGGCTTGTTGCAGTGCGACTTGCTGTAATTGGCTTAAAAAAGTAGTTGTCATAACGTGTTTTGCCTCTGTGAGCTTAATAACCTGATCTCCGGATAATAAACTTATCTCAAGCAGCTATTTTCAGCGCTAACTGCGTTGAATTTACTTGCAATAGGCCAGCTATTGACGCGTAAATTCGCCTTGTTTTCACTGAAAGCCTTTGGCTAGAGAAAATAAAATTAAATATAAATATGATTCAATACGTTAGTAAATCTCTTAACCAGAGTTCAGGTTTAATAGTTAAGGTTAAGCAAGGCGTTTTATGACTCATGCAGTACCGAAAAATACAGCAACATTGATAGCAAAATAGGGCTGACTCTTTACTGAATTAATCAAACATAATTGTAATTGGGTGGGGAGCAGGTTTGTGTTGTCTTTTTTATGGGGAGCGCAGGAGCCTGTGTTTTATTGGTGAAAAAATCACGAACTAAAATATCATTCCCTTGAAGCTTAAAGCCTTTCACTTTTCCTTTATATGAATTTCATCTACAACTGCGTTATTATCTAAAAGGTATTAACCAAACCCGAGAACACGTTGAATTATTTAGCTCATCTTTATTTAGCACAGCCTACGGCCGATTCGCACTTTGGTAATTTACTGGGCGACTTTGGTGGTCAACGGCATTTAAACCAGATACCTATAACGGTAAAGAATGCGCTCGATAATCACTATTTAGTGGATAAATTTACTGACTCTCATCCTATAGTTAAAGAGGCTAAACAGTATTTTTCACCTAAGCGTAAGCGTTTTGCAGGGGTGGCTATTGATGTGGTGTTTGATCACTTTTTAATTATGCATTGGCAAAAATATAATCTACAGCCATTAAACGACTTTAAACAAACTAGCTTTGCGCTTTTGCATAAGCGTATGCCTGTAATGCCGCCGCGAATGCAGCACGTTGTAAAACACATGACCGACAACGATTGGTTTAAAGAGTACGAAACCCTTGATGGGGTAGGGCTAGCACTTGATAATATAGCCAAGCGCATTCGCTTTACTAATACCTTTGCTGGTGCTGTTGATGATATAGCAAAGCATTATGATGAATTGAATGTTGTATTTTTAGCATTTTTCCCTGAGCTGATTACGCATGTAAATCAGTTTAATCTTGAAAACGCTAAAAACATCCGTGGGTTTTATACTTTATAGCCGGGGGATTTAATCCCCGAATCTACTTTTTATCCTCGGTAATAAACCTGATTTAGCTATCGGGTGCTTCTAATGTAAATACTAAATGTTTACGCATATCTTTTAAAACAACGCCTTTTTTTAGCATGGCTGCGCTTAAGCGCTTTTGCCATTTTAATAACTCTGGTTTTGCTGCAGCTAAGGCTTGCTCGTTGTCAAATTGAAAGCACAGTAGTAAGGAGCCAGGGAATAAGTGATATTGAACGTCAAACCAGCATTGCAGCATACCAGGGAGCTCTGCTAGGCCTTGTTTTTCGAGTGTATCGGCAATATTAAGGACAAGCGCTTGCTGTTTTATTTGCACTGCAGAGAGTTTTTTCATTGTTTTATCCAAGTTGTAGGCTAACAAATACAGCCATAAGTGCTCATTATACCCAAGCTTTTAGGTGAGCAACAACTTTGAGGATAGTTAACCTAAACTCTGGATAATAAATTTATCTCAAGCAGCTATTTTCAGCGCTAACTGCGTTGAATTTATTTGCAATGGGCCAGCCATTAACGCGTAAATTCGCCTTATTTTCACTGAAAATCTCTGTCTAGAGAAAATAAGTTTAAACATCATTATTATTATTCAATGTGTTAGTAAATATCTTAACCAAAGCTCGGTGGTTAAAATAAAAGGCGCTGTTCAAAGTGGTTTTTAAAGGCTAATCTGGGCTTATTGTAAAAAGACGGTAGTAATAAGTTAATGAGTAAAACCACGAGTGGTATGCAGGCTTATCAGCAGCAAGAAGAAGGTTATCGAATTAAAGCGTTAAGATTGTACCCTTGGGTATGTGGGCGCTGTGCACGTGAGTTTGAGTATTCTAATTTACGAGAGTTAACGGTGCATCATATTGATCATGACCATAATAATAACCCTGATGATGGTAGTAACTGGGAGTTATTGTGTATTTATTGCCATGATAATGAGCATAATAAATATCACGAATATGTGTTGTACGGCGGCACTACAGAGCAAAAAGTGGTGGCGGCTACACATAACCCGTTTGCCGACTTAAAGGCGCTGCTAAACAAAGATAAATAATGGGTAAAGCCATTTTGGCCAAGTGGTTAGTTTAGCTTACTTATTTCAAAGCTTTAGGGTCTGTTTATCTTTCAAGGTTAAATTTGCAACAGTGTGTTTGGTATTTAGGCAAGGCAGAGCCTATGTGGTGTGGTTATTCCCCATAAATAGGCGATAACGTAGCATCAATACCAAACATGCGCTGCCCGAAGGGTTCTTAGGGGCAATTAACTCTTTGTTAGGGGCGTGAGCAGGATGCAAAAGCTTTGCTCGGTTTTTGCTTATTCTTACATGGATGTAAGCCAGTAGAATAACGCAGGAGCAGTTATCGAGCCCACTAGGTTACAAACCTCGCGCCGTGATTAACTCGCCCCTAGTTTGAACGAATTTTAATCCGCAAAGGTCAGCAGACCCTAATCTTTACTAAATACGGCGCAGTCGCGGCCTTGTTTTTTTGCTTGATACATAGCATCGTCGGCGCGTTTAAACCAGCTAGCAACTGTGGTGCCCGGTACCCAAGCTGCAACACCAAAAGATACAGTAACTGAGTTACCCGCAGGTGTTTTTAACTCGTTTTTTATTGTTTCGCGTAGCTTGTTTATAAAGCTAACTTGCTCTTTGGGCGGGATTTCGGGAATTATTAGCACAAACTCTTCGCCACCAAAGCGGTATAGCTTATCTGATTCTCTTATATGTGAATTGGTAATTGACACTAACTGCTTTAGTACTCTGTCTCCTTCGGCATGGCCGAATTCGTCGTTTACCTTTTTGAAAAAGTCTAAGTCTAAAAACGCTAATAAATAAGTGCTGTTATAACGCTCTGCTCGCGAAATGGCGGCTAGTGTATCATCGTTAAGCGCACGGCGATTTAATGCGCCGGTTAAAGGATCGGTACTGTTTAGTTCTGCAAGTAAAGCAAGCTGCTTGTTGCCAAAAGAGGCATATACAAAAGCACAGGCAGCTAGCATTAAGTTGGTTGTAAAGTAAGAGTTTAGTGGCATAACATCGAATAAATTAGGTATGCTCGCAATAATTGCCACATTGCTAAGGGTGAGTATGAGCGCTTCTATTGGTTTAACTAAAAAAAACGTAACGGCTACTACCGGATAAACCCATAGCATACTGTTAATGCCGTTGGTAATTATAATGGCAATAACGCCAATATTAACAAGCAATGCAATAACGGCGCTAATAACACGCGGCTTTTTAGTGTAATGGGCATAACCGACTAAGGTTAAAATACCGCTTACAATGGCTAAGTCAATTAGCGCTGCGACTATGTTATTTTCTATAAAACGAATAATAATAAATGGCGTAATACCAAATACTGACACAATACTGAGTATAAGCAGAATAGAAAGCTGATGTTTTTCTTGTAGTTGCTTGAACATAAATGCCTCAAGGTAATAAGTATAATAATGCCAAACCTAAACTAGTGATAGCTTAAGCAAGCGGTGCGCTTTTAAGTTTTTATTTACTACTTTGTAGGTTGGCACAGCGCAACGTGTTACAAGTTATAGCGTTGCGCTATAAAATAGTCAACTAAGTTAGAAGTTTAGCCTAAAGTTAACTAAGGCAAAACAGCAGGAAAAACTAGCTTGAACTGCAGAGCACTTTAGCTAGTTTTTAATAAGAGGTATTTACGCGGGGCCAACTAATTGCATTGTCACAATAGATAAAATAAGTACTGCTAAACCAAAACAAACAACCCAGTTTAATTTATGACCAAACAACAACCAAGTTGCCAGCGCAGTACCGCTAATTGAAAGAGCTCCCCACGTGGCGTAGGCAATAAACAGTGGGATGCCTTGCACAGCGAGGGTGAGTAAGGCAAACGCGGCCATAATAAAAACAATGGCAAGTATGCCAAAGCGTTTATGTTTAAATCCGTGCGACATTTCTAAAAATACGTTGGCGGCAATGTCAAAAATTACTGAGCCAAGAATATAAAGCCAATATACTGTCATTGTTTTTGCTCTTGCATAGCGTGGCCGCTGTTAATTATAACAATGCCGATAATAGCTAATAAAAGTGCAAACATTTGGCCAATAGAAATAGCTTCGCCTAAAAATACAAATGACACAGATGCAATTAATATCATCCCCAAGCCTTCCCAGAAGGCGTTAGCAAGTGCGATAGGAATTTTGCTGGTGGCTTGGCTAAGAGCAAGATAAGCTAAGCCAACCATTAAAGTTACAAATAAGCTACCTAATAGTAACTGGTCTTCGTTTACCAGCCACTTCATTACTGTTGTACCTATAACCTCAAGAGTTACAGCTATTATTAAATATATCCAATGCATTTTTCCTGCTCTTAATACTAAAACATTGTGCGTATAATACTGCTTATTATTTTTATACTATAATTGCTCAGAGTCAAAATAATTGACACTAAGGGGGCTTGATGAAATTAGAGTCGTTACAGTACTTTGTGATGATTGCACAAACCGGCTCTATTGCTAAGGCGGCAGCGCGCTTGTCGGTTAATCGTAGCACTATGAGTATGGCGCTATCGACGCTAGAGGATCAGTTGGGTACTGCGCTATTTATTCGCACTGGTAATAGCATGCAATTAGCCCCCGCGGGTGAAAAAATTATTGACGATAGCATTCGCTTAATTAACCTTGCAGAGAGTATTAAGCACCGCTGCCTGCACGATGACGAGCAACTGCCACACCGCTTAGTTATTGGCCGTGATGATGCTTTACCCGAAGCCTTTTGGCGCGAAATTATTCGCAGTATTCGCAAGCGCTACCCAGGTATATCGTTAGAAATGCACTATGCGAGTGCAAATACGTTGCAGCAAATGGTTGAAGAGGGCTTTATGGACTTAGCTTGTTGCTTAGATCAGAGCTTGTATGCAAATACTCAGCTACCTTTACAAGTTTTGGGCTGGGTGGCATTGCATATGGTTATTGCCAAAGATCATCCGTTAACGCAAATGCGCTATGTAAGTAATGAAGACTTAGCCAGTGTGCCGCAAATTGCTTATTTAGATTTAAGCCAAAGTGACATTCAAACCAATGTATCTGAGCGTTACGATATTGCGTTAAGTAGCTTTGAGTTAATTAGGGATGCAATACGCGACAAGCTAGGTTGGGGTTATGTGCCAGAGCCATTATTAAAAGGGTTTCAACCACAAGAGGTGGCGCGCATTGCTCATGGCTATAATGTTTCGTGGCATGGGTATGTGGCTATATCGCAGCAAGTAGTTGAAAACGAGCAGCCAATAATTCGTGATATTCGCCGCCTTATTAGCGATCAGATGGTGGCTTTACCTGGCATCGATATGAGTTTGCCTGCGTAATAGAGGGCTGTTTGTGCACTTATACACAAAAAATAATTGCTCCCTTTCGGCTTTTTAATCAATACAAAAACGACAAGCTAGAATGGCGAAGGTATTGCGAGTATTATAGCCTTTGGCAGTAGCGAAGAGGTGCTCTTTTCGTCTTAGCAATAATATATTAATGGAAGTAACGAATGACAACCAGTGGTCAAAATAACAGTAAAGGTAAAAAAAACAATCCATTATTTGAGGTCGTTTTTAATATTATAGTGCCTTCAATTATTTTAATGAAGTTTTCGGGGCCTGAATATTTAGGAACCGTTGTAGGGTTAATTGTCGCGCTTATATTTCCTGTGGGTTACGGTATTTATGATTTTATTAAAGCACGCTCGTTAAATTTTATTTCATTATTAGGTTTTTTAAGTACTTTATTAACGGGTGGCATTGCGCTGTTTGAGCTTAATGTAGAATGGTTGGCAATAAAAGAAGCGGCTATACCGGGTATTATTGGCCTGACTGTTTTAATGTCGGGTTTTTTTGGTAAGCCATTATTGGCAAAGGTGCTGTTAAACTCGATTTTATTTAAGTTAGATGTAATTTACGATACGTTAGATGCGCGCGGTAATACCCAGCGTTTTAAGCAGCAAATTACCAAGGCTAATTATATTTTAGCGCTTACTTTTGCTTTTTCATCAACTATGAATTACGTGCTTGCTAAGTGGATAGTGACCAGCCCTGCGGGTACGGTAGAGTTTAACGAGCAGCTTGGTGAAATGACCTTGCTCAGTTACCCTATTATTGCTATTCCGTCTATGTTGGCAATGATTGGTATTTTCTTTTATGTGATTAAAGTAATTACTAAATTAACCGGCATGAAGTTTGAACAAATGGTTCATTCACAGTAATTTAAGTTACTAAGTTTTTAGTATAAAAAGGCTTACAACTATGTGTTGTAAGCCTTTTTGCGTTTATAGCGGCTCGGGTTTTGCCTCATTGGTATGAGCTTCAAATAAGGCGACTTCGTCGGTAGGCTGGCTTACGCTATTTTTTTGTAGCGCAACATATAGATCGGAGTGAACATAAATGCCATTTTTACCCGATACCATTCCGGCAATTTCAAACCACGATAGAAGCTGGCGTTTTCTACCTGCTAGCTCAAGACTAATGCCACGCTTTTTAAATATAACGTCTAAATCGGCAAGCATGGCCATAACGCTTAAATCTAAATGGGTAAAGCAAGGTACGGCATCAATAATAACGCATTGGGTATCGTCTTTTTGTTTTGCGTATTGCTCAAGTAATCTGCGTTTAAAGTAACTGGCATTAAAGTAAGTTAATGGCGAATTAAAGCGGTAAATAAATACCCCTTGCACGGCTTTTGCTTTATCGGTGGCATCTAAGCTTCTTACCACGCCTTTTATGTCTACGCCTAATATGTTGTCGGTAGGGCGCATTACGGTGCGAATAAATTGAAATAAACCCAGTAATACAGCAAGCGTAATACCCGGAATAACACCAATAAACAGCACTGCAAACAAGGTGGCTAAGGCAAGGTAAAACGCCTGCTTATCTTTAAACTTTAGTTGCCATACCGCTTTTAAATCTAACAAATGCACAGAGGCAATAATAAGTACCACGCCGAGTGCTGCACTAGGTATAAACTCGAGCGGGGCGGTTAAAAAAATAGCAATAATAGCAATAATAGTGGCGGCTATAATCGACACTAATTGCGTTTTACCGCCATTAGCGTCGTTAACTGCGGTGCGAGAGTCGGCGCCACTTACAGCAAAACCTTGCGACAACGCAGAGGCGAAGTTGGCAATACCTAGGGCTCTAAACTCTTTATCTGCATCTATGTCGTAGCCATTTTTTGCGGCAAAACTACGCGCTGTTAGCATCATACTTACAAAGCTCACTATGGCTAAGTTAAGTGCCGGCACAACTAGTTCACGAATAATACCAATATCAAATACAGGGGTGTTAAATACCGGCAGTCCGCCGGTTACTGTGCCTATGGTTTTAATATTAAATTGCTCTAAATTAAAAAACCACACTAATATTGCGCCCAAGGTAATGGCAAACATTGATGCGGGCCATGTAGGCTTTAGTCGTTTCATAACAAAGTAAATAACCACAGTAAATAAGGCCATTAATAAAGTGGGAATATGGGTTTGTGATAAATAAGTGGGCACCCCCCCTAAGCGTTCAAGTAGGTATCTTTCATCAAAGGTAAAACCAAATACTTTAGAAAACTGACCCACAATAATAGTTATGGCTACGCCGTTTAATAAGCCCATTAAAATAGGCTTAGATAAAAAGTCTGCTAATACACCTAATTTAAATTTACTGGCTATAAAACACCAAAAACCGGTCATGGCGGTCATGGTTACAACTAGCTGCCAGTGCTTAAAACTGTCGCCTGCGGCAAGCGGGGTTACTACTGCAGCTATAACTGCACAGGTTGCGGCATCGGGGCCAACTATTAATTGTTTTGAGGTGCCAAAAAGTGCATATAGCATCATGGGTAGTATGCAGGAATACAGCCCAACTGCAGCATTAACACCAGTTAACTGTGCATAAGCAATAGCAACGGGTAGCGCCACGGCGGCAACCGATAATGCCGCTCTTAAATCATCAGCAAACCATTGTCGTTCATAATGAAGTAAAGTATTTAAACCCGGCATAAAATTATATAAACGCGACAGCACTACCTTTCCTTATTAATAGTAATTGCTCTTTGATATTAAGTTTTATATTAAGATAAGTATAGCTAGGGAGTGGGTTTTTTATGCAATATAAAGCTACTATTATTTAGGCATAAAAAAGCCTGCATAAAAGCAGGCTTTAGCCTTTAGGGAAAATTAAAATTTAGCGCGAATGCCTAAGCTATAACGGCGATCCGCCTCAGTGTACTTCCAAGCACCGCCTAGTTCAGATAGGTAGATTGAAGGTTCACCGGTTAAGTTTGTTGCGTTACCTACTAGGGTAAAGTTTTCGTTTATGTCCCAACTTGCAGAAAAGTCTAATTGGCCTCTGTCATCGCGGTAGTTATTACCATAAACAGTACCGTCTTGTGAAATGCTGCCGTTAGAGTTAATGTTTTCTACGCGTTTTTCGTTTTCAGTACTTAAGAAACCGTCACGGTAGTTATAAGCAAGGCGAGTAGAGAAGCCTTCGTGTTCCCAAAATACTTGTAAGTTATAAGTATTTTCAGAAATGTCTAATAGTGGGTTGCCGTTTGGCTGTTCGCTGTCTGCGTAAGTGTAGTTTGCATTAATACCTAAACCAGAAAACGCACCCGGCAGGCTTGTAAAGAACTGCTGGTAACCTACTTCAAAACCTTGAACAGAGCCGTTTTCACCGTTAATATTTTTAACGGTATCGATGCCGGTAAGCCCTGCATCTCTAAGGCCCGCAACGTGATTAAAACCATCAGCATCTACAGGATAGTTAGTTGCATCAGAGTAAACCATATTATCTTGAGATACGCCGGCAGTATCAAGCTGACATACTTGGTTCCACTGTGTTACGTTTTGCAGTGCAGCGGTAGTTGATGAGGCAACACACGTGCTTTCGTTGCTTAAAAATGACTTAACATCTTTATAAAATAGTGCAAAAGACAATACGTTACCTTCGTCAAAGTAATGCTCTACAGATAAGTCGTATTGGGTTGCGCGGTATGGTTCTAAATCAATAGCTCCTTGAGTTGCACCGGTTCGGTCGTTATTTACGTCAAATGCAGGGCTTAGCTCGCTAAAGTCGGCTCTGCGCATAACTTTTGCCGCAGCAAAGCGAAATAGTGTTTCGTCTGAATAGTTATATGTCACGTTTAAGCTAGGTAAAAAGTCGGTGTAATCATTTTCACCCGTCACTTTTATACCGTTTTGGTAAACACTTGACTCAAGATCTGTTGTTACATAACGAGCGCCCACAATGGCTGTAACGCTATCAAAATCTAAATAAGCCGATATATAAATTGCAGCGGTGTCTTCAACTACATTTTTGTATGCGCTTTCTTGAAACTCTTGATTGTCGTGTAAGCTCCCAGTAGACGCTAAATTAGTGCCTGCTAATAGTTGCTGTAATTGAGCATACGTATTACTTGGGTTAGATAAGCCATTATAAGTAAGGAATGTTAAAAGATCGTTTTGACCAGAGTGACCCAGTTGATTAAAAGAGTTATCGTGGCTCATAGTTGTAAAACTGCCAGGGAATAGGGCGTTATAATCATCGGCCCATAAAGTTGCTAATGACCCATCTGAGTCGTTAATAGCGTTTTTATAAATATCTTTAATTTCTACTTTGTATTGTTCATATTCGTAATCGCGTTTAGTAGCGCGAACACCTGCTTTTACTTTAGAGATCCAGTTTGCACTGCTTAACGGCTCAAACATTTCAATATCAAAACGAACCGCTGTTTCATCATTATTGGTTTTTCTATCTTCGCTTTTGAATGTTCTTAATGCTAAGTTTTGTGGATTAGTAAATGCAGTTGGATCTGAGTGTATAATGCTTGGTAAGCGATTACCGTCTTGTGAAAATGCGCCATCATATAAATGGTTTACTAAATCAACCCCGCCACTGGCTTCAAACGTCGATTTTTCGATTGGACGCAATGTAAACTCTGAGTCTGGTCTTATGCTTTCAGAGGATGCAACAGCAACTTCACCAGAAATTTTGATGCTATCGGTAAGGTTCCATTCTGCACCAAGTGCATTTGAAAACGAGTCAGTATCACGAAAATCACTGTATGTTTTAGGAATACCAAATTCGTTAGTTAACGTATAGTTATTTACGCCGTTAGCGTCTTGTGTGGTGTTTGCATCTGTTGATAGTGAACCTGCTACACCTAAAATAGAGTTACCAGCTTGCTCACCAGAGCGCTTAGTACCACTTAAATCAAGGTATACCATGCCATTACCCGAGTGTGGTGCCCACTGAAGTGACAAATTTACAGCAGTACGTTCACGTTTTTCTACATATTGCTCAATACTGTGCTCATCTCTGACGATGGCGTTACCGCTTGGTGTGTTTCCTTCTTGAGCGTTAATTACTATGTCTTGAGGTTTTACGCGGCTAGACGTTTCGTCTTGGCGAATTTCGCGATCTTGATATGAAAACATAGCAATGGCACCAAACGTGCCCATTTCATCAAAATCCCAATTATTACCAACAGATCCACTGAAAATAGGCGCTACGTTTTCGGTTTTATCTGCATATTCTGCATCTAATGACATGGCCGCTGTTAGTTTATCTAATTCTAATGGGCGAACCGTTCTTAAACTAACCGTACCACCAAGTGCGCCTTCAATCATATCGGCAGTTGGCGACTTAACAACTTCTACTGTTTTTAAGAAACTTGATGGAAAATCTTGAAGGCTAATGCCATCACGAGAATCGCCAATAGTAGAGCGACCATTTAATTCAACCCGGTTTTGCGGTAAACCACGAATCGAAACACTATCACCCACACCAAAGTCAGAATTAATAGATACACCAGTAATACGTTGCAGGGCTTCGGCAATATTATTGTCTGGTAATTTACCAATGTCTTCAGCAACAACAGCATCAACAATACGACCGTCAGTACGTTTAAGCATTGCAGCTGCTTTCATACTGTTAAGAATTCCTTTTACTTCAATAACCTCTATGTTTTTATCTGCTGTGGCTGAGGTGTTTTCAGACTCTTGTGCAGCTAAAGTAGATGATGTCATTAAAATAAGTGCGGCCGCGCTAATAAGTGCAGGATTACTTTTATGTTGTTTATTGATTAGTGAGGAAGTAATTCGATTAAGCTTCATGTATCTCTCCCGTTTGGGTAATTGTGTGTTGATGATGCGCTTTGGTTTACCAATTTTTCAGTGTTTTACTTTTTTTGGTAATGCGTAAAGTGTGGTTAAAATTAGTCCAATTAAGTTTTAATTTCAAGCTTTGTTTACCAGTAATGTGAATTTGGTATTACAATTTTGGTTTCTTTTTGTTTAATATTTAACAAATTTAACAAGTTATGTTTTTAATTTATTTTGTAATCGCAGTTAAAAAGTTTAATTTAATGTTGGTATATAGGTTTGTTATTGCTATTTGTTAATTATAATTTTTAAAAGCAGGGTGAGTTTAACCTTACTTATTTGGGAAGATTGGGGTTTTAACCTATAAAAAATTCATTGTTTTAGATAAGAAAGTGCTGATAAGTACCAAGGCGATAAAAAGAAATTAACTTACTGAGGGTGTATGAGGCGTTTATTTAAAATAAGAAATGTAAATTACTTACTGGTAATGGCTTTGTAGTTTTTATTTTAAGTTTAAAACTTAGTTGGTTAACCAATTTGATTGCTAATATAAATAAAATATCGACTGGTAATAATAGTATAAAATTTAAATGCAGATGTACGAGGGGTTAATCGGGGGAAGTTCTTTTTTATGCATTTGCTGAGCGTGACAATATTTAATGGCTACTTGGGGGTAAACTTTTTAAGAGCAAAATGCAGATACTTTGCTATGTATGATGTGCAATTATTTTAGTAGGTTATTATTTTAGTAAGTTATTAGCACTTAAAAAGCCCGCATTATTAATAATGCGGGCTTTTCTTAATTTTAAATTATTAACTAACAATAAATATTTAGCTATGTATGCCAGTTATAATAGTGCACCTACTTTTGTAGTTCACCTGTTGATGATTCAAGGTGAGCACGAATAAACCATTGAAATTGCTCTAGCTCGGCTAGTTGGCTGGTGATCATATCCTCAGAAACCGGATCAAGATCAGCAAGCGTATCTATGGCTTTACGATGATCGCTATTAATACCGCTATATACATTATCGAGTGCACTTAAATGCTCGGTAACGAGGGCTTTACCAATTGAGTACTCGTCCCATGTACGGCGATCAACAATTGATTTTGGCGTACCAACAGGTACTCCACCTAGCGTTGCGATGCGCTCAGCAATGGTGTCTGTCATTTCGCGTACAACCGCAACTTGTGGGTCTAGCATTTCATGCACGCCAATAAAATTAGGGCCAACTACGTTCCAGTGAATATGTTTAAGGGTAAGTTGTAAGTCAATTAGCGCAACCATACGATTGTCGAGTGTAGAGATAGTTTTTTCTGCTGAATCGTTACTCATACCTGGAGCGGTAAATTTAGCTGTTTTGTTACTATTACTCATAATTTCTCCTACTTAATTATTTTGCCCATTAATTACTATATGAACATACTTTACTTTATTTAAAGCAATCACCATGCCGAGAAGGGATTTTAAATAAAGTTGTTTATATACAATCAGATAGGGTTTTCAATATGAGGGGAAGAATGATGTTAAATATTACATATTTGAAAACTATGCACTTTTTTGTAAATTATGCACAGTGTAATAAATATAATAGCTAAAGGGCTTAGCTATTATATTTAATGCTAAGCCCTAAAACTAAGCCCGCAAAGTATTGTTTATTAATTTGACGAGTTATTCAATCCGCAGTGCCATACAGTCACTATTGCCATTAATAATCATGCTTTTATCGACTCGCACACCCGCACCAGAATATTTTCCTGCTGTGGTAAAACTGCATATTTGTACAAAGTAATCGTCTACTTTTGGTAGCGCAAATAATTGCTGATATATTTGCTCTTGGGATGCAAAGTGTCCGGCGGTTTCCTCAATGGTTTGTTGTTGCTGATCGACTAGTTGAATATTTGCTCCGCAGCGGCCAACAATGGGTTTTACTACATAGCCGGTTTGTAATAATTCATCACTGAGCTCAAACGCGGTATTGAGCAAATATTTATGATTAGGAAATAAACTCCACAGCACCGGTAAGATTGCTTTATTACTGGGGATCAGTGTCCATAGTGGTTCAAAAACCATGACATTTTTACGCAATAATACATCAGCCAACCGCGGGGTTGCTCCTGCTTGCCATTGCGGCTCAAAATTATGATTTTGAGCTTGATCAGCCTCGCATTCTTCACGAATTTGCTCAAGTGCAGTTTCCCACGACCAGGTTTTCCATACATAATTAAGTTTATTGCCATCGGCATCAATAATATTGCCAAAGGCATCCCAAGACAGAGTATTTAAACCAATAATAATTTTGCACTCAAAACCTGCTGCCGCAATTGTTTCTTTCATAAATAAAGCGTGGTAATGCTCTTCTGGCTCGTCATCTTGAAGAATATGAACTAAACCTTTTACTTCACTTTTTCGCCACGCTTTTACTAAGTCTTTAAATAAATCTTGGCCTGCATCAATACCCGTTTTAACCCCAAAGTGCTTTGCCCATTTACCCTGAACTTTACCGCTTTCCATATAACACGAAGCGGAGTCGCAGTTGTATTCATACACTTTTAAGCCTGCGGGGGTTAGTGCAAAGTCAAAGCGACTGGTGATCAATTGATTTAAGCGGTTATCCCACGATTGACGAATTTTATTGAGTACTACTTCAGGTAAATTAAACTTTTTTAATAGCTCAGGGTGCTGTAACACATAATCGGTGGCATGCATAAATAAGCCATGCAGCTCATTAGTGGCGTGCTCAATGACTTGTTGGGTTGTGTGTGAAATAGTAAAGTAGCTATGTTGATCCTCTGCATTGGAGGTAAGCTTGTGGCCTTGCATCATGTCTACATAGGCGGCTTCGTCATCATTAGCAATATTTAACCATGACTTTGCAGCTTGGCCTGTATCGGCAATGTAATTAGATTTGATTGTAAATAAATCGGTGTTTATTTCAGTGGTAGGTTCTGCGTGTTCAATTTGATCAGTTTGGGTCATCCAGCCTAAAATAGTTGCATCGTTATAAGAGCATTCAATCCAATAGTCGCCATCTTTGGTTATTTTAGCTTTAAGCTCGCGGCACCAATTTTGACCTTGTGGCCATGTTTGATGGCCAACATTTTGCTCAGCAAGACGAATTTTATCAGGGTGAACTTCTACTACAATGGCAACATGGCCGGTTTCTTCAAACTCACCACCTTCTTCCCAAATAAGTAAACTACCAACTTGAGGGTGATGCTTTGCGCCATTTTTAAATGCTTGTAAGGGAAGTCTATTTTGGCTGTTAACTTCACGTACTGAGCGTAGCTCAAAAATATCGTAAGCCATGGCTATGTCATCAAAAATATAACCATGATTGAGATACATCCAGCGCCTAGCAAATTCAACGCACTGCCATTTATAACCCATATAAATGCCATCTAAATAACTGCGATAGGCACTGCGGTTAGGGTAAATGCTTTCGTCGGCAGAGTCATAGTCAGACGAGTAAACAGCAACATTACCAGGTGCGTAACCTAATAGTTCACCAAAATCACGAGCTGGAGTGCTAGTTTTCATAACAAGTTTGTTCAAAATAAAGGCCTATAATCTGCTGACTATAGGAGCGAAGTAGCTTGATAGCAAGATAAAATGCTATGCCCTTATTTAGGTTTTTATTTGCGACAGATAAAGACAGTATTAATTGAGTTTAACAGCGAGATATTTAATTACATCATCACTAACTTGCGGTAAAAAATAAATGTCATCATATTTAAAGTACTGCACCGAGCTAATAGTTACGGGCTTTGCTGCCGTTGGTAGCGAGTCGTAAAACAGCCCAAGCTTATAATTGTTGCTGTTATTTACTTTGATTGCTCGGTTAACCTGTATTTTAGGCGTATCTACTACTGTGTAGCCGTTATTTTCGGCAATATAATATACATTTTGATAGGTATAATAAGTGTTATTGCGATGCCTTAAACGTGAGTGGTATCTAGGCAGTGATCTAATATGTAAACCTCTTGGTGGCATTACCTCTCGATAGCCTCTGCTGTGTTTACGATAGTAAGTGCCATTATGGGTATTAAATACTGCACCATTAAAACGTACCGATACACTATTACTAGGAATATGACGTATCACTTTACCTGGTTTATGGTGTTTGTTATGTACATTTTGCGGATTTGCAAAGGCGTTACTTGAGAGCATAGTAAGTGTTAAAAACACTGCTAACAAAACAGTTAAGTTAATAGTGTTTAGCTTTATAGGTGTTAGTTTCACAGTTATTTGTTTCATAGTAATGTCTCGCTTATGTTTTTTATACATAACCGATATTAGAGCCTGAAACTGAATAGCAACTGATAGCGGCTGTAATTACACAAAGCTTTACATATGTTTACATAACTAAAATGCTTGTTGGTAGGGTTTTGAGCATGCTAGATGAGCAGAGAAGTGGTTGATTATGGGCTGTTTTGCGGGTTTTATATATAACTGTAGCGCAGTATAAAAAGCCCAGCAAAGCTGGGCTTAATTATTAATTAGTCTTACTGTGGCGTTTTCATTATTTTACTGGTGATCACACCTGAAGTAATAGAGCCTGACACATTAAGCGCAGTACGTGCCATATCAATTAATGGTTCTATTGATATAAGTAACGCAACAATTTCTATGGGTAATCCCATTGTTGGTAATACCACTAGCGCAGCAAAAGTTGCGCCGCCGCCTACACCGGCAATGCCAAAAGAGCTAATCACTACAATACCTATTAAGGGTAGAATAAACTCAAAAGTCATCGGGTCTATTCCCACACTAGGTGCAACCATCATTGCTAGCATTGCAGGGTAAATACCTGCACAGCCATTTTGTCCAATCGTAGCACCAAAAGAGGCTGATAAATTAGCAATAGCTGGGGGAACTTTAAGTTGGTTTACTTGTGTATCTATGTTCATTGGAATTGATGCCGCTGAACTGCGCGAACTAAAAGCAAAGGTCATTACTGGCCAAATCTTAGTAAAATAATGTTTTGGACTAACCCCAACTAGGCTTAACAGTATGCCGTGCACAACAAACATTAATAAAATAGCGACATAAGAGGCGATAATAAACGCCAATAAATTAAGAATGTCGTTACCACTTGAGTTTGCGACTACATTCGCCATTAATCCTGCAACACCGTAAGGCGTTAAAGCTATAACCATTTTAACTAAGCTCATTACAGTGGCTTGTAAAGCGTTTACACCAGTACGAATAGGCGCTGTAAGTTCGCTGCGCTCTAGCATTACTTTACGTGCTGCAATGCCTATTAACACGCCAAAAATAACGACGGCAATAATAGAGGTTGAACGTGTATTACTTAAATCGGCAAATGGGTTTTCTGGAATAAAGCTAAGCAACATTTGTGGCACATTTAAGTTAGCAACATTAGCCGCTTTACTCTCTAAAGTAGTCATTTGTGCCGCTTCACGAGTGCCGGCCACTAATCCTTCTACGCTTAAGTTAAAGCCATAAGTAACCGCAATACCAACCAATGCAGCAAGGGCTGTGGTAACCAGTAAAATAGAAATACTTACAAATGAAATCTTACCTAAAGAGCCTTGGTTTTCAAGTTTGACTACCGCGGCAATCATAAACACTAATACCAAAGGCATAATGACCATTTTTAATAGCCCAACATAGCCTTTACCAACGACGGCAACCCAACTTAAAACATGGTTAATAACTTGGGGTTGTTCGGCAAATAAAAACTGTAAAGCCAAACCAAAAGCACTGCCCAGTACTAGGCCAAATAAAACGGTGCGTGATAACGTTTTACTTTTTTGCGAAAAAAGATAAATCGCGAATAACAGACCAACAAACAATGCCAGCATTAATAGTACAGCAAGCGACATAATATCCTCTTCATTAGCTGTGATTTAGCGGCGCACTTTAACGCTTTAAACTTATTTAAGAAAATACACTTTCGCTATGACTTAGAAGAAATTGTTATGTATTGCTAATATTTGGTTATAAGGGATGGCAAGCGTTTGTAAATATCTTCAAAGATGTATGGCTAAATGTTATATTACCAAAAGAGTAATCGCTGTAATTGCAGCAAACTAAACAAGTTTTTCAGGATATATGATGCCTAATATTTATATTATTTACCGTGCTATGTTTGATCATAACGGCACTATGCATACCATTGGTGGCATTGAAAACTATATCTTAAGTTTGTGCGATGTTTTTACTCGCCAAGGTTGGCCATGTCATATAGTACAACCGGCTAAAAAAGCGTTTACCTTAACTACTCCCCAGTACACTATTCATAGCGTTACTACCGGTTTATATCGCGGTAACTTAAAAAAAATCGCCCTTGCAAACTGGGTCAGTGAAAATGCAGACAAAAATAACGATATTATTATTTTTGCTACCGACTCTTATTCAGTAAAAATGCCTGATTATAAAACGCTAGCGATTCAGCATGGTATATCTTGGGATAAACCTCGCGCAGCAAAATCAGCCATATCACAATATTGCTCCTCGCTATTAAGTCAGTACAAATATTTATCCTATATAAAATCAGATTGCAGTTTGGTGTGTGTAGATCATAACTTTGTTAACTGGTATCGCACTTGGTTTAATATTGAGCAGCAACATATGAAGGTTATTTATAACTTTTATAGTGAAAAAATTAGCGAAAGTGAATTTGCCAAAAAATGGTCAGATGATAACGCAACACTAAATATTATTATTGCTCGTCGTTTTGTTGATTACCGTGGTATTAAATTAATAGCACCTATTATTAAGCAGCTTTTACCGCAATATAATATTCAAGTAAGCTTTGCCGGAAATGGGCCATTAAAACCATATTTAACAGAACTATTTGCTAATGAAGTAAAAGTGAAATTAATGCAGTACGGACCAAATGAAAGCTTTAGCGTACATAAACGCCAACACATTGCCATTATTCCAACACTAGGTTCAGAAGGTACTTCGTTATCTATGATAGAGGCAATGGCCGCAGGTTGTATGGTTATAAGTAGTAACGTTGGAGGCTTATCTAATCTTATAATTAATGGTTTTAATGGTCGATTAGTGATGCCTAATACTGCCGAGTTTACCCAAGCGCTAACAACTAGCTTGAATGACTATCAGCAAAGTAAAACGTTGGCATATAACGGGTTAACATCAATAGCGAAAGTGTGCTCTAAAGAAAATTGGGCGCAAGATTGGATTGATATGATCAAACATAAACAAGGCTAATATGCAGTGCATTTGGCATTAATTGCACCGTTATTTATGAAAGCACTTAACTAAATGTTAGGTGCTTTTTTGTTTGTACGTAAATTAGTTATTTTAAGTGGTATTAATCTAAAATAGGTTTGCTATGAATACGTGAACTTTTAAACAGGGCTTTATTGCCTGTATCGGCTTCGGCCCAAAAGTTGATATTAAATTGCGCGTCGTCGCTTAGCTCTACTTTATGCCAGTATTGTGGCGGGCTGGTAGCAAATTGCCCCGCGTTAATTACAATAGTTTGCTCAGGCTCTGTGGCGGCTTCATTTGCAAATCCGTAAAAGGTAACAGTGCCTTGCATAACGCAAATTTGGCCAAACACACCCTCGGCTGTGTTGTGGTGAGTAAGTAACGCTTTTGGAATGTTATCTTTAGTAAAAAAGTGAGTGGAGCGTTTTATTTTCCAGTGACTTGGTATAGTTAAGTGACTCATAACAATTCCTTTTTTGTATTAGTGAAACAAATATAAAAGTTTAAATCATTTCAGCATCAATATGGCGCATTAAATTAGTTACCCAATTAATATACTGACGGTGTATTTTACTACCGTTGTAATTAAGGTTAGTCGAATCTTGGTAATTGATAGAATAGGCTGTTTTGTCATAATTAATATTAACGATTAATTGATGAGTACGAATATTAAGAATTCCCTTTATTTTACCTTCACTAACAGGAGCACACTGCCAACCTAGTTGAATGCAGGCTTTTAAAATACCTGTTTCAACATCTGCTGTGTTATTAATTATTTTAGATGTTTGTGGAATAAGGTTTTGTTCAAAGTTTTTAATTGGCACTGAAGTTGAACAACCCGCGAGTGCGAATAACGCAGTGGCTATAAAAAGTGTTGTTTGTTTTTTCATGTTAGTCCTTTTGTTTAAATATGCAGCGTATCAGTAAATATTATTAAGTGGTAGATACTAGCAAAATTTACTAATAATTTTGCAAATAAGTGCCACTAATATTGATAAATAAATACGTGTTTATTTTATATTGTTTGCCACTTTAGACTAACCTTTGTAAGGAGAGCATATAACGAGGAGCACAACATGGCGGTATCAGCTATTCCAAAAGGGTATCATTCAATAACCCCTTATTTAATTATAAACGGTGCGCAACAAGCAATTGATTTTTATTGTGCCGCTTTTGATGCGCAGCTAGTTATGCAAATGCCTATGCCTGAAGGCGGCATTGCTCATGCCGAAATTAAAATTGGTAATTCACATATTATGATCTCAGATATGTGCCCAGATGTTCATTTTAAAAGCCCTACAGAGCTAGGCGGTACACCCGTAAGCATAATGTTGTATGTTGATGATGTAGATACGGTATTTGCAAAAACCATTGCGTTAGGAGCGAAAGAAATACGCCCCGTTCATGATCAGTTTTATGGTGATAGAGCAGGTACGCTGCAAGATCCTTTTGGCCACGTATGGACCATTGGCACTCATAAAGAAGACATTAATGAGCAAGAGCTCAGAAAAAGAATGGTAGATCTTATGAGTAAAGATCAAGATGCTTAGCTTTATAAAATAAAGGTAAGTAAACAAGGCTTTTACAAGCAGCTAATCCTGAATTCGTCATCTAGGTTTATTGGCAAAACCAGTGTATTAAATTGCCTATTAATAGCATCATCACACATATTGATCAGTTCAGCGCTACCATTACTATACTTACTATTATATTCAACATGAAAAACAGCTTTATTGTTATTTATAAAAGGGGTGAGTAATTCGCACTCTTGATACTCGTAGCATTGCTCGTTTACTGCAAAATCAAAATAACTATGCAGCTCATTTACCTGATGAAGATTGTTTTTTAAGCCAACCGCCAAGCCACGAGTATGCGCCTGATTTGCTATAAAGCGAGTAAATACAAGCTGATCGTTTGCAGTTAAATTAAAGCCCGAATTATTCATATAGCCGTCAACGTTATCGGGCTCTACGCCATCACATCCTTTTTGTACTGCTAAATCTAGACGACTAGCCATTATTGCTTGCACATTAGGTGAGCGAATATCTAACCAACGCTCTCCTTGCCAATTAGCTAAAGAGTTACCTAATTCGTTGATTAAAAATTGGCTTTTATCACTTCGCCACGATTCATAAGAACCCGCTGAAAAATAGCAAATAACCCGCTTACCTTGAGCTTGTAATGTTTGTATTAACTGTACTGGGGAATCGAATAGGTCTATGTCGTAAATATTAACATTGTAGTTAGTATTTATTGTGCCAGTTAGCTGCCATTGCCAGGTGCTCCCCAATGCGGGTTTATACCAGTTACCGGTAGTAATAGGGGCAATTGCAGGCTCGACTTGGCTAGAGGGAGTTGCTGGTGTATTGTCATTTTCACCGCAGCTACTAATACTGATTAGCAGTAAAAATATAACACAGTGGCCTGCGGTTTGTTTATTAAATAAAGACAAAAACATAACATACTCAAACGGTATTAGTAGTTATTAATTTAGCTGAAAACTATTGATATTGCATTAAGGATGTCGATTTTTATATTGAGTATTAGGCCTTCCATGGCCTGCTTAAATTAAATGTTTTTATAGTATGGATAATCACTATAACCAACCTCTGTGCCGCCATACATAGTGGCTGCATCAGCTTCATTTAAAGGCCATTGTTGTTTAATACGCTCAGGTAAATCGGGGTTCGCAATAAAAGGCCGACCAAAAGCAAACAAGTCACCGTAGCCATTATTTAAAATACGCAGTGCTTTATCTACCGTGTATTTTCCTGCATATATAATTCGACCAGAGAACTGCGCTCTAGCTGCTTTGTAAAACTGCTCAGGTAAATCAGGTGCGTTATCCCAATCGGCTTCAGCAATCGATAAGTAAGCAATACCTGCTTGTTCAAGTACCTTAATCGCTTCTATGTAGGTATTTTGTGGATCAGACTCGACCAAACCCAAATAAACGCGGGTTTCATCTGTGCTGCTAAAAAGTGGTGCAAAGCGAACGCCTAAGCGATCAGCGCCTACAACCGCGCTCACAGCAGCAACAATTTCTTTTAAAAAACGCAGACGATTAGTAAGTGATCCGCCGTATTGATCGTCACGCACATTAGTGTGCTCTGAAATAAATTGATTAACTAAATAACCGTTAGCACAATGTAGTTCAACGCCGTCAAAGCCGGCTTCTAATGCATTTTTTGCTGCTTGCGCATACATATTAACTAACTCGCTCACTTCATCAGTACTTAAAGCGCGCGGTGTACTTGGTTCACTTAAAGCACCTTGGCCTGGGCCGGTTTCAATAAACACCTTAACGTTGTCAGCTGTAATTGCTGAAGGAGCTATTGGCTTGGCTTCATTAGGTTGCAAACTGGTGTGCGATACACGGCCAACATGCCACAGTTGAGCAAATATAATGCCCCCTTTAGCATGCACAGCTTGAGTTACTTTTTTCCAACCTTCAATTTGCGCCGCAGAATGTATACCTGGAGTCCATGCATAGCCTTGACCTCTTGGCTCTATTTGCGTGCCTTCAGTAACCATAAAACCAGCGCTGGCACGCTGCGCATAATAGGTTGCCATTAAGTCGTTAGGAATATTACCTGGTTGGGTGCTACGAGAACGTGTAAGTGGTGGCATTACTATACGGTTTTTAAGTGTATAAGGGCCAAGTTCTACAGATGAAAATAACGAGCTGGTATCAGAAATAGATTGATTCATTAAAACTCTCTCTTAAAGCAAACTTAGTGGCTTATTACCTCGTAATTAACAAGGTAAAGTATGTTGATGCTTAGCTGTTTAAGCAATGTTGGTAAGCGTAGAGCTTTAAGGGTACAATTTGAAACAACACTTTATTGTTTTAGATACAATTATGAATGGTATTAACCGGCTCGATATTAAACAGCTCAGGGTACTAAATGCCTTGCTAGATTTAAAAAGCTTGTCGCAGGTTGCACGTAAAATGGGCTTAACCCAGCAAGCAATTAGCGAGCAACTGCGTAAACTACGTGATTTATTTGACGATCGTTTGTTTATTCGCCAAGGAAATAGTATGGTGCCAACGCCTAAAGCGTTATCTATGCAGCAACCTATTAGCCATATTTTAAAGCAACTTGAAATGCTGTTAGAGCCCGATGTATTTACACCGCAAACATACAAAGGTGTATTTACTATTAGCGCGACAGACTACGCAACTCAAGCCTTGTTACCGCAGCTTTTTAATATAACTAGGCGAGAAGCCCCTGGATTAAAACTAATAGTGCGCGACTTTGCCTCAGATAATGTTAACCAGCTAATTACGGCGGGCGAGCTTGATTTACTGATTAGTTTTCCTGAATTTATTCCAGATAACTTAGCTTATGTTACTTTGCTTGAAGAGCAGCATTTATGCGTTACAGGTTGTGGCAACAAGCTAACAAATGAGCCGTTAACACTGGCACAAATTGCAGCTTATCCGCAGCTAGTGGTATCACCTTCGCGTGCCAATTTACGTGGTTCTCACGATCAGTGGTTTGCTGCAAAGGGCCTTAAACGCAATATTGTTATGTCGGTACCTAGCTTTTCGGCAGTACCAAACATTCTTCATACAACCGATATGATCGCGTTTTACCCGGCGCGATTATTACCAAACAATAAAGTACAACAGCTAACCGTGGAAGCATTGCCGCCGCCTTTTAAAGTAATAGCTGCATGGCATCCACGTACCAGTGAAAGCCCAATTCATCGCTGGATACTGGAGCAATTAAAAGTGATTTGAAGTGTGAATAAATTTTAGCGAGCAACACTCGTTTTATAGTGTTACTCGCTAATATAGGAGCTAACGATAAAGTAAGCCGTAATTTTAGAGCTTACCTATCGACAAAGATCGCACATCGTTACCTGTTGGCGACTCATGTGCTTTAAGGTAAAACACCGGTAAAATAGCCAGTATATGGTCAAAAATATCAGCTTGAATACCTTCGTACTCTGCCCACACTGTGGTGTTGGTAAAGGTGTAAATCTCGATAGGTAAGCCTTTATTAGTTGGCTCTAATTGCCTTACCATTAGGGTCATATTTTGATGGATTTTAGGGTGTTGTTTTAACAGTTCTATTAAATAATGCCTAAAGGTACCGACGTTAGTTAAGCGGCGGCCATTAAGTAGGCAACTCATATCTTTGCTAGCGTTTTCGGCGCTAATAGATGATATTGTGGTATCTATATATTTGGTTAGTAAATTTGCTTTTCTAAGCTCAGTGAGCTCTTGTTCATTTAAAAAGCGCACACTGTTCATTTCTAAATGAATACTACGTTTTATTCTACGACCGCCCGATTCCGACATGCCGCGCCAGTTTTTGAATGAATCAGAAATAAGCGCATACGTAGGTATTGTAGTGATGGTTTTATCCCAGTTTCTTACCTTTACCGTGGTAAGTGCAATGTCAATTACATCGCCATCAGCGCCATACTTGGGCATTTCTAGCCAATCACCTACCGCTAACATATTATTAGCAGAGAGCTGAATACCTGCCACTAAACCTAAAATAGCATCCTTAAACACCAACAGCATAACGGCTGATAACGCACCTAAACCACTTAATAAAATTAATGGTGATTTATTCATTAATAACGACACAGCTAAAATACCGGTTAATACACTGGCAATTAACTTAATGGTTTGTAATAACCCTCGTATCGGGAAGTGGGCTCTGACTGCGCGCCTATCAGAAATAACCTGAAAAATATCGAGCAACGAAAACAGTGATAGTAAAGAGAAGAGAATGATCCATTGGTCGGTAACCATTTCAATAATATGTAAAAAGCTACTCCCTTCGGGGATCCAAAGCCTAGCTTGAATAACGACAACCGCACCTTGAATTACAAAAGAGATATGTTTTGCAAGTTTAAATGCTAAATCGGCGGGAGTTTTTGCATCAGGCTGAACAATTCTTTCGCTAAAGCGACCTTTAAGAAAGTGCTTAGCTGAGTTTCTGATAATTAAATGTAAAATTATGGCAAAAATGGCGAGCCAGCAAAGTACTAAAATGTCGTACCATAAAAGAGGGTTGGCGGGTAAATATTGGCCAAACCACCCCAGTAAATACTCACGTAGTTCAGCTCTTATATCTGTCATTTAATCTCCGTTTACATCATAAAGTTATTTATTTATTCCAAGGTTATTTAAGCAGAAGGCGTAGTTAAAGTCTATCTTCACTCGGTGCTGATAGACTTTAACTATAAACAGTTCGTTTTATTTTTCAGCAAGTTGTTCACTTAACTCGGCAAAAATACTGGGGTCGTCAATAGTCGATGGAATTTGCAGTTCTTCGCCATCAATAAGCTGGCGTAAGTTTTTGCGTAAAATTTTCCCTGAGCGTGTTTTAGGTAAGCGCTCAACACACATAATATTTTTTAAACACGCGATAGCACCAATTTGGTTACGTACAGATTGCACAAGCTGTTGTTGTACTTCTTGGTGAGAGCCGGTAAAACCGTCTTTCAGTACTATCATCGCCATTGGGTTTTGCCCTTTAAGCGCATCGTTTACACCAAATACAGCACATTCTGCAACCGCAGGGTGGGCGGCAACAATTTCTTCCATTTCGCCGGTAGATAGCCTGTGGCCAGCAACGTTAATTACATCATCGGTACGACCCATAATAAATAAGTAGCCGTCTTCGTCTATGTAGCCACCGTCTCCCGACAGGTAATAGCCTTCATATTCGCTCAGGTAACCTTGTTTATAGCGCTCGGTATTTTGCCAAATTGTAGACAAGCAACCCGGCGGTAAGGGCAGTTTTATTACTACTGCGCCACTTTCGTTAGGGGCACATTCTTCGCCTTCCATATTTAAAATACGTACGTCAAAGCCCGGTGTAGGAACGGTTGAACTACCTGCTTTGGTTTCTAAGTGTTCAATGCCAATAGGGTTGCAAGCAATAGCCCAGCCGGTTTCTGTTTGCCACCAATGATCGAGCACAGGTAGGCCGGTTTTTTCTTTTAACCAACCGTAAGTAGCGGCATCAAGGCGCTCACCGGCTAAAAATAACCGTTTTAAGCTAGATGTATCATATTTTTTAAAACCCTCAGCTTCAGGGTCTTCTTTTTTAATTGCTCTAAATGCTGTAGGCGCGCTAAACAAGGCTGTTACCTTATGCTCCTCTACTACTCGCCAAAATGCACTGGCATCTGGGGTGCGCACTGGTTTGCCTTCGTAAAGTACAGTTGCACAACGATACATTAACGGCGCATATACTATGTATGAGTGACCCACCACCCAGCCAATATCAGACGCAGCCCAAAAAACTTCGCCAGGCTCCATACCATATACGTTTTTCATGCTGTAATTAAGGGCAACAGCATGGCCGCCATTTTCACGTACTACACCTTTAGGTAATCCTGTGGTGCCTGAGGTATATAAAATATATAGCGGATCACTACCACTTACAGGTACAGGGTCAACAGCTTGTGCTGTTTGCATAGCCTTTGCCCAATCAATATCTTGGTCACTATTGAGTGTTGCAGTTGCTTGTTCGCGTTGATAAATTACGCAGTGATCAACTTTATGTGTGGCGCGCTTAATGGCATCATCTAATAAGGGTTTGTATTGAATAATATTACTTACTTCTACACCACAAGAAGCACTTAATACTAATTTAGGTTTAGCATCATCAATACGCACCGCTAATTCATGAGCTGCAAAGCCACCAAAAACCACAGAGTGCACTGCACCTAAACGAGCACAAGCTAGCATGCCAATCACGGCTTGTGGGATCATGGGCATGTAAATAACCACACGGTCGCCTTTTTGCACACCTAGCGATTGCATTACACCGGCAAACTTAGCCACTTCTTGTTGTAGCTGTGAATAATTATAAGTTTGTTTAGTATTGGTAACAGGAGAGTCGTAAATAAGCGCAGTTTGCTCGCCAAAGCCGGCTTCAACATGTTGGTCAAGTGCTAAGTAGCTAGTATTAAGCTGGCCATCATCAAACCAATGGTATAAGTCATCGCTGTCTTGTGTATAGGCATTTTGGGGTGTTTTATACCAAGGAATGCACTTACTTTGTGCTAACCAAAATTCAGCTGGGTTTTGTTTGAAGGCGTTATAGTGCTGTTTATATTGACCTGACATAAATGATCCTAAAACTAAAAAAGAGTGTGAGAGACATTAAAAACTAAGCGTTTTTGCTTAATTATTATATTAGACCTTGGTCGGCTAAAAGCTGAGCAAGGTGGTTGTTTTTTAGTTTGTTTTGCAAGGCCTAATTACGACTTAATACATAGCAAGCTAATTGAAATTGTTATGTTTTTATAAAAATCGTCAATTAAACTCTATTTGTACGGCTTTTTCTTTATTTTCGATAGAAAACTGGCTTGCTTAATTATCAAACTAAGCGTAAAATGCGCGCTCATTTCGGCTTTTAAACTATTAATTCCTTGCCTTAAACCGACCGGCCGAAACGGTAGAAGGCTCTATTAACCGTAAGGAATATCCATGCGTCATTACGAAATCGTATTCATGGTTCACCCTGATCAGAGTGAGCAAGTAACTGGTATGATCGAACGCTATACTGGTTCTATCACTGAAGCTGGTGGTGTTATCCACCGTCTTGAAGACTGGGGCCGTCGTCAACTGGCTTACCCAATCAACAAGCTTCATAAAGCTCATTATGTTCTTATGAACGTTGAAGCACCAACTGAAGTAATCAGCGAGCTAGAAACTACTTTCCGCTACAACGATGCAGTGCTTCGTAACTTAGTTATGCGTACTAAAAACGCGGTAACTGAAGCGTCTCCTCTTGTAAGAGAAGAGAAGAAAGAAGCACCAGCTGCTTAATTGTTTTGAGTCCTAGCATGGCGTTTAACTGGTGATGAATATAAATGGTTAGCCCTTTTATGAATCAACTGGTTTTATCTGGGGTAGTTTGTAAAACTCCCAAGTTAAGCCAAAGTCCTGCTGGTATACCGCATTGTATTTTTGTTATTGAACATAAGTCAATGCAAACAGAAGCAGATCTTAACCGTAATAGTTACGTTCGGCTTCAAGTGGTTGCCAGTGGAAAGCAAATGCAACAACAGACTCAACATTTGCACGTTGGGCAGGCATTGCAAGTGAGTGGTTTTTTAAATCGCCACGAAGGTCGTAACGGCCTTAGCCAATTGGTTTTGCATGCTCAGCATATCGAAAGAATTATTTGAGGAATTAATCTCATGGCACGTTATTTCAGACGTCGTAAGTTTTGCCGCTTTAAAGCGGAAGGCGTACAACAAATCGATTACAAAGATCTAGCTACTCTTAGAAACTATGTTACAGAAAGTGGCAAAATCGTACCTAGCCGTATCACAGGTACTAGCGCTAAATACCAGCGCCAGCTAGCAACTGCTATTAAGCGTGCTCGCTACTTAGCCCTTCTTCCATACACTGACTTACATAAGTAAGCAGCGGATTAACACGTTTTTAAAAGGTGTAGAAACATGCAAGTTATTCTACTAGATAAGATCGCTAACCTAGGTGGCCTAGGTGACCAGGTTGTTGTTAAATCTGGCTTCGCACGTAACTTCCTTTTCCCGCAAGGTAAGGCAGTTCCTGCAACTAAAGCAAACATTGAAACATTTGATGCTCGTCGCGCAGAACTTGAAGCGAAAATCGCTGATCAGTTAGTTGCTGCACAAGCACGCGCTGACAAACTTGAAGCATTAGCAGAAGTTACATTAGTATCTAAAGCTGGTGACGAAGGTAAATTATTTGGTTCAATCGGTACTCGTGACATCGCTGACGCTATCTCAGCTGTTGGTGTTGAAGTTGCTAAGTCTGAAGTTCGTCTACCTCTAGGTACTATCCGTGAGACTGGCGAATTTGACGTATCAATCGCAGTACATTCAGAAGTAACGGCTACTATTAAAGTAATCGTTATTGCTGAAGCTTAATTTTTAATTAAGCAAAAAAAGCCGTGCTATTTAGCGCGGCTTTTTTGTGCCTAAAATTTAGCTAGCTGTAGATCTAAAAACACGCTTAATAAAACCTCTTCTAAATAATCTTTCCTTTTTGCAATTATTTTTTCATTTCATTTAAACCTTTTCAAACTGTCATTACGTCTAACTTATCAATACACTTAAATGCTAACCCAGTAATTATAATTTAAAGGCGACATTACGGATGTTACACGTTAAACCCGAACAGTCGCAATTGTGCGAAGCAGCACTCATTAAGCGTGTTAAGTCGGGGGATCAAGCTGCATACACACTACTTTATGAACTACACATAAAACGAGTATACGGGATATGTTTACGTTTATTAGCTGATCAGTCGCATGCAGAGGATGCGGCCCAAGAAGTGTTTGTACAGGTGTGGCACAAAGTAGCGCAGTTTGATGGGCGCTCGCAGTTCTCTACTTGGCTTTACAGCGTAGCGAGTAATGTTGCTATTAATTACTTACGCAAACAAAAAAATTGGCTGCAAAAAGTGGTGAGTATTGAGCACAGCGGTATGGATGAGCAATCAGTTAACGACTGTAAAGGTTTAAATGGCCTAGATAAATTAATAGTAAGGCTTCCAGAGCGAGCACGTATGGTATTTGTGCTGTTTGCCATTGAAGGCTACAGACACGAGGAAATAGCCGAGCAACTAGGTATGGCTGTTGGCTCAAGTAAGTCGCAATATCATCGTGCTAGGCTGTTATTACAAGAGTGGTATGAAAATGAGTAAAGAAAATTTTGATGACTACTTAAACGAGTCACTCAATACACTTGATAAAGACATAACGCCACGCAAAAATTTATGGCCAGGGATTGAGCGAGCGATTATTAATGCTGAACGCTCTACACAAAAACACACTACTATTTGGCCAAAGTTAACGGCAGTAGCTGCATGCAGTGTTGCGGTTTTAATTGCAGTAAACATCGTTTTTATAACGCCTGAGCCAAAGCCTGCCGTGGCGATAAGTGATTACTTTTTAGCGCAAAAAAACAGTTTGTTAGTTGCGTATAAAAATCAAGACGCACTTACCAGCAATTGGCAAGTGCAATTGCAAGAACTCGAAGAAGCAGAGTTAGCCATAAAGCAGGTTCTTGAAAACGAACCACAAAACCAAGCGCTATTAACTATGTTAGCGCAAATATATCAACAACAACTTGATTTGATTAATAAGGTGCACGCACCTCGTTGGCAGCATATTTAGGAGCATAACATGAAAGCGATTTTACTAGGGTTGAGCTTATTTCCACTGGCGGTATTAGCGGGTGAAAAAATAGATAAGCAAATAGAGGTAGCCAATGGCGGCACTATTTATATTGAAAACCAACGTGGTGATATAAACATAACGGGCTGGGATAAAAGCGAATTTAAAGTGTCGGGCGAACTTGATGACAAAGCCGATGGCTATGAGCTTAAAACCAGTGGTGATAAAACCCAGTTTATTGTAAACATGCCACGTAATACGGATTGGGGTAACAGTGGTGATGGTTCAAAGTTAACTATATTTATGCCCAGAAGTAGTGCGCTTGAGTTTGCTGGTGTGAATGTATCTGTCAGTGCAAAAGAGCTACAAAACAGTGCAGAAATAGATGTGGTTAATGGTGAGATAAGCGCAAGTAATTTAGCGGGTAATATTAAACTTACCAGTGTTAATGGCGATGTAAAGGCGCAGAACTTAAGTGGTAATATTGCATTTGAAACCGTAAATGGCGAAATTAACGATAAAAACTCAAGCGGGAAGTTGCGCTTTAGCGCCGTAAATGGCGATGTTAAATCAAACTCAACGGCAAGCGATGTTCGCCTTGAAAACGTAAATGGTGATATAGACTTTACTTTGTCGAGCATTAAAAACTTACGAATTAATACCGTTAATGGTGAGGCCGAAGTGCATATTAAAGAGCTGTTAAAGGGCGCAGATGTTCGTTTTGAATCGGTAAGTGGCGATGGTGAATTTTACTTTGCGGCAGACGTATCGGCTAAGTTTGAAATTGAAGCGCATGCGAATGGCAAAATAATTAATAAAGTGACTAGCGATAAAGTCAGTAAAGCTAAATATGGCCCAGCCAGTAGTTTAAAATTTAGTATTAATGGCGGTAATGCTAACGTTGAAATGAATACAATTAGCGGGCGACTCGAACTTCATACTAAATAACATTCGCTACTGGCTATGATTACAAAAAGCAGGAAAAGATTTCCTGCTTTTCTATTTGCACAGCCCCTGCAAGTAGATAGAATAGGCACCATTGTATTTTAGTACTGTGAAGTCATGGCCAAACGAGATAAGCAAGTCGATACCCTTAAAGTTCCTCCCCATTCAATAGAAGCAGAACAATCTGTTTTAGGTGGCTTAATGCTTGATAACCAAGCATTTGACCGCGTAGCAGAGCTTGTTGTATCACAGGATTTTTATACCCGCACGCATAAGCTTATTTTTGAAGCGATGACAACGCTTGCTGAAATTGGCGATCCGATCGATTTAATTACTATTTCAGAGAGCCTAGAAAAAAATAATAAATTAGCAGGAATTGGTGGTTTTGCTTATTTAGCTGAAATAGCCAAAAACACCCCAAGTGCTGCTAATATTGACGCTTACGCAAGTATTGTGCGCGAACGTGCTGTGGTACGTGAAATGATTGGTGTAGCAAATGAAATTGCCGAAGCAGGTTTTAATACCGAAGGGCGCACCAGCCACGATTTGCTCGACTTTGCTGAGAGTAAAGTATTTAAAATTGCTGAGCAACGTACAAAAAACAATGAAGGCCCGCAAAGCATTCATAGCATACTTGAAAAAACAGTTGATAAAATAGAAGAGCTTTATCAATCACCGCAAGACGGTGTAACAGGTGTGAGTACCGGCTATGCCGACCTTGATAAAATGACCACAGGTTTGCAACCATCTGACTTAATTATAGTTGCGGCACGTCCATCTATGGGTAAAACCACTTTTGCGATGAACCTTGCAGAACATGCTGCAATGACCCAAGACAAGCCGGTATTAATTTACTCACTAGAGATGCCCTCAGAACAAATTATGATGAGGATGTTGGCGTCTCTTGGGCGTATTAACCAAACTAAAGTGCGTACTGGTCAGTTAGATGATGACGATTGGGCACGACTTTCATCAACCATGGGTTTGTTGATGGAAAAAGGAAAAATGTACGTTGATGATGCCTCGGGCTTAACACCTACTGATGTACGCTCTCGTGCACGACGTATTGCCCGCGATCATGGTGGTATTAGTATGATTATGGTCGATTACTTGCAATTAATGCGAGTACCTAGCCTTGCTGATAACCGAACGCTTGAAATTGCCGAAATTTCACGTTCACTTAAAGCATTAGCAAAAGAGCTAAAATGTCCGGTTGTTGCGCTTTCGCAGCTTAACCGTACGCTTGAGCAACGTGCCGATAAACGTCCAATTAACTCAGATTTACGTGAGTCGGGCTCTATTGAGCAAGATGCCGATTTAATCATGTTTATTTATCGTGATGAAGTGTACAACGAAGACAGTACCGATAAAGGTATTGCCGAAATAATCATAGGTAAGCAACGTAACGGTCCTATTGGTAAAGTACGTTTAACCTTCCAAGGTCAATTTTCTCGCTTTGATAATTATGCGGGGCCAGCAGTAGATGACGATTATTAATGCGCCTAGCTATAGCCGAAATTAACTTAACAGCACTTGCGCATAATCTTGCGCAAGTTAAGAGCTTTGCGCCTAATAGCAAAGTAATGGCAGTGCTAAAAGCCAATGCCTACGGGCATGGCTTAGTAACCATAGCGCAGCACTTAAACGATGCCGATGCATTTGCTGTGGCACGTATAGATGAAGCGCTGGCACTGCGTGCTGGCGGTTTAACTAAGCCAATTGTATTGTTAGAAGGCTTTTTTGATGAAGCCGATTTACCCATTTTATTAGCTAATAATTTTCAAACCATTATTCATGACGAAAACCAATTAGCGGCACTGGAAAATGCGCAGCTTGAGGCTCCTATAAACTGCTGGTTAAAAATAAATACCGGCATGCATCGATTAGGTATTGCACCAGATCAATTTGATGAGTTTTATAATCGCTTACAAAAAACAGCCAATGCGAATAATACGGTTAATTTAATGACCCATTTTTCGTGCGCGGATGATGTTGATAGCAGTAAAACAATGCAACAAATAGCATTGTTTAATCGCTTGGCAGAAAACGTTGAGCAGGCACATTGTTTATCAAATTCTGCCGGTATTTTAGCTTGGCCAAGTGGCCACGGTGATTGGGTACGCCCAGGGTTAATGCTTTATGGTGTATCGCCTATGGCAAATACCACAGGTAAAACGTATCAATTAGAGCCGGTTATGCGCTTAACCACAAAAGTAATTGCAGTGCGTAATGTAGCTGCCCATGAAGCGGTGGGTTACAGCGGGCGTTGGCAAAGTGATAAGCCGACCCAGTTAGCGGTTGTTGCTATGGGGTATGGTGATGGTTATCCGCGCCATGCGAGGGCGGGCACTCCGGTAATAATAAATAAGCAGCGTTATGGTATTGTAGGTAGCGTAGCTATGGATATGATCACCTTAGATATAGGCAATAATACACATAATATTAAAGTAGGTGACGAGGTAACTATGTGGGGGCCTGAGCTACCAGTAGAAGAAATAGCCCAGTGCGCCGATACTATACCTTACGAGTTATTGTGTAATATTACACCAAGGGTAAGCTATCAGTATCAGCGTTAAACTGTTGGTACTATTACTCTTTTATAAAGTAAATATCGCTAAAGCCCATACGGGCAAACTCTTGGTCGCGAAAATTACGCACCGACGCTGAGCCTTTCGAAGTCATTTCGATTTGCTGTACCATAGATAAATAATTAGTAAGATCGATACCCTCAGCGGCGGCAATTGCCTGATACATGTCGTGGTATTTATCTTTAGCGAAATTAATTTCGCGCGGTTGGTTTTTAAATGTATAGGTTATTCTGCGTGCCATATTAAGCTCATTTCGATTGCGAATTAGGGTGATTTTACACTGTATTGAATCACCATTGAATGATTTTTTAAAATGAAATAATAAAGAGATAAAAATGAAATTAACAGTAGAGATCAGCAAATACCCACTTCATCAAGACTATATCCCGTTTATAAAAGGCTTTATAGATCGCTTAAACGAGTACGATAATTTAAAAGTAATTACTAATACCTTATCAACGCAAATTTTTGGTGATTACGATTTAGTAATGCAAGTGTTAAGTACCGAAATTAAACGCTCGTATGAAGAGTTTGGTAAAGCTATTTTTGTCTGTAAATTTCTATCTGGCGATTTGTCTCCACAATAACGGCTAATATGCATATTAGTAGTAACACGGAACCACACAATATGGATTTTTTAACACAAACCTTAAGCGGTTTTACAGCAATGTCGCATTGGGAGTATATTGCAGTGGGGCTGTCTATGGCTTATTTATTATTAGCAATAAAAGAGAGTTTATGGTGTTGGCCAGCCGCATTTTTTAGCACCCTTATTTATACTATTATGTATTGGAATGGCGCGTTATTAATGGAGTCGTTACTGCATTTTTATTATATGTATATGGCGGTGTTTGGTTGGCTAGTATGGCGTAAAGGCAAAACTAACAACGATAGTTTAAGTATTACCTCATGGTCAATGAATCGTCATATAATATTGATAATAGTGACCAGCATAGTTGCTCTTGCCATTGGTTACTTTATGAAAAATTACACCCATGCAGACTTTGCTTACCTTGATAGCTTTACAACCTGTTTTGCGGTAGTTACTACTTATTTAGTGGCAAAAAAAGTACTCGAAAATTGGCTGTATTGGATTGTAATAGATGCCGCGTCTATGTATTTATATTACGAAAAAGGCTACTACCCAACGCTCGCGCTCTTTATTTTTTACACCATAGTGGCTGCGTGGGGGTTTAAAACTTGGTACGAAGAGTACGAGCAAAAACAAGCTAAACCTATAGCGCAGTTATAAGACATTCATGCAGTCAATTAGCGATATTATCAACGGGTTTAATGCACAATTAACACTACTTAGTAGTGAGCGATTACATAGTGGTTTAAGCAATGACAACTTTTTAGTGCGCGCTGCGCTAAATAATCAACAGTATGCTTATTTATTAAAAAGTTACCGCGATCACTGGCCTACATTAGGCTTAGCTGCACAAGCTCGATTTGCACAGCTGCAATTGTGCCCTAAACCACTTTGGTTAGACAAAGCTAACAGGCTCGCTATTTTTGAATACATAGAAGGCGACACAGCCCAAAGCAATTATACCCCTGAGCTAATTAAAAAGTTGGTTAGTTTACATTGTCATAATGTGGTTAGCGAGGCGATGAATATAAAGCAAGAGCTGGATTTTTATCAACATACAGCGTTATATCAACAATATAGCCAAACTGTAGGTGTGGCGGTAGCAGAAATAGAAAAGCTACCACGTGATGAAGGCTTTTGTCATAATGACTTAGTAAAAGAAAACATCATAGAGAACCCGCAAGGCATGTTTTTAATCGATTTTGAGTACGCCAAAACCAACGACGTTTACTTTGATTTAGCCGCAATAGCTGTAAGTTTTGAACTAGACAGGGAGGGTAAGCAACAGTTACTTAAAACCTATCAACAGCAGTTACCGCTTTCGCAACGCTTTTACTGCTCTATTAATAAGCTAGAGTATTATCAAGTAGTGTTTTTAGTACTGTGTGTTTGCTGGTATAGCGATCGCTCAATAAATGAAAAAGTGATGCCTCTGTGCGCGCAATTAGACGCATTAATAGCGCTGCAACATTAACTTATCTCTTAAGTGGCTAATTTAAGCTAGTAGCCCACCTGGTTTTTAGCAACAAATAGCTGATTTACCAGCTACCACTAAGTCTTTTATTTAAAAGCGTTTAAATAATAAGCATATGAACGAATGGCGCTAGCATTTACCTTTAGATGTCTTTATCATTACGCATGCCAAAGCATTGATATCGCGAGTTGATGTGGCGGCAACAAATGTGCTCTCGTGGTGAAATGGATATCACGTGGCCCTCCGGAGGCTGAGTTGTAGGTTCGATCCCTACCGAGAGCGCCATTTGCATTCCTCTAATACACTTGCTAACTTTTAGTATTATCCTTTAAAAAATATTCAACATGACTTATCTACCAATTAAATGTGGCGACTACGATCAGCTTGAGCTTTATTGCATGCGTGCAAATAAAGTGGCTATCACATTAGATACCCAAACCTTAGTGGGTGTTGCTAAAACCTTAGAAAATATTAAAGGCGAAGGCGAGTTTTTGGTGCTGCAAGAGCCAACAAACAAAATAATAAAAATACGGCTAGATAAAATTAAAACGATTTCACTCGTTTAGTTTGTAGCTATTTATTACTAGTAAAAACTTTAAAAGTAGACATTTAAGGTTGAAAAGTGCTATTTAAGAGACACGCCTTATAATTGTAGAACCTCCCGCACTTATGCTTATCACTTTACCTATATCTGAGCTTGTCCCTGGCATGTTTGTTGACAATGTTACCAAGCAGCATGAAAACATTAGTAGTATAAAAATCAAAACCAGTGGACTAGTGCGAGATAAGTCAATAATTAAGCGTTTAGTAACAGAAGGGGTGCTAGAGCTACTCATTGATTTTACTAAAAGTGATGTTGAGATACCCGCCAAATACAAACCGAAAAATAAAGCTAAAGTAGCTAGCAGCCAAGAAAAGCCAGCTAAAGCTGCTCTCGCTATATCGGTAGAGCAAGAGTTTGCAAAAGCGAGCGTAAGCTATGAGCAGCATAATCGTAAAATACAGGCTTTATACGGTGACTTAACAGCAGGGCTTGCGCTTAATGTAAATGTGTTGGATGAAATTGCCGGTGAAATAGTGGCATCGGTATTTAGAAACCCCAATGCAATGACCATTCTTACCCGCCTTAAAGACAAACACAGCTATAATTGGCGTCATATGATCAACTGCGCCATTTTTGCAGCAGTATTTGCTAAATACTTAGGCTATGAAGAGTCTACTGTGCAGCAGCTTGCAATGGGGGCATTGCTGCATGACTTAGGTCAGGCAAAAGTGCCGCAGGGTATATTATCAAAGCAGACTAAAGTCACTAATAATGAGTTTGCAGCAATAAAAAAACATGTTGTACAAAGTTTAGGTTTAGTTAAAGGCGAAAAAGGGATCACACCGTTAATGCTTGATATGATAGTGAATCATCATGAGCGATTAGATGGTTCGGGTTATCCGCGAGGCCTTAATGCAGAGAAATTAAGTCGCCCTGCACGTATAATGGCTATTGTAGATGTGTATGACGCGATAACAGCAGATAGGCCTCACCAAGTCGGTGACGAGCCAATAAACGCACTGCGTTATTTGCTCGCTAACAAACAACTGTTTGACGCTGAATTAGTACAACACTTTATTAAATGTTTGGGTGTGCATCCGGTAGGTACTATTGTAAAGCTGACCA
Organism: Pseudoalteromonas sp. NZS127; assembly: GCF_015864805.1. Taxonomy (NCBI): domain Bacteria; kingdom Pseudomonadati; phylum Pseudomonadota; class Gammaproteobacteria; order Alteromonadales; family Pseudoalteromonadaceae; genus Pseudoalteromonas; species Pseudoalteromonas sp. NZS127. Next base: position 15,805 of record NZ_JADYWN010000001.1, on the reverse strand, counting down.
ATGAACGTTTAGCACTGGTACTTGAGGGCAATAACCTTAATCCCATTAAACCTAAAGTTAAACTATTTTATAATGCGAAGCATGGCCACCATGTTACGCCAAAAGATATTGATTTGAGCGACCTGAGCCAAGAGCTTAAAATTATTGCCAGTGTTAAGCCCCTTGATTATCAGATTAACTTGTCTCGTTTATTAAAAGAGCACTTACTTTTATAGCGTTAGTACATTTGCGTTTTTGGCTTTGTTTAGCCGAAATAAACGCACCTAAAAAGCAACTTGCCATTAATATTAACCACAATAAAGTACCAAGCTCTACATGCAGCGCTAAACAGCAAAATGTTAGCGAGATTAATGCACAAGTAATAGCCGCCAACCAAAAGTGATTAACTGGATTGTCACATTGCCCAGCACGAGTACACGCACAATAGTTTGCTTTATAAAAACAAAATACACTTGCGCCACAAAAAATAAGCCCAGTCAAAATAAGTAAAATGCTCACCGTTTTCTCTCATCATCGTTTTATAGAGAGTGTAGATTGCAGCGCATTTCAAGTCAATTCAAATGAGAATCAATTACAATTAGAGCTTGTGCTCTAATAGCACACTTCTAGTCCGATGAGTTTTAATAAGTTGTTAAATGGTCGTTAAAAAACGTGTTTTTTACTGTTTTTTGACGTGTTTGTAGAGTTTTTTATAAAAAATTAATGTAGTGTGATCAGGTTTGAAATCCTAATAACAACACACATAGCTACCCAAACAATAAGTTTGGTTAAGGAAACAACAATGAAATTTACTAAAACTCTAATCGCAGCGTCGCTGGTACTTGTTTCAGCAGATAGTTTTGCTGCAGCATTTCAGTTATCTGAGCAAAATGCCTCAGGACTCGGTCGTGCCTATGCAGGTGAAGCTTCAATCGCAGACGATGCGTCTGTAGTAGCTCGTAACCCAGCATTAATGTCACTATTTAAAGAAAAACAAATATCAGTGGCGGGTATTGCTGTACTTCCTGATGTAAGCTTAAAAGGCACTGATACAAATAACGGTTTAGATCCAAGCGTGCTAAATAATGACAGCATCGCTCCTAATGCAATTGTACCTGCGGGTTACTTTACCATGCCAGTTAACGATAAAGTGTCAGTTGGCTTTGGTGCATTTTCTAACTTTGGCTTAGCCACAGAATTTAATGGTGACTATGCTGCAGGCCAAATAGCTGGTGAAACAGAAATTGTAACAGTTAACTTCAATGCCAGCGTTGCTTATAAAGTAACAGAGCAATTTAGTTTTGGTATTGGCTTAAACTATATTTATGCAGATGCAACGATAATTCGAAAAGTGGGTGCGAACCCTAATATTCCAGCTTCAACTGATGCGGTTCACTTAGAAGGTGACGATACTGGTTTAGGTTTAAATTTAGGCTTAATGTATCAACTTGATGAAAACAGCCGCTTTGGTTTTAACTACCGCAGCGAAACCGATATTACTTTTGAGGGGACTTTCTCAAGCGCAGCTAAATTATTACCTGAAATGCCAGGTTCTGTTGAAATTACACTACCAGCTATTGCTGAATTTTCTGGTTCTCATCAGTTAGATGAAAAGCTTGGTTTACACTACAGTGTAATGTGGACAGGTTGGAGCAGCTTTGACAAGTTAGAAGCAAAAGTAAACGGACCAGCAGGTGAGTTTACAGGATTTGAGAAAGAAGAAAATTTCTCAGATTCTATGCGCTACGCAATAGGTTCTGATTACCAGTACAGTGAAAACCTATTATTACGTGCCGGTGTTGCGTTTGATGAGTCACCAGCGGATAAAAACCATATGTCGATTTCTATCCCAGATACAGACCGCTTTTGGTTCTCGTTTGGTGGTAACTACGCAATTGATCAACATTCAGACTTTGATTTAGGTGTGAGTGTACTACGTGGTAAAACACAAAACTTCACTGAAAAAGATAATTCACAGCAAGAATGGTCTTTTGAATCAAAAGGTCATGCATTGCTAGTTGGTGCTCAGTACAACTATAAGTTTTAATGCTTGCCTAGAGCCTAGAGCCTAGAGCCTAGAGCCTAGAGCCTAGAGTCAAAAAAAGCCGCGCTATGTAATTACATAGCGCGGCTTTTTAATGCCTATATAAATGTTCCGGGCTAATGCCCGGAAACTAAATTATAAGCTTTCTATTTTTGCTTTTTGCTCAAGTAGCTTAGTTTTAGCATCGCTAAACTCAGCTAGTTTGGCATTTTCTTTAGCAAGTACAGCTTCTGGTGCGTTGTTAACAAACTTTTCGTTAGCGAGTTTATTTTGCACTTGTGCTAGGCCTTTTTCGGCTTTTTCGAGTTGTTTATTAATACGTGAAAGCTCGGCTTCTACGTCAATTAAACCCGCCATTGGGATCATAATTTCAAGATTACCAACATAAGACGCTGCACACGCAGGCGCATCATCTTTATTTTCGAGCATGGTGAACTCTTCAATTTTTGCAAGTGATGCTAAAAATGAGTTGTTCTCCTCAATGCGGCGCACGTCGTCGCTCGAAGCATTTGCAAGTAATACGCTAAGCGGCTTGCTTGGGCTAATGTCCATTTCACCACGAATGTTACGAATTGCTAAAATGAATTGTTTAACCCACTCTAAATCGTCCATTGCTTTGGCATCAACGCTAGCTGCATTATAAACAGGGAATGCTTGTACCATAATACTGGTGTTCTCTGTTTCAAGGCCTGCAAGTGGTGCTACACGTTGCCAAATAGTTTCGGTGATGTATGGCATCATTGGGTGCATTAAACGCAACAAGCTTTCAAGTACGGTAATTAGTGTATTACGTGTACCGCGTTGCTGTGCTTCACTGCCTTTAAATAATACCGGTTTAGTTAGTTCTAAGTACCAATCGCAAAATTGGTGCCAAGTAAACTCGTACAGGGTGTTAGCAGCTAAGTCAAAGCGGTAATTATCTAAATGCTCAGTATAACTTTTAACAGTTGACTCAAATTGACCTAAAATCCAGCGATCGGCTAACGACAACTCTTTTTGTGCATTGGTTGCAAAACCACAGTCTTGCTCTTCTGTGTTCATTAATACGTAACGACTCGCGTTCCATAGTTTGTTACAGAAGTTACGGTAGCCTTCAAGGCGGTTCATGTCCCAGTTAATATCGCGACCGGTAGAGGCCATTGCTGCAAGCGTAAAGCGAAGGGCATCGGTGCCGTGTGCTTCAATACCGCCTGCAAATACTTTGCGGGTATCTTTTTCGATTTTAGCCGCTAATTTTGGCTGCATCATGTTACCAGTACGCTTTTGTACTAACTCTTCAAGTTCAATGCCGTCAATCATGTCTAGTGGGTCAAGTACGTTACCTTTTGACTTAGACATTTTATCGCCGTTGTCGTCACGTATTAAACCAGTTACATACACGGTTTTAAACGGCACTTGTGGTTTACCATTTTCGTCTTTTATAAAGTGCAGCGTCATCATGATCATACGCGCAACCCAGAAGAAAATAATATCAAAACCAGTTACCAGCACGTCAGACGGGTGGAAGGTTTTTAAATCATCAGTGTTTGCAGGCCAACCTTGAGTTGAGAACGTCCAAAGCGCTGATGAGAACCAGGTATCAAGTACGTCTTCGTCTTGGCTTAGTGTTACGCTGTCTGCAATGTTATTTTCGCGGCGTACTTCAGCTTCATCGCGACCAACAAATACGTTGCCTTCGCTGTCGTACCAAGCAGGAATGCGGTGGCCCCACCAAAGCTGGCGTGAAATACACCAATCTTGTACGTCGTTCATCCACGAAAAGTACATGTTTTCGTATTGTTTAGGTACAAATTGAATGTCGCCGTTTTTAACCGCTTCTTTAGCCGGCTCTGCAAGAGGTGCAACACGTACATACCATTGGTCGGTAAGCAGTGGCTCAATTACCACACCCGAGCGGTCGCCGTAAGGAACGGTTAAACCATGATCTTCAATTTTTTCAAGTAAGCCTAGTTCTTCAAATTCAGCTACAATCGCTTTACGCGCAGCAAAACGGTCAAGCCCGTGTAGGCGCTCAGGAATTGGTGCATCAAACTCAAGTTCTTTGCCATCAAAGCTGTAGGTTTCGCCTTGAGTAAGAATAGCGGCGTCTTTATCGAAAATGTTGATCATCGGCATTTTGTGACGCTTGCCTACTTCGTTATCGTTAAAGTCGTGCGCTGGGGTTATTTTTACACAGCCCGTGCCTTTATCTTTATCGGCATGTTCATCGGCTACAATTTTAATACGGCGATTAACAATGGGTAATAAAATCTCTTTACCGATTAAATCTATGTAGCGTTCGTCATCAGGGTTTACTGCAACGCCCGAGTCGCCCAACATAGTTTCTGGGCGGGTTGTTGCTACTACTATGTAGTCTTTACCATCTTGAGTTTTAACACCGTCGGCTAGTGGGTAACGTAAGTTCCACATGTGGCCTTGCTTGTCTTTGTTTTCAACTTCAAGATCAGAAATAGCAGTGTGTAATTTAGGATCCCAGTTTACTAGGCGTTTGCCACGGTAAATTAGGTTTTCTTTATGCAGGCGTACAAACACTTCTTTAACGGCTTCAGATAGGCCATCGTCCATGGTAAAGCGTTCACGATCCCAATCAACCGATGCGCCAAGGCGACGAAGTTGTTTAGTGATTGTGCCACCGGATTCTTTTTTCCATTCCCAGATTTTATTAATAAAATCTTCGCGACCTAAATCGTGGCGTGTTTTGCCTTCCTCAGCATGCAGCTTACGCTCAACCAACATTTGCGTTGCAATACCTGCGTGGTCAGTGCCTACTTGCCATAATGTGTTGTTACCTTGCATACGTTTAAAGCGCGTTAAGGTATCCATTATGGTGTCTTGGAAAGCGTGGCCCATGTGTAAGCTACCAGTGACATTTGGCGGCGGGATCATAATTGAATACGGGACGCCTTGGCCAGATGGTTTAAAGTAGCCTTTTTCTTCCCAGCCTTGGTATAGAGACTGTTCAATATCTTGCGGATTGTAGGTTTTATCCATTACACAGAACCTTAAATAAGTACTTAAATTAGTTGGTTAGCTATTTTACTAAAAGTGTTTTTAGTTATTAATATCTTGCGTGGTGATGTTGGCACCGAGTTGGCGTAGCTTTTTAAAACGCTCGCGAGCTGCTTGTTTAGCAACGGCTTCTACGGGTACAAAATCAAAAACTTGGTTAAAGCGGCGAATAAAATCCGGTAAGTTATTAGCCAAGTTAATTAAAACTTTACGATTGCCAACAGGGGGCGTAGTACCAATTTCTACCGGTGCGCCGCCTTTTGGGCCTTCACCTTGTAGGTTATGAGGTACAAAACTGTCGGGATCAAATGCCCAAAGTGTTTCATCAATGGCAAAGGCGGTATTTTCGTTATCTACACAAATAAATACACGTTGGCCAAGCCGATACTGATCAGCGGCAATTTGAGCCGCCAAAGCAAAATGATCATCAGGCTTAGCTAGCGACTCATCTTGTTGCTTTAGAACGAAAAATTGGGCGTTCATGTTCATTGTATCGGGGTTTCCCATGACATTGAATGTGTAGCTAGTTAATACACATAAATTAAGAGGCTGATTTTGCCATATAACGGGTTTTGCTTCAATTAATACCCAAATAAATAAGGCGCCAAACGGCGCCTTAATAAGTAGCTAAGCGGTATGCTTAATCTTGAGCGGCTTCGTTTACGCCGGCTCTGTTTAATAAATATTGAGTAAGCATAGGAACAGGGCGGCCTGTTGCGCCTTTTTTAGCGCCACTGCGCCATGCCGTGCCTGCAATATCTAAATGTGCCCAGTTGTACTTTTTAGTAAACTTAGATAAAAAACACGCTGCGGTAATAGTACCAGCTGCACGGCCCCCTAAGTTAGTAAAGTCGGCAAATGGGCTCTCTAGTTGATCTTGATAGTCGTCCCATAGCGGTAGTTGCCATGCACGGTCGCCACTTTGCTCCGATGCTTTTAACAACTCATGCGCAAGCGGATTATGGTTAGAGAGTAAACCGGTTGCATGTGCGCCTAGTGCTACAATACAAGCACCTGTTAATGTAGCTACATCAATAACGGTTTCTGGCTCAAAACGCTCTACATAGGTTAGTGCATCACATAATACTAAGCGCCCTTCGGCATCAGTATTTAATACTTCAACGGTTTGTCCCGACATAGTGGTTAAAATGTCACCTGGGCGATATGCATTTGGCCCCGGCATATTTTCGCAGCCGGCTAAAATACCAATCACGTTAATAGGTAACTGCATTTGTGCCAGTGCACGCATTGCACCAATAACACCTGCAGCACCGCCCATGTCGTATTTCATTTCGTCCATGCCTTCGCCAGGTTTTAATGAAATACCGCCCGAATCGAAGGTTAAGCCTTTACCAACTAATACGATAGGAGCTTGATCATCTGCGCCGCCTTTGTAGTTAATTACCGACATAACCGATTCGTTCACACTGCCGCGACCAACAGCTAAGTAAGAGTTCATACCTAGCTCAGCCATTTGCTCTTCGCCGATTAGATCAACAGTAATGTTGTCAAAATTAGTTGCTAGCTGTTGTGCTTGCTCGCCTAAATACGCAGGGTTACAAATATTAGGTGGCATATTTGCTACGTCTTTACACAGCTTACTACCGGCAGCAATAGCTAAACCATGCTCAATAGCGCTTTCGCCTATAGTTAGCTCGCGACGCGTTGGAACATTAAACACCATTTTACGCAGTGGACGACGTGGGTCTACTGTTTTACTTTTTAGTTGATTAAAGGTGTATAAACAATCTTGGGTGGTTTCTACTGCTTGGCGCACTTTCCAGTAGGTATCGCGACCTTTAACGTGTTGCTCTGTTAAAAAGCATACCGCTTCCATAGAGCCGGTGTCGTTTAAGGTATTAATTGTTTTAGAAATAATTTGTTTATATTGCTTATCGTCAAGCTCGCGCTCTTTACCACACCCTACAAGCAATATGCGCTCGCTTAAGATGTTTGGTACATGATGCAATAATAAAACTTGGCCCGGCTTTCCTTCTAGGTCACCTCGGCGAAGTAAATTTGAGATATAACCATCACTGATTTTATCGAGTTGTTCACCAATGGGGGATAACCGACGAGGCTCGTATACACCAACTACAATACATGCGCTACGTTGTTTTTCTGGGCTACCACTTTTTACGTTAAATTCCATTGTCACTCCTGATTTTGAGTCATCTTTAGAAGCTAAGCAGAAACTAAAAATATTTTTAGTCTTATATACCTAAATTATTTAGGTGTAGCTCTAATCTTAGCTGATTTTGCCCGACTCTTACTGTGTAATTGAACTTTATCTGCTTAAGGGTCACTAATGCAACATTATATCGTGTTGTTAGGTAGGATAATTAATTTTCATGGCTTATAATATTAGATCTATACTCGGCAACGCTGAGTAAAATCATGACTAACTATAAACTTTCACTATTGCAGTGACACACCATGTTTAACAGGGGCGACTATTGCTTATTTTTCGTTATTTGACTGCTGAGGTTTTAAAATCGCAGGTCGCCGTATTTTTAACTTTGATGACCATTTTTTTGTCGCAAAAGTTAGTTAGTATTTTAGGCGATGCCTCTGAGGGTAGTATTCCTGCTAAATTAGTGCTATCGATGATCGCACTTAAATTGCCACAGTTAGCCTCGTTAATTTTACCATTGAGTATATTTTTAGGCATAATTTTGGCCTACAGCCGTATCTATGCCGATAGCGAAATGACCGTGCTTAAAGCCTGTGGTGTAAGTGAATGGTATGTGGTTAGAGTGACGCTTATATCAAGTGTGGGGTTGGCTATTTTAGCCGCCGCGCTCACTATGCATGTTGCCCCTTGGGCAAGCGAGCAAGAGTACCAATTAAAAGAGCAAGCTAAAGCCGATGCGGGATTATCTGCATTAAGGGCAGGTCGCTTTCAGCAAACCGGTAACGAAAAAGCCGTGGTGTTTATTCATAACATTGAAAACGGTGGAAAAGAGCTTAATAAAGTATTTGTAGCACAACTCCCCGATAGCGAAAAAGACAACCTTGCACGCCTAGTTTATGCAGAGCAAGGAGTTGTAATTGAAGCGCAAAATGGCGAACAACAACTCGTTCTTAGCGACGGCAAACGCTATGAAACTGATGGCTTAACGCCGGCGCTCAATTTAACCGAGTTTGACGGTTATAGTGTACAAATACGTGAGCAAGAAATAGAGCACCAACGCCGTAAGTTAGAAGCAATTCCTACTAATCAATTGTTGGCACTTAACACTCCAGAGGCAACCGCGCAGTGGCAATGGCGTATTGCTATACCGCTTTCTATTCCACTGCTGACACTATTAGCAGTACCGTTAAGTGTGGTTAATCCACGCCAAGGTAAATTTGCTAAGTTAGTGCCGGCAATTAGTTTGTACTTAGGTTATTTTATTTTACTTAACGCTGCTAAATTTGCTGTTGAAGATGGCAAAATACCTCCCTCTATTGGCCTTTGGTGGATTCACTTAAGTGCCTTATTTATTGGCGGACTATTAATAATTAAAGGGCGACCACTTGGCGCTTGGCTTAAAGCGGTAATTACTAAGCGGGAGTTGGGCGCATGATGAAAACCCTTGATTGGTATTTAGGTCGCAGCATTTTACAAACCACCGGCTTTGCATTATTGGTACTGGTAGGCATTAGCACCTTAATTAAATTTATCGACCAGTTAAAGTCAGTTGGCCGTGGTAGTTACGATTTAATGACCGCGATGCTCTACACGCTTTACACAATACCGGGCGATTTAGTGGTGTTTTTTCCGATGGCCGCGCTCATTGGTGGCTTAACTGGGTTAGGAGCGCTTGCCTCAAACAGCGAGCTGGTGGTAATGCACGCTGCAGGTATGTCGCGCTTACAAATTATAAGCTCGGTAATGAAAACCGCCGTATTTATGGCGCTATGTATGATGGCATTAGGCGAGTGGGGAGTACCCGAGGCGCAATTACAAGCTAAAGAAATGCGTAACCAGGCAATTCATGGTGGCGATGTTTTTAATGCGCAAAAAGGCGTATGGGCAAAAGACGGCAATAACTTTATAAATATAGAAGATGTAGATCAAAATGGTAAATTAAATGGTGTACATATGTACCACTTTGATCAGTCGCTATCGCTTACACAAATAACGAAGGCAAAAGATGCGCTAAGTCGCGAAAACGGCTGGTTACTGCGCGGCGTCAATAAAGTAAAAATAAGTGATGAGCTTATTACCACAGAGCAAGTGCCTGAGGAGTTTTACCCATCACAACTTACTGCTGAAAAGCTGGGTGTGGTATCGGTTAAACCTGAGTCGCTGTCGTTTACTGGGTTATGGTCTTACTTAGACTATTTAAAGCAAAACGATCAAGATACCAGCACCTATGAACTCGCGCTGTGGCGCAAACTTATGCAGCCAATATCTATAGCCGTAATGTTGCTAGTTGCACTGTCGTTTATATTTGGCCCGTTGCGTACCGTCACTATGGGCGCACGTATAATAATGGGCGTAGTTACGGGTATAGTGTTTCACCTAACTAACGAAATATTTGGTCCTGTGGTTATGGTGTATCAAATACCTGCGTTTATTGGCGCTGTAGTGCCTAGCATTATATTCACCGGCTTTGCTGCTTACTTAATGAATAAACGCGCATAAAACTAGTTATAAAAAGGTAGTTACAAAAATACCTTGAAACAAAAAAGCGTGGCTACTTTATAAAAGTGCCACGCTTTTTTGTGCTTATAAATTACAGTGTATTACTTTTAATTAATCAAGCTCACGGTAAATACGCTTGTTTTCTTCTTTGGTGAGTGCAATAACTTCGGTTTTAGAAAGGTAATCTTGCAAAGCTTTTTTATTTTTAAAATCAACCAATACCACTAAATTACCTAAACCAAGTAATGCACTAACACTGCGAATTATTGCTTGCGGCCAGCTAATAAGTTGCCCATCTAGAGTTTGTACTTTTAAGCGCCATGCGCGCATGCCAATGGTTTGCCCGCTTTTAGTCCAAAAATAAGCAAAAAAGAATACGTTTACTCCAACAAACAACGCACTTCTAATACCAGAGAGTAACGTGGAGTCTTGTATTAAAGCAGCAGGATCGTCAGTTTTAACTATCATATCTAAAGACGTTAGTAGCTGAATGACTGCAAAGTAGAGTATGGCAGTAAGCATAGATAAAGAAATTACGACCAAGGCATCATAAATTAACGACGCCAAACGACGCCAAAAGCCAGCTCGTGGAAATTCATTCAACATAAATATACTCTCACTATTAATATGCGCGCTAGTTTAGCAAATAGGCTGGTAAATACTACCTCTTCAGTAAGGCATAAAAGCGCTGCGCAGAGTTAAATGTTAATGGTTGCTTAATTGTTAAGCGGTTGATTGTACTTATGTCATAAAACGCTTGCCGCTACCTTTATTGATTGTATAATGCTTAGCATAGAGACAAAGGCAGTTTTATAAACCTAAGCTCTAAAGTGGTTTTTCTTTATCTTCTGGTATTTAGAAGGTTAAAGAAAAATTATGCCAGCGTGATGAAATTGGTATACATGGGGGATTCAAAATCCCCTGCCGAAAGGCGTGCCGGTTCGAGTCCGGCCGCTGGTACCACTTTTTATAGCCCCGATCAAATTGGTCGGGGTTTTTTTATGCCTACAGAAAAGTGTAAACGGACACAACCCGCCGGACTCGAGCGGCACGCGGGAGTGCCGCTGTTATAAGTTAAGGTCCGGCCGCTGGTACCACTTTTTATAGCCCCGATCAAATTGGTCGGGGTTTTTTTATGCCTACGAAAAGTGCAATCGGACACAACCCGCCGGACTCGAGCGGCACGCGGGAGTGCCGCTGTTATAAGTTAAGGTCCGGCCGCTGGGTGAGAGTGAACCGAAACGCAGTTTCGCAGTGACTCGAAGTGGGTTCATGGATGAGTGATGGGTACTGCTTCAGGGATGAATTATTAGAGCTGGTATCAATCTTACTTTTTATGGCTCTAGAAGTAACAATGGACGTAAACTGTCACTTGGAATGGCGTGGTAATAAGGTTATCTAATTAACTAGGCCTCTTGATAAAGAGGCCTTGTTAATTTTGCAAAAAACAGTAGAAATTAAGCTACTTGTAAATGCTGCTTACTTTGACTTTTAACAAAGAGCAAACAGCCAGCTAAAACTAATAAAGGGAATAGCGGGTCATAAATACTACCATGGCTACCAAAGAACAGATTCAAAATCATGATAAGTGATCCACCTATAGCCCAAGCAATAGTCGTTGGCACTGTCCAAATAACAAGTTGCTTTTTAACTTCAGTGACGCCCATTAAGCGGTTAACAATGTGAAATAAGCTATCGTTAAAGTAGCCCGCAAATAAACTACCCATAGTTGCTGCTGATGCTGCGAATAACATATTTACTCCATCCATTTCGAGCAGTACTGGCGCAGATATTGACGCTGCAGTAATCATTGAAACGGTACCACTGCCTTGAATAATTCGCACCAACGTAGCAATAATAAATGGGATCATTATTGGTGATATTGATAACTCAATAATTTGGTTGGCAATTTCAGCACCTGCACCTGATGCGCGTAATACTGCGCCCAATGCGCCACCGGCACCGGTTACAAGTAAAATAATACCGCAAGTCGTAATGCCTTCTTCTAGTTTAGTTGTTGTTGTTTCTTTATCCAAATGAGGCGTTAATGTATAGACAGCTAATAAAGTACTTATTGAAAGTGCGATGATAGGATGGCCAAGAAAGTTAAAAACAGCACCAAAAGTACTGGCCGATAGCCCGTCCATACCAAACTGCTTTTCAGCAAGGCCCATAAGCGATTTCACTAAAATTAATACAATTGGCACTACAATAGGCATAATTGACTTGGTTAGTGAAGGGAGGTTTTTAGCTTCTTTTGTTGCCATGTAGTCATTATGAACTTGCTTAGCAGCATCGCCTGTGTGGCTTATCGTTGGGATAGCAATGAACTCCGGGAAGTGCTTTTCTAGCCAGCGTGAGTATAGAATAATACCGTATACGCAAGGAGCGGCAATCAAAAGTCCAAAACCTAACATTGAAGCTAAATCGACACCAAATATACTCGCTACACCTAAAGGGCCAGGTGTTGGTGGGATACAGTGGTGGGCAACAACTAAACCACCCGCCAGCGATACTGTTAAGGTTAAAATAGAGCGATTTGACGTTCTTGCTAACGATTTAGCTATAGGGTAAAGAATAATAAGTGCACTATCAACAAACACAGGAATACTTACAATATAACCAGTTACGGCCAGTGCGGTTTCTTCTTTTTTCTTACCTAGCCACTTAATAAAGTTGTAGGCTATTGATTCACCAGCGCCAGAGGCTTCTAAAATAGCCCCCATCATTACACCTAAACCGATAACAATACCGATGCCACCTAAAGTGCCACCAAAGCCATCACTTATGGCTGCCATAGTTTCGTTTACACTTAAACCGCCAATTAAACCAGCCAAACAGGCAGCTGCAAGCATAGCAATGAAAACGTGTACTCTGGTTCTTAATACTAAAAATATTAACACAAATACGGCTATTATTAAGCCGATTACAGATATTGGTAACATACGCGAGACCTCTTTGTTATTAAGTAATAGGTTTACTTTATTTTTGGGTGTCTAAGTAAGCATTTAAAATAGAGTTAAAGTCTTTATCTTTAACAAATCCTATTGCTAGTTCTTTTTCGTTATTCATTGACTGTGGCCAACTAGAAACAATACGTTCTACATTTTCATCTTTTTCGTAACTAATGAGCTCTAAAACGGGCTCGCCTTTTATTTTAACTAAGCATTCGATCATTTCTTTTGGTGATGTTTTTAATCCAGGTAAATTTACAGTGCGAAAGCCTTTTAACAGTTTTGTGTCGAGCTGACTTGCATGAATAATATTTTTAATCACGCTGTTAGGACTAGATACCCATAAAGGTAACTCAACATCAACAGGGCAGTTTGACGCTTGCTGTTTAAGTGGTTCGCGTATCATGCCACTGACAAAAGAAGAGGCCGCTTTATTAGGTACGCCTGGGCGAATACAAATAGTAGGCAGACGAACCGTAACTGCATCAACAAAGCCTTTTCTGGCGTAATCGTTGACGAGTAACTCACAAATCGCTTTTTGTGTACCGTACGAAGAACTAGGTTGCATAGCCGTCATGTAATCAATTTGTTCTGGAAGCTCCCCACCAAACACAGCAAGTGAGCTTGAAAAAACAAGACGAATATTAGGGTTAGCTTGGCGACAGCACTCGAGTAAAATTTGTGTGGCTTTTAAATTAACCAGCATGCCTAACTCAAAATCTTCCTCTGCATGGCTTGAAACAATTGCAGCTAAATGGAACACGTGAGTAGTTTGTTCATCGATGATTTTTTCTATATCTTCTTTAACGGTAATATCAGCAACGATAGAGTGAACTTTATTATTGGTAATTAAATTGCTGTCTAATTTAATACGGTCTACTACTTTAATTGTTTCAATTTGAGGAAACTGTTGTAGCAAGTTATTTAGTAGCTCTGAGCCTAAAAAACCAGCACCACCGGTGATAATAATATTCATGTAAATACCTTTGTATGTTTATTAACTGTGTTATTTATTATTGATAAATAGTGCTTATAAGTGGGGCTTTAGCCACTCAAGGCCATCTTCAGTGTTGTTTTTAGGGTTGTATTCGCAGCCGATCCAGCCTTTATAACCAGATTCGTCTAGTACATTAAATATATGTGGGTAATTAATTTCCCCTTCAGAGGGCTCATGGCGTGCTGGTACAGAGGCAATTTGAATATGCCCTGTCACCGAGGCGAGATCATTAATTAGGTGGGTCAGATCACCATCCATTATTGCAGCATGATAAATATCTAGTTGCAGCTTCACATTTGGACGGTCAATTAATTTAATTAACTCAGCAGCTTCTCGTTGGTGAGCAATAAAATAATGAGGTACATCTCGGTTATTTAATGGCTCTATCATCAGTTCAATATCATGTTTTGCAAACGTATCAGCGGCATAGCGAATGTTTTTAATAAATGTGTCAACATGCTGCTCACGGCTAAATTGAGCGTTTACAATACCAGCCATAGCATGTACTTTTTTACAGTTTAATGCGGCGGCGTAGTCGAGCGCTATTGCAACACTTTGCTTAAACTCTTGTTCACGCCCGGGGATGGCTGCAAAGCCGCGCTCACCAGCATCCCAATCGCCCGCTGGCATATTAAATAAAGCTTGCTCTAATCCAAATTGCTGTAATTTATCTGCTAATACTTGTGCTTCAAAAGCATACGGGAAAAGGTATTCAACGGCTTTAAAGCCTGCTTTGTGTGCGCGTTCAAAGCGTTCAAGGAATGCGACTTCACTAAAAAGCATAGTTAGATTTGCTGCAAATTGAGCCATTATTTTCCTCTCCCTTTTAAATCAGTTACTTCTGAGTCGGTTAGGTAACGTGTTGCTTTACCTTGTAATAAAAATGCTAGCTTAGCGGTTTCTTCTAATTCTTCTGCGTTATCTACGGCATCTAAAAAATCACTACCAGTAATGATAGGGCCATGATTAGAAAGTAAAAATGCCCGATATTTCCCTGCTAACTGGGCTAAATCTTTAGCTATTTGCGGATCGCCCGGGCGGTAATAAGGCACCACAGGTAACTCACCAACGCGCATTACGTAATAAGGTGTAAATGCCTTTATTGCATTGTTAGGATCTAAGTTTTCAAGGCAAGATAACGCGGTTAAGTACGTTGAATGTAGGTGTACAATTGCATTGCAGTTAGGGTCTTTATCGTAAATAGCTAAGTGAAAAGACACCTCTTTAGAGGGGGGCTTACCTGTAAGGTGTTTTCCGTCTTTATCAACTACAGAGAGCTCTTCGGCGACCAAACGACCAAATGAAGATCCTGTCGGGGTTGTTAAAAAATGGCCATTAGATAACTTTACCGAAAGATTACCGGCACCACCTGTGGCATACCCACGTTCAAACATTGAACGCGCAAGCTCTACTACTTGCAGCCTTAATTGTGCTTCATTCATTTAAAATACTCCTGAGCTTGGGTAAAGAAAGGTTCAGCGCCAAAATTTCCAGATTTTAATGCCAAGGAAATATCGCTATTAATGCCCTTTACCCATGGCACACCTGGGCTAATTTGAGGGCCGATATGAAAGCCATCAAGCTGCAAACTTTGGGTAACAACGCCAGATGTTTCGCCACCGGCAACAATGAAATTACGCACACCATATTCTTTAAGTTTAATGGTTAATTGACTAAAGAGGTTTTCAACTGCTTGGCTGGAAATATCAGCACCATACTTTTTATGCGTTGCTTGTAATGCATTAACATCCGCAGTGGCATAAATTAAGGGGGCGAATGGGGTATTCAAGTTGTTAATCACCCAGTCAAATACTTGGTTGCTATAATTATCTAAGTTTAAGCAATGGTCGATATCGAGCGCGAAGTGAGGAGCTTTAGTTTTATAAGCTGCAACTTGTTTATTGGTCATTAACGAGCACGAACCCGATAATATGACGGTGGCTGCTTTGGTTGGGTAGCCCGCTTTTTTGGCTTCGCCTTGATCTTGTAGTTGCTGCTGCCAGTTTTTAGCAATGCCCGCTGCCAATCCAGAGCCGCCAGTAATTAACTTTAGCGACTTAGCCGCTTTGCCTAGGGTTGCTAAATGTGCACTATTAAAGGCATCAACCACAGCGTAGCGTTTACCTGCACTTTGTAGCTCAGCAAACTGGTTAGTGATGGCCTCAGCGCCTTGCTCAATGGTTTGGTAA